>NZ_CP118157.1:1212247-1515309 GCF_032878875.1 Microbacterium sp. AB | reverse complement strand
GCTCGTACACGCCGTGCGTCGACGGGTACGTGATCATGAGCGCGGCGAGCGCGTCCGCATGGGCCGCGATCTTCGCGCGCAGGTCGCCGAGGTCGACGTTTCCGCGTTCGTCGCAGGCCACGACGACGACGCGGAGGCCCGCGAGGACCGCGGACGCCGCGTTCGTCCCGTGGGCGGACGACGGGATGAGGCACACGTCGCGCCCGGCGTCGCCGCGCGAGCGGTGGTAGCCGCGGATGGCGAGGAGGCCCGCCAGCTCTCCCTGCGACCCCGCGTTCGGCTGCAGCGACACCGCGTCGTAGCCCGTGAGGTCGGCGAGCCACGTCTCGAGCTGGTCGATGAGCGCGAGGTAGCCGGCCGCGTCCTCCCGGGGGGCGAAGGGATGGATGCGGCCGAACTCCGGCCAGCTGATCGCGGCCATCGCGGTCGCCGCGTTGAGCTTCATCGTGCACGAGCCGAGGGGGATCATGCCGCGGTCGAGCGCGTAGTCCTTGTCGGCGAGGCGCTTCAGGTAGCGCATCATCGACGTCTCCGAACGGTGCGCGTGGAAGACCGGATGGGTGAGGTAGTCGTCGCGACGAACGAGCTCTCGCGGGAGGCGGAGATCCGCGAGACTCATGGCGCGGAACCCGCCCACGTCCGGGAGACCGAACGCCGCCCGGACGATGCCGAGGTCGTCTCCCGTCGTGGCCTCGCCGACGGAGATGCCCACCGTGTCGTCGTCCACGAGCCGCAGCAGCACGCCGCCCCCGTGCGCACGCGCCACGACATCCGCGGCCTCCCCCGGCACGCGCACCTGCAGCGTGTCGAACACGGCGTCGTTCACCACCTCGGCACCGCCCTCCGCGAGCTGGTCGCGCAGGAGCGCCGTGCGCAGGCCGATGCCCGACGCGATCGCCCGGAGCCCGTCGGGCCCGTGGTAGACCGCGTACATGGCCGCCATGACGGCGAGGAGCACCTGCGCCGTGCAGATGTTGCTCGTCGCCTTCTCCCGGCGGATGTGCTGCTCGCGCGTCTGCAGCGCGAGGCGGTGGGCGAGCTGCCCGTCGGCGTCCTTCGAGACGCCCACGAGGCGGCCGGGCAGCTGCCGTTCGAGGCCCGGGCGCACGACCATGTACCCCGCGTGCGGACCGCCGAAGCCGAGCGGCACGCCGAAACGCTGCGTCGAGCCGACGACGACGTCCGCGCCGAGCGAGCCGGGCGAGGCGATGAGCGTGAGGGCGAGCAGGTCGGCGGCGACCACCGCCTGGCCGCCCGCGACGTGCACGGCGTCGATGACGCCCTGCGGGTTCCACACGCGGCCGGACGCTCCGGGGTACTGGACGAGCGCCCCGAACAGCGATTCGGGCAGCGCGTCGCCGCCCGCGAGGTCGAGCTCCACGAGCTCGATCCCGACGGCCTCGGCACGCACGCGCAGCACGGCCTTCGTCTGCGGCAGCGCGTCGGCGTCGACGACGAACACGTCGGATCCTCCGCGCACGGCCCGCCGGGCGACGAGCATCCCCTCGACGGCGGCCGTCGCCTCGTCGAGCATCGACGCGTTCGCGACGGGGAGCCCGGCGAGATCGGCGACCATCGTCTGGAAGTTCAGCAGCGCCTCGAGCCTGCCCTGGGAGATCTCGGGCTGGTACGGCGTGTAGGCGGTGTACCAGGAAGGGTTCTCGAGCACGTTCCGCTGGATGACCGACGGGGTCAGCGTGTCGCTGTAGCCGAGACCGATCATGGGCGAGAGCACCCGGTTCCGGCTCGCGAGCGCGCGCAGCTCGGCGAGCGCCTCGGCCTCCGAGACGCCGTCCTCCGGGACGCGCGCTCCGGCGTCGCCCCGGCCGCGGATGACGCCGGGCACCGCCGCGTCCATCAGCACGCCGGCCGCGTCGCGCTCGTCGTCGTCCTCGCGCACGAGGCCGGTCGCCGCGAGCATCCGCTCCCGGTCGTCGGGTGTCGTGCCGATGTGGCGCGCGGCATACGCTCCGTGTCCGAACGCGCTCACGCCTCGCCGCCCGTGAGCTCGGCGTAGGCCGCACGGTCGAGAAGCGCGGGGACGTCGCCCGAGAGGCGCACCCTCACGAGCCAGGCGCGCGCGAACGGCGACTCGTTCACGAGGCCGGGATTGACGTCGACCTCGCCGTTGACCTCGACGACGACGCCGTCCACGGGCGCGTAGAGCTCGGAGACGGACTTGGTCGACTCGATCTCCCCCATCACCTGCCCCGACGTCACCGTGCCGCCCTGGGCGGGCAGGTCGACGTAGACGATGTCGCCGAGCTGGTCGGCCGCGTAGTCGGTGATGCCGATCGTCGCGATGTCGTCGTCGATGCGGATCCACTCGTGCTCGTTCGTGTAGAGCAGCGCGTTGAGGTCGGTCATGTGTTCCTCCGGTAGAAGGGCAGGGCGGTGAGCCGGGCGGCGATGCGCGTGCCGCGCACATCGATGGACAGGTCTTCGGCGGCCGCGGCATCGCGGTCCACGTACGCGAGGGCGATGGGATGACCGAGCGTCGGGCTCAGCGCCCCGCTCGTGATCTCTCCGACGAGCTCGTCGCCGCGGTACACGCCGTAGCCGGGGCGGCCCGCGCGTCGTCCCTCCGTCACGAGGCCGACGAGCACGCGCGTCTCGGGGCGCTCGTCGAGCGCCCCGCGGCCGATGAAGTCGCCCTTGTCGGCCGCGACGACGCGACCGAGCCCGGCCTGAGAGGGGAAGATGTCGCGGGCGAGCTCGTGCCCGTAGAGCGGCATGCCCGCCTCGAGACGCAGCGTGTCCCGTGCCGCGAGCCCGGCGGGGACGAGACCGTGCGGCGTTCCCGACTCCAGAAGCGCCCGCCACAGGCCCGCCGCGCGGTCCGCGGCGATGCAGAGCTCGAAGCCGTCCTCCCCCGTGTAGCCCGTCCGGGCCACGAGCACCGGGGCGCCGTCGAAGAGCGCGTCGGTCCACGCATAGTTGCGCAACGCCTCCAGCGAGGCGCCCAGGTCGGTCACACCCGCCGTCGCGCCGAGAACGGTCGCAGCCTCGGGACCCTGCAGGGCGATCAGCGCGTAGCGGTCGGATGCGTCCTCGAACGTGGCGTCGAATCCCGCGATCCGGGCCGAGAGCTCGGACGCGACGGTGTCGCGGTTGCCGGCGTTCGCGATGACGAGGAACTCCTCGTCTCCGAGCCGGTAGACGACGAGGTCGTCGACGATGCCGCCGTCCTCGGCGAGGATCATCGTGTACTTCGCGCGCCCGACCGCGACCGCCGAGAGACGTCCGGCCAGCGCGTAGTCGAGGAACGTCCCGGCGCCGCTGCCCCGCACGAACAGCTCGCCCATGTGCGAGATGTCGAACAGCCCCGCCGCCGTGCGCACGGCGTGGTGCTCGGCGAGGTCCGACGTGTAGCGCACCGGCATCCACCAGCCGCCGAAGTCCGTGAAGGAGGCGCCGAGCGCCTCGTGCTCCGCCCGCAACGGCGTCTGGCGCAGCTCCTCCGATGACGTCGACGTCGATTCTTCTGTGCTCACGCGGATCTCCTCAGCATTCGACCACGTTGACGGCGAGTCCGCCCATCGCGGTCTCCTTGTACTTGTGGCTCATATCGCGGCCGGTCTGCCGCATGGTCTCGATGACGGTGTCGAGCGAGACCCGATGCGCGCCGTCGCCCCACATGGCCATCTTGGCCGCATTGACGGCCTTTCCGGCGGCGATCGCGTTCCGCTCGATGCACGGGATCTGCACGAGCCCTCCCACCGGGTCGCACGTGAGCCCGAGATTGTGCTCCATGGCGATCTCCGCCGCGTTCTCGACCTGGGCCGGCGTTCCCCCGAGCACGGCGGCGAGCGCCGCCGCGGCCATCGACGACGCGGAGCCGACCTCGCCCTGGCATCCCACCTCCGCGCCGGAGATCGACGCGCGCGTCTTGTAGATCGCTCCGATGGTCGCCGCGGTCAGGAGGAACTCGACGACGATGTCGTCGTCCGTCGTCCCCGACAGCGCGGCAGGCGAGTAACGCCGGGCGTGGTGGAGCACGGCGGGGACGATCCCCGCGGCGCCGTTCGTGGGCGCGGTGACGACGCGGCCGCCCGCGGCGTTCTCCTCGTTCACGGCGAGCGCGACGAGGTTCGCCCACTCCTGCGCGAACGCGGGGCTGCGGTCGGGGTCGTCGTGCCGGAGTCGCTCGTGCCACTGCGGCGCGCGCCGCCGCACGCCGAGACCGCCCGGCAGCTCGCCCCCGGTCCTCGTCCCCGCCGCGACGCACTCGTCCATGGCGTCTCGGATGCGCAGCACGCCCGCACGGACGTCGGCCGGCGGCCGGAGCGCCGTCTCGTTGCGCCACGCGATCTCCGCGATGCCCACGCGCTCCGCCGCGCAGATCGCGAGCAGTTCGGCGGCGGTCGTGAACGGGTGGGGGACGGCTGCGTCCTCCGCGGACGGCTGCTCCTCGCCCTCGCGGACGATGAACCCGCCGCCCACAGAGAAGTACACGGCCCGGTCGACGACGGTCCCGTCGTCCCGGCGCGCCGTGAGCCGCAGGGCGTTCGTGTGGCGGGACAGCACCGTGAGTGGGGCGAGGCGGACGTCGCGCGTGCTGAGGGGGACGTCGAGCGCGCCTCCGAGACGCACCGTGCGCTCCCGGTCGATCCGAGCCGCGCGCGCCTCGACCTCGTCCGCCCGGATCGTGTCGGGAAGACATCCCTCGAGCCCCAGCAGCACCGCGGACGGCGTTCCGTGTCCCGCCCCCGTCGCGGCGAGCGAGCCGAAGAGCTCCACGTCGAGGGCCGCGACCCCGGAGAGCCCGCCGCCCAGCCGCGACACGAAGTCGGCGGCCGCGCGCATGGGCCCGACCGTGTGCGAGCTCGACGGCCCGATCCCGATCGTGAAGAGGTCGAAGACGCCGATGTACGGTCCGCTCACGAGGGACGCCGCCCGTCCACGACCCGGCCCACTGTCGTCTGCCGCCGTGTCTGACATCGAGGAACTCCCGTCGTCTGCGCCCTCGCCGTGAGGGAGCGATGAGTTCCTCCCGCTCTGTCATCGGCCTGAGAGTTTCCGCGGCGCCGCAACGCCGCTTGCCCCGTCGGCGGGCGCTCGGAGCGCCGCTTTCCAGAGTGACCTGCCGCCACGGTACGTGGGCCTGAGAGATTCCGGGAGGATTTGCTCCTACGGCAGCCGCGCGGGGCGGCGTTCTCCCGTGACGGGTGGATGGTCGTTCAGTTGTGGTCTCGATGATAGCCGGGATGGCCTGTCGCCGATGCGCCATTCTGCGCGAAGAAGGCCAGCTCGTGGCGTGCGGACGCTTCGAAGGCGGCGCGCATGCGCCGCAGCTCGTCGTCTCCCGCTGCGCGCGCGGCCCGCTGCGCCCACCGGATCGCCTCGCGCACGGAGAGCTCGAACGCGTCGGACGAGTACGTCGCGAGCCAGTCGTCGTAGGGATGGCCGGGACGGCTCGCCGCGGCGAGCCGTGCGCCGATGTCCTGGTACAGCCAGAAGCAGGGAAGCACCGCGGCGACGAGCGTCCGGTACTCGCCCGAGCCCGCCGCGGAGCGCAGATGGTCCAGGTACGCCGTCGTCTCCCGGGAGGGGGTCGGCTCGTCGCCGGCGAGCCGCGACCGGTGCAGCGAGAGCTCGGTCGCAAGACACGTGTGGGCCGACCGCGTCCAGAACACCTGCTCGTCGAGCGTCGGGGCGAGCTCGCCCGCCCCGTTCAGCACGCGGGAGTAGGCGCGCAGGTACAGGGAGTCCTGGGCGAGATAGTGCGCGAAGTCCTCCTGCGAGAGCGTGCCGTCGGCGAGCGCCCGGACGAACCACACGTCGTCGATGCTCTCGCGGAGGTCGGAGATGTCCTCCCACCAGGCGTCGAGCTCCGCCTCGCGACGCGGAACGCCGGCCCCCGCCCAGAGCGCAGAGCCGTGATGCAGCGGGCCGTGCCCGCCCGGCTGCCCCACGTCGAGGGACGCCGCGGCGTCGATCGCGCCGCGCACCCAGTCGCGGGCGAGACGCGTCGCCCAGCCCCAGTCGTCCGTGCGCGCACGCAGCGTCGCGAGAGCGGCCGAGAGCGAGCATCCCGTGCCGTGCGTGTCCGCGGTGTCGATGCGCCGGCCCCCGAACTCCGCGACGACGCCCGACACGCCCACGAGGGCGTCGGGGCACTCCGGACCGTCGAGGTGACCGCCCTTCGCGAGCACGAGCACGCCCTGAGCCGCGGCGAGCGCCCGTGCCCGGTCGAGCACGTCCGGCCAGGTGTGCGCGACGGGCTCCCCTCCCAGCGCCGCCAGCTCGGGCACGTTGGGCGTCACGACGTCGACGAGAGGGAGGAGGCCGAGGAGCGCGCGTCCCGCCCCCGCCTCGAGGAGACTGTCGCCGCTCGTGGCGGCCATGACGGGATCGAGCACGACGACCGGACGGGTCCCGAGCGATCGCAGCCACGCCGTCACCGTCTCGACGACCTCGGCCGTGCCGAGCATCCCGATCTTGACCGCGTCGATGCGCACGTCGGCGGCCACGGCATCGAGCTGCTCGCGCAGGAACGCCGCGGGAGGCACGTGCACCCCGGACACGCCGTGCGTGTTCTGTGCCGTGAGCGACGTGATCGCCGCCATCCCGTAGCCGCCGCAGGCCATGATCGATTTGAGGTCGGCCTGGATGCCGGCGCCTCCCGACGGGTCGGATCCGGCGATCGAGAGCACGTTCGGCACGTGCGTCATCGCGCGTGCTCCCATTCGGCGCGCAGTGCCGCCGCCGCAGCCGCCGGGTCATCGGCGGAGCAGATGGCGCGGACCACGGCGATCCCCGCGGCGCCCGCGCGGCGCGCAGGGACGGCGTCTCCCGGGCCGACGCCGCCGATCGCCACGCACGGGATCCCGTCCGCCCGCCTCGCGAAGGCGGAGAACCCCTCCCAGCCGAGCGGAGCCGGATGGTCCCTCTTCGTCGGCGTCGGCCGGACGGCTCCGACGCCCAGATAGTCGACCGCGCCCGACGGGCCGGCGCGCAGTGCTTCGAGGTGCTCCGGAAGGCTCGCGCTGAGCCCGATGATCGCCTCGTCCCCGACGGCGTCCCGTGCCTCGTCGGCGGGGACGTCGTCCTGGCCGATGTGCACGCCGTCGACCGGCGTCCCCGCGGCGCGCGCGGCGAGGTAGACGTCCACCCGGTCGTTGACGAGCAGCGCGGCGCGCCCCGCGGTGTGCGCCGAACAGGCCTCGACGACGGCGAGCAGCTCGGACGCGGAGAGGTCCTTGCCGCGCACCTGCACGGCCGAGGCGCCGCCGTCCACCGCCGCGGCGACGACGTCGGCCACCGATCGGCCGGAGATCGTCGCGGCGTCCGCGACGAGGTAGACGGACAGGTCGACGGGAGGCCGGGTCATGCGCCGCCGCCCCTCGCCTCGTCGCCGGGAGGGGCGGCGGCGATGCGCGGCGCGTGAGCGGACAGGTCGTCCGGGGTCGCCGCGGCGAGCGCGTCGAGGAACGCGACGGCGAAGCTCCCCGGGCCCTCGGCGCGGGCCGCCGCACGCTCGGAGGCGACGGCGTAGAGCGCGTGGGCGGTGACGGACCCCGCCCGCCCGGAGCCCGCGGCGGCGACAGCGGCCGCGACGACGGCGCCGAGGGAGCATCCGCCCCCGGTGACCCTCGTGAGGAGCGCGCTGCCCCCGGCCACCCGCACGACGCGGTCCCCGTCGACGACGGCGTCGACCTCTCCCGAGACCGCGACGACCGATCCGGTGCGGGCCGAGAGCGCGACGGCGGCGTCGATGGCGGCGTCGACCGTGTCGGCGGCGTCGACGCCTCGCCCTCCGGCGCCCGATCCCGTCAGCGCGAGGATCTCCGATGCGTTGCCGCGGACGACGGTCGGCCGCAGCGCGATGAGCCGCTGCGCGAACGCCGTCCGCAGCCCGAGCGCGCCGACGCCGACGGGGTCGAGCACCCAGGGCGTGCCGGATGCGTCGGCCGCCTCCGCGGCCTCGAGCATCGCCTCCCGCTGCTCGCCGGACGGCGTGCCGAGGTTCACGAGCAGTGCCGATGCGGCCCCCACGCACTCGCCCGCCTCGCCGGGGACGTCCGCCATCACCGGCGAGGCCCCGACGGCGAGCAGGGCGTTCGCCGTGAAGTTGACCACCACCGCATTGGTCACGCATTGCACGAGCGGCGCGGTCTCGCGCAGCAGCTCGATCACGGCTCCCGGCTCGGAGTCGGTGCCCTCCGGCGGGCCGGACTCCGACAGGCGTGCGTCATCCATCAGCGACATCCCTCCGCTCGTCCTAACGAGATCAGGTCGTTACGGGTGTGCTCTCAGTCCCGGATGGGACACCCCGTGCCACTGGGAAGCGAGCATAGCGTGTCGCAGCCGCTCCGGTCACGTGTCCGACGCGGCATCCGCCTACCCTCGAAGGGTGACGTCCGTCCCGCCATCCGACAGCTCCGCCATCCGTGTCGCCGTCTCGACCGTGATCTTCTCGCTGCGGTCGCGGCCCGGCGCCGACGCGCTCATGATCCCCCTCGTCCGGCGCACACGCGATCCGTTCGACGGGTCGTGGGCGCTCCCGGGCGGATGGCTCGACGAGGCGGAGGGGCTCGACGACGCCGCGGCGCGCACGCTCGCGGAGACGACCGCGCTGAGCCCCAGCTATCTCGAGCAGCTCTACGCGTTCGGGGACGTCGACCGCTCCCCGGCCCGCGTCGTGTCGGTCGTGTACTGGGCACTTCTGCGCTCCGATCTCGTCGACGCGCAGCGCGCGGCCGACGACGCCCCCGAGAACGTCGAGTGGTTCGACGTCGACGACCTGCCCGCGCTCGCCTTCGACCACAACCGCATCGTCGACTACGCGGTGTGGCGGCTGCGGAACAAGGTCGGCTACAGCCGCATCGCGCACGGCCTGCTGCCGGACGAGTTCACCCTCTCGGAACTGCGGGAGGTGTACGAGGCCGTGCTCGGGCGACGCCTCGATCCGTCGAACTTCCGCCGCCTGCTCGAGGGGTCGGAGGCGCTCATCCCCACGGAGTCGTTCCGGACGGGAAAGCATCGCCCCGCGCGCCTCTTCCGGTACAACTCCGAGGTCGAGCTCGCCGACCGCGGCCCCGGCTTCCCCGGCTGACGTCGTCCGCCCCGCGAAGCGCCCCTTTGTTTTAAGGTCGATTAGACCTAAAGTAGTGCTCGAAGCGACTCGAGAGTCGAATCGACATGAACAGGGGTCCCGCCTTGACCGCGACAGCGCTCGTCCTCCGTCCCCACCCCGTCGACCCCAGCGTCGATCACGAGATCCAGGCGATCGCCGCCGGCGCCGCGAGCGGCTCGACATGCTCGACCGAGCTCGCCGCGGGCCCGTGGAGCTTCGACGACGCCCCCGGCTACGGCCCCGGCGCCTCGATGGGCGACGTCATCCCGGCCGGCGCGCCGCGTCAGGGAGACCTCCCCCGCGCGTATCGCGAGGCGCCGGAGGCGGAGCTGCACGACCGCATCCGCGCGGCGAAGAGCGCGCTCGGCGACCGCGTCGTCGTGCTCGGCCACTTCTACCAGCGAGACGAGGTCGTCCAGCACGCCGACCATGTGGGCGACTCCTTCCAGCTCGCGAACGCCGCGAAGGCGCATCCCGAGGCCGAGGCGATCGTCTTCTGCGGCGTGCACTTCATGGCTGAGACCGCCGACCTGCTCTCCGGGCCGGAACAGGCCGTGATCCTCCCGAACCTCGCCGCGGGCTGCTCCATGGCCGACATGGCGGACATCGATCAGGTCGAGGAGTGCTGGGAGCAGCTGGAGGACGTCCTCGGGCCGCTCGACGACGCCGACGCCGACGGACGGGTCCCGGTCGTGCCCGTGACCTACATGAACTCCTCCGCGGCGATCAAGGGCTTCGTCGGCCGGCACGGCGGCATCGTGTGCACGTCGTCGAACGCCCGCACGGTCCTGGAGCGGGCGTTCGCCCGCGGCCGGCGCGTGCTGTTCTTCCCCGACCAGCACCTCGGGCGCAACACGGCGAAGGCCATGGGCGTGCCGCTCGACCGGATGCCGATGTGGAACCCCCGCAAGGCGCTGGGCGGTTCGACCGCCGACGACCTGCGCGATGCACAGGTCGTCCTGTGGCACGGGTTCTGCTCCGTGCACCGGCGGTTCACGGTCGGCCAGATCGACCGGGCCCGCGCCGAGCACCCGGGCGTCCGCGTGGTCGTGCATCCCGAATGCCCGACGGAGGTCGTCGACGCGGCCGACGAGGCGGGCTCGACCGACCACATCCGCAGGGCGATCGAGGCCGCGACGGAGCCGACGACGTTCGCGATCGGCACCGAGGTCAACCTCGTCCGACGCCTCGCCGCCCTGCACCCGCAGCACACGATCTTCTGCCTCGACCCGGTCGTGTGCCCGTGCTCGACGATGTACCGGATCCACCCCGGCTATCTCGCCTGGGTGCTCGAGGAGCTCGTCGCGGGCCGGGTCGTGAACCGCATCGCCGTCGACGCCGACGTGGCCGCCCCTGCGCGCATCGCCCTCGAGCGGATGCTCGCGGCGAAGCCGGGCGGCACCGTGCGGGAGGACGTGCGCGAGGACGTGCGGGCATGACGACCGCGATCGTCGCGGGCAGCGGCGTCGCGGGCCTCACGACCGCCCTGCACGCCGCCCGCGCGGGGGTCGACGTCGCGCTCGTCACGAAGGGCGCCGTCTCCGACTCCACCACACGCTGCGCGCAGGGCGGGATCGCCGCCGCGCTCTTCGACGACGACCGCGTCGAGGACCACCTCGCCGACACCCTGTCGGCGGGAGCGGGACTGGGCGACGGCCCGGCCGCGGAGGTGCTCGTCACGGAGGGGCCGCAGAGGGTGCGCGACCTCATCGCGCTCGGCGTCGCCTTCGACCGGGACGGCGACGGCCGGCTGCGCCGCGGCCTCGAGGCAGCGCACTCGTCGCCGCGCATCCTGCACGCGGGAGGGGATGCGACGGGCCGCGCGATCGAGGACGCGCTCGTCTCGGCCGTGCGGGCGGCGGGGGTCCGGATCGTCGAGCACGCGTTCCTCGTCGACCTCGTGGGCGAGGACGACGGGATCGGAGGCGCTCGCGTGCTCGTCGACGGCGGGGTCCGGACGCTCAGCGCGGATGCCGTGGTGCTGGCCACGGGCGGCGCGGGCCAGCTCTACGCGCGGACGACGAACCCCCTCGTCGCCACCGCCGATGGCATCGCGGCGGCGCTGCGGGCGGGCGCCGCGGTGTCCGACCTCGAGTTCGTGCAGTTCCATCCGACCGTGCTCGCGGCCGGCGCGCCGTTCCTCGTGTCGGAGGCCGTCCGCGGAGAGGGCGCGGTCCTCATCGACGACGACGGCCGCCGGTTCGCCTTCGACGAGCATCCCGACGGCGAGCTCGCTCCGCGCGACGTCGTCGCGCGGAGCATCGCGCGGCGGATGGCGTCGCAGGGAGGACGTCCCGTGCACCTCGACGCCACCGCGCTCGGGAGAGACCTGCTCGAGGAGCGCTTCCCGACCGTCTCCGCGGCGATGCGCGAGCGCGGCATCGACTGGGCGCGGGACCCCGTCCCCGTCGCGCCGGCCGCGCACTACCTCATGGGCGGGGTCGCGACCGACGTCGACGGACGCACGACCCTCCCCGGTCTGTACGCGGTCGGCGAGTGCGCGCGCACGGGGGTGCACGGCGCCAACCGCCTCGCCTCGAACTCCCTGCTCGAAGGCGCCGTGTTCGGCGCGCGCGCCGCCGCCGCGATCGCCTCGGGGGTGCGCGGAGCATCGCGCACCGCAGCGCGGGGCGGGAGGACCGGCGCAGCAGCGGCCGGATCCGGGCCCGCCACGCGCATCGGCGGGACGTCCGCATCGGCCGGGCCGAGGTTCTCCCGCCAGGCGCTGCAGCGGCTCATGTGGGAGCACGTCGGGCTCGTGCGCGACGACGCGGGCCTCGCGCACGCCGCGTCCGTGATCGCAGGATGGCTGTCCCGGGCTCCCGCTCCCCGGAGCGTCCGCGCGCACGAGGACGTGAGCCTCCTCACGGTGGCGCACGAGACGACACGGGCCGCACTCGCCCGCACGACGTCCGTCGGCGCGCACTTCCGCGCCGACGCCCGCCCTCTTCGCGCGGCGGCCGCCGAGCTCGCCGCGGCCGGGACACGATGACGCCCCGGTCTCGGCGGCGTCGCCGCCGCACAACGCAGGAGACGTCCGCGCCCGGATCGATGCCGCGCGCGGAATCCCGCGCCGTGATCCGACGCCGGGCGGCGGAGCTCCTGCGTCGTGCCGATCCCCCGCGGGCGGCGTCGTGCTGACCCGGGCCGTCGTCGACGCCGCGGTGCGCGCCGCCCTCGCCGAGGACGCGCCCTGGGGCGACGTCACGAGCGCCGCGCTCATCCCCGCGGACGCGACCGCGACGGCGTCTCTGGTCGCCCGCGAGCCCGGGGTGTTCAGCGGCGGCGACGTGTTCGCGGCGGCGTTCCGGCTGACCGATCCGCGCATCTCGGTCGACGCGCTCGTCGACGACGGCACGCGGTTCGCCACCGGATCCGTCCTCGCGACGGTCGCGGGGCCTGCCATCGGCATCCTCACCGCCGAGCGGATCGGGCTGAACTTCGCGCAGCGGATGAGCGGCGTCGCGACGCTCACCGCCCGGTTCGTCGCGGAGACGGCCGGCACCCATGCGCGCATCGTCGACACGAGGAAGACGACGCCGGGCCTGCGCGCGTTCGAGCGTCACGCCGTGCGATCCGGCGGCGGCTTCAATCACCGCCACTCGCTGTCGGACGCGGTCATGGCCAAGGACAACCACCTCGCCGTGCTCACCGCAGGAGGCCGCGACCTGACGACGGCGCTGCGCGAGGCCATCGCGCGGCTGCCGCACACGACGCACGTCGAGGTCGAGGTCGACGGCCTCGACCAGATCGAGCCCGTGATCGCGGCCGGCGTCCACACGATCATGCTCGACAACTTCGCCCTCGGCGACCTGCGGCGCGGCGTCGCCGTCGTCGCGGGCCGAGCCGTGGTGGAGGCGTCGGGCGGCGTCGACCTCGAGACCGTGCGCGCCGTCGCCGGGACCGGCGTCGACGTCGTCTCCGTGGGCGCGCTCACCCACTCGGCGCCCGCGATCGACCTCGGCCTCGACGTCCGCGTCGGCTGAGCCGCGCACGATGCTCTACCTGGACAACGCCGCCACGACGCCCGTCCGCGCCGAGGTGCTCGAGGCGATGACGCCGTACCTCACGGACGAGTTCGGGAACCCGTCGAGCCGTCACACGGTCGGCGAGCGTGCGGCGACGGCGCTTGAAGACGCACGGGGGCGCGTGGCGGCCGTGCTGGGGATGCGTCGCGGCGACGTCGTCTTCACCTCGGGCGGCACCGAGGCGAACAACCTGGCCGTCAAGGGCGTCTCGCTCGCCGCCCTGGAGTCCCGCGGCGCCCGGCACGTCGTCGCGACGCCGATCGAGCACGAGTCGATCCTCGCGTCCGCCGCGTATCTGGAGCGGTTCCACGGGTTCGACGTCACGCTCGTCCCCGTCGACGGGACGGGCCGGGTCGATCCCGGCGGCCTCGCGGAAGCCGTCCGCGACGACACGGCGGTCGTCTCCGTCGGCCTGGCCAACAACGAGATCGGAACGGTGCAGGACGCCCCGGCCCTCGCAGCCGTCGCGCACGAGCGTCGCGTGCCGTTCCACCTCGACGCGGTGCAGGCGGCGGGATGGCTGCCGCTGCGCGACACGGGCGCCGACGCCATCGCGCTCGCCGGGCACAAGCTGGGCGCGCCGAAGGGGACGGGCGTGCTCGCGGTGCGCGGGCGCATCCCGCTCGAGCCTCTGCTGCACGGCGGCGGGCAGCAGCGCGGCCGGCGCAGCGGCACGGAGCCCGTCGCCGACGCCGTGGGCTTCGCCGTCGCGCTCGAGCTGGCCGAGTCCGAGCGCGCCGGGCGCGCGGAGCACGTGGCCGCCGTCCGCGACGGGTTCGTCGACCGCGTCCTGGCCCGCGTGCCCTCCGCGCGCCTCACCGGCCATCCGACCGCGCGCCTCCCGGGCACCGCGAGCTTCACGTTCGCCGGGACGAGCGGCGAGGCCGTGCTGCTGGAGCTGGAACGCCGGGGCGTCGTGTCGTCCAGCGGCTCGGCGTGCGCCGCCGGGAGCGACGAGCCGTCGCATGTGCTCGTCGCGCTCGGCATCCCTCCGGAGCTCGCCCAGACGTCGGTGCGCTTCACGCTCCCCCACACGCACCGAGGCTCCCTCGACGCGGTCGCCGACGCCGTGGCCGACGCGGTCGCAGCCGTCCGATGACGCCACGAGGGGCCCTGTGCTCCCGTCGGGCGCTAGCCTCGACCCGTGATCCGTCCGCCGCTCGTGACCGTCATCGTCCCGGGGTGGAACATCGCCGAGTTCGCGCCGGCGGCCCTGGACTCGCTGCGGGCGCAGACCCTCGTCGCCTGGCGCGCCCTCCTCGTCGACGACGGGTCCGGGGACGGCACGGGCGCGGTCTTCGCCCGCTACGCCGACCTCGACGATCGCTTCCGCCTCGTGCCGCACGGACGCCGGCGCGGGCTCGGAGCCGCCCGCAACACGGCGCTCGATCTCGTCGAGACCCCGTACCTGGGGTTCCTCGACGCCGACGACGTCATGACCCCTCGCGCCCTCGAGCTGCTCGTGGGCTCGCTCGAGGAGAGCGGCAGCGACCTCGCCGTCGGCGCGTACGTGCGCCTGCGTCCCGACGGGGACGGCTACCTTCCCGGCCCCGTGCAGCCCTGGGTCGCCGAGGCGACGAGCCCCCGCCGCACGGGCGTGACGCTCGACGGGCATCCCGAGGCGACCGGCAACGTCGTCGCCTGGTCGAAGGTCTCGCGCACGGCGTTCTGGCGCGCGCACGGTCTGCGCTTCCCGGAGGGCGTGCTGTACGAGGATCAGGCCGTCGCCCAGCGGATGTACACGCTGGCCCGGGCCTTCGACGTGCTCCCCGACGTCGTCGTGCAGTGGCGCGTCCGGGCGGACGGCACGTCGATCACGCAACGCGAGGCGGACGGCGACGTGTTCCTCGCGTGCCTCGAGGCCATGCGCGACGGCCTCGCCGTCCTCGCCGCGCACGATCCCGCGCGACGGGCGCGAGCGGGACAGATCCTCCGCATGGACGTCCCGCGGCTGCAGACGATCGCAGACGCCCATCCCGACGCGTCCCTGCGATCGCGCCTGGCCGCGTTCGCGCACGAGGTCCAGGCGCTCGCCTCCCCCGTCTGACCGGCCGAGCGACGACCTTCGCCGGAAGCCGGCGGGACGCCTCTCGCGCTCAGTCCTCGAGGTCGCGGCTCGCCGCGAGCTGCTCGGCGGCGAGCGCCGCGTACAGGCCGCCCGACGCGAGGAGGGCGGCGTGCGTGCCCGACTCGACGATGCGGCCGGCGTCGACGACGTGGATGACGTCCGCGTCGACGACCGTGGAGAGCCGGTGCGCGATCGAGATGGTCGTCCGCCCGCGGGCCGCGTTCTCGATGGCCTCCTGCACGATGCGCTCCGAGACGGTGTCGAGCGCGCTCGTGGCCTCGTCGAGCAGCAGCACGGGCGGGTCCTTCAGCAGCACCCGCGCGATGGCGATGCGCTGCTTCTCGCCGCCCGACAGACGGTATCCGCGCTCGCCGACCACGGTGTCGTACCCGTCCGCGAACCCCTCGACGATGTGGTGGATGTTCGCCTGACGGCATGCCTCCTCGAGCTCCTCGTCCGAGGCGTCGGGCTTGGCGTAGCGGAGGTTGTCGCGCACGGTCGCGTGGAAGAGGTAGGTCTCCTGCGACACGATGCCGATGTGGTCGACGATCGACTCCTGCGTGAGACGGCGCACGTCCTCCCCGCCGAACAGCACCTCGCCGTCCGACGCCTCGTACAGGCGCGGGGCCAGGTACAGCATGGTCGTCTTTCCGGCTCCGGACGGCCCGACGATCGCGACGTGCGCTCCCGGCTCGGCCACGAACGACACGCCCCGCAGGATGGGCACGGCGTCCGACGCCGCATCCGGGTAGCGGAAGACCACGTCGCGGAACTCCACGCGCCCGATCGGTCCGGGGGCGTCCTCCACGTCGATCGCGTCGGGGGCGTCGGCGATCGCCGGCCTCATGTCGAGGTACTCGAAGATGCGCGCGAACAGCGCCGACGAGGTCTGGACGTCGAGCGCGACGCGCATCAGGCTCGTGAGCGGCTGCAGCAGCCGTGCCTGCACCGTCGTGAACGCGACGATCGTCCCCGCCGTGAGCTGGCCCGCGTCGCCGGCGAGGAGGAGGCCGGCGACGAGGTAGATGACGGCGGGGACGGACGCCATGAGCACCTGCACGACGGCGAAGAAGCCCTGGCCGCTCATCGCCTGCCTCACCTGGAGGCTGATCTGGTTCGCGTTCTCCTCCGCGTAGCGCGCCGACTCCGCCCGCTGCCGGTTGAACGACTTCGACAGGAGGATCCCCGACACGCTCAGCGTCTCCTGCGTGATGGCGGTCAGCTCCGAGAGCGACTGCTGCGTCTGCGCGGCGATGCGCGCACGCACCTGCCCGACCCGCCGCTGCACGACGACGAGGAACGGCATGATGACGAGGGCGATGAGGGTGAGCCGCCCGTCGATGAGGATCATCGCGACGAGCGACGCGACGACGGTCACCGTGTTGCCGAGGATGCTCGTGACGGTGTTCGTCAGCACCCCGGAGACGCCGCCGACGTCGTTCTGCAGCCGGGACTGGATGACGCCCGTCCTCGTGCGCGTGAAGAAGCCGAGCTCCATCCGCTGCAGGTGATCGAACATCCGAACGCGCAGATCCCCCGTCACGCGATTGCCGATGCGGGAGGTGTACCAGGTCTGCAGCACGCCGACCAGCGCGCCGGCGAGGTACAGGGCGATCATGAGAACGACGAGGCGGACGAGCAGGGGGATGTCGACCGCGCCGCCGTCGACCGGGAAGAGCGCGTCGTCGAACACGCGCTGGACGACGAGCGGCGGCACCACCCCGAGCGACGCGCCCGCGATCACGAGCACGGCGGTGACGGCGATCCGCCCGCGGTAGGGCCGGAACAGTGCGGCGACGCGGCGTCCGAGCCGGGGCACCACGGGCGCCTCGGCGTTGATCCGCCGCTGCGCCGTCTCGTCGACCGGACGACGACGACCGCCCATCCCCTGACCCATACTCATGTCAAAGAGCATACGTATTCGCGCATCCCCGATCGGGAATGCCTCCGGGGGCGCGGCGGTTAGGCTGGAACGTCTGCCCTGAGCACTCTCCTCCCGCCGTCACTCACGGAGCGACGCCCTCTCCCCTCTCTCCAGGAGCCTCATGACGTCCACCGACACCGGCGCCGTCGGCGCGCATCAGCAGCAGGAGATCGATCCGAAGGGCATGCGGGTCATCTGGCTCCTGCTCGTCGCCGCCTTCGTCGCCATCCTGAACGAGACGACGATGGGGATCGCGATCCCGCACCTCAACGCCGACCTCGGGCTCGCCCCCGAGCTCGGCCAGTGGCTCACGAGCGCCTTCATGCTCACGATGGCCGTCGTCATCCCGACCACCGGGTTCCTCCTCCAGCGCTTCACGACGCGCCAGATCTTCCTCGCGGCGATGACGGCGTTCTCGCTCGGCACGCTCGTGTGCCTCCTCGCCCCCGGATTCGTGACCCTCCTGGCGGGCCGCGTCATCCAGGCGGCCGGCACGGGCGTCATGATGCCGCTGCTCATGACGACCATGATGAACGTGGTCCCGCCGCACTCGCGCGGCCGCATGATGGGCCGCGTCGGCCTCGTCATCTCCCTCGCACCCGCGATCGGCCCCACGCTGTCGGGCGCCATCCTGGACACGCTCGGATGGCGGTGGATCTTCGGCATCGTCCTCCCCATCGCCCTCATCGCGCTCGTGATCGGCGCGAAGTGGATGACGAACCTCGGCGTGACGACGAAGGCGCCCATCGACGTGCCGTCGATCATCCTCTCCGCTCTCGCGTTCGGCGGGATCGTCTACGGACTGAGCCAGTTCGGCGGCGGCCACGGAACCGAGACGACGGACGACCCGGGCGTCGATCCCGCCGTGACGGGGTCGATCGCGCTCGGCGTCGGCCTCGTGGTCCTCGTGCTCTTCGTCTGGCGCCAGCTCCTCCTGCAGCGGAAGGACGACGCTCTGCTCGACCTGCGCGTCTTCCGGTCGGGGAACTTCACGGTCGCTGTCGTCATCATGTCGATCGTGGCGCTGTCGATGTTCGGCACGCTGACGCTGCTGCCGCAGTACCTGCAGAACGTCGTGCTGCTCGACCCGCTGCAGTCGGGGCTCCTCCTCCTCCCGGGGTCCGTCCTCATGGGCGTCCTCGGTCCCGTCATGGGGCGCGTCTACGACGCGAAGGGACCGAGGACGCTGCTCGTGCCCGGGACGATCATCGTGGCGGCCGCCCTGTTCTTCTACGCGACCGTGACCGAGCACACGCCGTGGTGGGTCCTCATGACCGTGCAGACGGTCATGTCCGTGGGCATGGCGATGTCGTTCACGCCGCTCTTCTCCGCCTCGCTCGGCTCGCTCGAACGTCACCTGTACTCGCACGGCTCCGCCGTGCTCAACACGCTGCAGCAGGTGGCGGGCGCCGCGGGCGTCGCGATCCTCATCGCGCTCTACTCGTCCATCCTGCGCGACGGGGAGAGCGCCGGCCTCAGCGCCGCCACCGCGGGAGCGCCGGGGGCGCGCATGGCCTTCCTCGTCGCCGCGATCATCTCGGTGGCGGCCGTCGCCCTGTCGTTCTTCATCCGGAAGCCCGCGGACCAGGAGGACGCGCCCGTCGGGCACGGTCACTAGGCCGGGTCAGGACGCCGTCTCGTCCGGGGACGCCGGCTCCTCCTGCCAGACGCATACGCCGTCTGCGCACGTGGGGGCGTCGGTCGTTCCGATCGGGAGCAGCCCCGGCGGCGGCGTCAGGGGCCTCGCCTGCGGGCGTGCGGAACTCTCGGCGGAGGTCGACATGCGGACCATGCTACGCCCGTGATCGACCCGTCGGGAGGGTTCTCTCCCGCTTCTCAGCCGCGCGGTCGCGATGCGCGCAGCCAGAGCCGGACGGCGAGCTCGTACAGGGCCGCAAGAGGGAGCAGCACGATCCAGGCGCCCGGCCGCGCGTCGACGGCGGGCGCGAGACGCGCGGCGAGATCCGGCCGCCGGTCCCGCAGGTCTCGGCGCGCTCGCTGCGCGTGAGGAGGATTCGAGACGAGCACGATCCGCGTGGCGCCCTCGAGGTGAGGAAGCGAGAACGCGATGTTCTCCTGCGTCGTCCGCGACGCGCGCTCGCGGACGACCGCGCCCCGGTAGCCGAGCACGTGCGCATGGTCGGCCATGAGATCGGCCTCGCACCGGCCGGCGGGACTGCCTCCTGAGAAGACGATCGCCTCGGCGTCCAGCCGACGCGCCGTCGCGATCCCCGCGCGGACGCGCCAGCGGTTCACGCCGTTGATGACCCGGCCGGGGTTCCGGAAGCCGAGGACGACGACGACCGTGCGCCCCGCCGCGGCCTCGTCGCCGAGGTCGCGGCGCGCGGCGAGACGGTTGACGCCCTCGCCCCACGCGACGAGGGCCGCCGCCACGGCGACGCCGCCCAACGCCGCCCGCCGGATCGCCCTCACGCGTGCGCGATCCCGGAGCAGGCGCGAGGCCGGGCGTCGGGTCGGACGAGCGCGGGCATGGCCACAGATTACCCGGCGGCCTGTGGAGAGATCTCTCCACAGTTCCGAACTCGCCGGCGATCGGCGCCGTTCCGGCACGAGCATCGTCCGTATGGGAATCCGCTACTACGCCTATCCGCTCGCACCGGAGTTCGTCGAACGCGCCTACGAGGAGCCCCTCGCGTTCCTCGCCGCCGACCCTCTCGCCGACGCCTGGTTCCTCTCCGACGACGAACGTCCCGAGATGCTCTACCTCGACACGTGCTGGCACGAGCTCCAGAGCCTCACCTGGCCGGATCGCACGCGTCGGCCACGGCCCGCCTATCGGCTCTTCGAGGGGCGCGTCACTCACACGCCGACCGGATGGATCCCGTGGACGCGCGTCCTCGACCCGGACGAGGTCGACGACATCGCCCGCGACCTCGTCCTGATCGACGAGGACGACGTCGACGACGCGTGGGACGTCATCGCCGGGCAGCCCTTCTCCGGGGACAAGGCGTACGTCATGCACCACCTCGCCGCTGCGCGGGCGTTCCTCATCCGTCAGCAGCGCGCCGGATGGGGCCTCGTGTATCTGATCGGATGACCGATCTCGTCGAAGGACCTTCGGCCCTGCATCCTGCGTGCCGGGCGGTGTTCCATCGGAGAAGCCCCGCCCCTCCGAAGGAATGAGACGGCATTGCCCTCAGCGCAGTCACCTGCCCTCCGCGCCGACGTCGGCACCCGATCTCCGCATACGCCCCTCCGTCCCGTCAAGCCCCTGCGGCTCGCGATCCCGCTCGTCGTCGGTGCCGCCATCTGGCTCGTGCCCGCGCCTGCCGGCGTGTCGCCCGACGCGTGGCATCTCTTCGCGATCTTCGCCGCCACCATCGTCGGTGTCATCGCCAAGCCGCTCCCCATGGGCGCCGTCACCATCCTCGGCCTCGTCGCCACGCTCGCGACGGGCGTGCTCGAGCCGGAGGAGGCGCTGTCGGGCTTCTCCAACACGACCATCTGGCTCATCGTCGTCGCCTTCTTCATCTCGCGCGGCGTCATCAAGACCGGCCTCGGAAGCCGCCTCGCGCTCTTCTTCGTCGCCAAGCTCGGACGCAGCCCGCTGGGCGTCGCGTACGGCCTCGCCGCCACCGATCTCGTGCTCGCCCCGGCCACCCCCTCGAACACCGCCCGGGCCGGCGGCATCATCCAGCCCATCGTCCGCTCGATCTCGTCCGCCTACGGCAGCGAGCCCGGGCCCAGCTCGCGACGGGTCGGGGCGTTCCTCACCACGAGCGCCTTCCACGTGAACGCGGTGACCTCGGCGATGTTCCTCACCGCGATGGCGGGGAACCCCCTCGCCGCGCAGCTCGCCGGCGACCAGGGCGTCGAGCTCACCTGGGGGCTCTGGGCGCTCGCCGCGCTGGTGCCCGGCCTCGTCTCCCTCATCGTCGTGCCGCTGGCCGTCCGCCTCGTCTACCCGCCCGAGCTCACGCGCACGCCGGAGGCGGCCGCCTCCGCCCGACGCGACCTCGGGAGCCTCGGCCGGCTCTCGCCGGGCGAGATCGTGATGACCGGCACCATCGTCGGCCTCCTGGCGCTCTGGACCCTCGGCGACGCGTTCCTCGGCATCACCGCGACCACGACCGCGCTCATCGGGCTCGTGGTGCTGCTCGTCACCGGCGTGCTCACGTGGGACGACATCAAGGCCGAGACCCAGGCCTGGGACACCCTGGTGTGGTTCGCCGTGCTCGTGATGATGGCGACCCAGCTCAACGCCCTCGGACTCATCCCGTGGCTGAGCGGCCAGATGTCGGTCATCGTCGGCGGGATGGGCTGGACCACGGCGTTCATCCTGCTCTCGCTCGTCTACTTCTTCAGCCACTACCTCTTCGCCTCGAACACCGCCCACATCTCCGCGATGTACGCCGCGTTCCTGGCGACCGCCATCCTCGCCGGCGCCCCGCCCGTGCTCGCCGCCCTCGTGCTCGGCTTCATCTCGAGCCTGTTCGCGTCCGTGACGCACTACTCCTCGGGACCGGCCCCCGTGCTCTTCGGCGCCGGCTACGTGCCCGTCGGAGCGTGGTGGCGCACCGGCTTCCTCATCTCGCTCGTCAACATCGCCATCTGGATGGGAATCGGCGGCGTGTGGACGCGCATCCTCGGTCTCTGGTGATGCGGAGCATCGCCCCTCGGAAAGGACGGACATCATGACCATCGCACCCGCCACGGACGGCGCTCCCGCCGGCTACCGCGTCGAGCACGACACCATGGGGGACGTGCTGGTCCCGGAGGACGCGCTCTACCGGGCGCAGACCCAGCGCGCTGTGGAGAACTTCGCCATCTCCGGCTCCGGGCTCTCACGCCATCACATCGCGGCGCTCGCGGAGGTCAAGCGCGCGGCCGCCATCGCGAACCGGGAGCTCGGCATCGTCGATCCCGCCCTCGCCGAGGCCGTTGTCTCCGCCGCCGACGAGGTGATCGAGGGACGCTGGGACGACCACTTCCCCGTCGACGCCTTCCAGACGGGCTCGGGGACCTCCTCGAACATGAACGCCAACGAGGTCCTCGCCACGCTCGCCTCGAAGCGGGCGGGCGCGCCCGTGCACCCGAACGACCACGTCAACGCCTCGCAGTCGTCGAACGACGTCTTCCCCGCCTCCATCCACATCGCCGCCACACGCGCGGTCGTGGAGGAGCTGGTTCCCGCACTCGATCATCTCGCCACCGCGCTCGAGGCCAAGGCCGAGGAGTTCGCCGACGTCGTGAAGTCCGGCCGGACGCACCTCATGGACGCGACGCCCGTGACGCTCGGGCAGGAGTTCGGCGGATACGCGGCCCAGATCCGGCTCGGCGTCGAACGCGTGCAGGCCGCGCTGCCCCGGCTCGTCGAGCTCCCCCTCGGGGGGACGGCGGTCGGGACGGGCGTCAACACCCCCGCCGGCTTCCCACAGCGCGTCATCGCCCTCATCGCGGAGCACACCGGGCTGCCCCTCGTCGAAGCCCGCAACCACTTCGAGGCGCAGGGCGCGCAGGACGCGCTCGTGGAGACCTCTGCGGCGCTGCGCACGGTCGCCGTCTCGCTCGTCAAGATCTGCAACGACCTGCGGTGGATGGGCTCGGGCCCTCGCACCGGACTCGGCGAGATCGCCCTGCCGGATCTCCAGCCCGGCTCCTCGATCATGCCCGGCAAGGTCAACCCCGTCATCCCCGAGGCGACGCTGATGGTCGCGGCGCAGATCATCGGCAACGACACGACCGTCGCCTTCGCGGGCGCCTCCGGGGCCTTCGAGCTCAACGTGATGCTCCCGGTGATGGCGCGCAACCTCCTCGAGTCCATCGCGCTTCTGTCCAACGCCTCGCGCCACCTGGCCGACAAGTGCGTGACCGGCATCGTCGCCCATCGCGACCGCTGCCGCCAGCTCGCGGAGTCGTCGCCCTCGGTCGTCACGCCGCTCAACCGGCTGATCGGCTACGAGGCCGCGGCCGCCGTCGTGAAGCACGCCGTCGCGCACGACCTCACCATCCGCGATGCGGTGCGGGCCCTCGGCCACCTCGACAGCGGCGCCCTCACCCAGGAGCAGCTCGACGACGCGCTCGACGTGCTCGCGATGACCGTGGCGCCCGCCCCTGCGGGCACGGTGCGCTGATGCACACGATCCGAACGGATGTGGCGATCGTCGGCGGCGGCGGCGCCGGTCTGCGCGCCGCGATCGCCGCCGCGAGCTCGGACCCCGACCTGCGGGTGAGCCTCCTGTCGAAGGTCTACCCGATGCGCTCGCACACGGTCGCCGCCGAGGGCGGCGCCGCGGGGGTCATCGGCGACGACGACTCGCTCGACCTCCACTTCGGCGACACCGTCTCCGGCGGCGACTGGCTCTGCGACCAGGACGTCGTGCAGTACTTCGTCGAGCACGCCGCCGAGGAGATGCAGCAGCTCGAACGATGGGGCTGCCCCTGGAGCCGCACCGACGACGGCCGCGTGAACGTGCGCCGCTTCGGCGGGATGAGCCGGCCGCGCACCTGGTTCGCCGCCGACAAGACCGGCTTCCACATGCTGCACACCCTCTTCCAGACCTCGCTGCAGCACACCGGCGTGACCCGTCTCGACGAGTGCCTCGCGCTCGAGCTCCTCGTGCGCGACGGCCAGGTCGCGGGCGTCCTCGCCTACGACCAGCGCAACGGCTACCCCGTGCTCGTCGAGGCGGCCGCCGTCATCGTCGCCACCGGCGGTGCCGGCCGCGTCTACGCGCAGAACACCAACGGCGCGATCGTCACGGGCGACGGCATGGCGATGGCCTATCGCGCCGGGGCCGGGCTTCGCGACATGGAGTTCGTGCAGTACCATCCGACGGGGCTGCCGGGATCCGGCATCCTCATCACCGAGGGCTGCCGCGGCGAGGGCGGCGTGCTGCTGAACGCCGACGGGCGCCGTTACCTGCAGGACTACGGCCTCGGCCCGGAGACGCCGATCGGGCAGCCGAAGAACAAGTACATGGAGCTCGGCCCACGCGACCGTCTCTCCCAGGCCTTCTGGCACGAGCAGCAGGCGGGGCGCACGATCCCGACCCCGCGCGGCGACGCGGTGCACCTCGACCTGCGCCACCTGGGCCGGGCCTATATGCACGAGCGCCTGCCGCTCATCTGCGAGCTCGCCGAGCAGTACCTCGGCATCGACCCCGCCGCGGAGCCGATCCCGGTCCGGCCGACCGCGCACTACACGATGGGCGGCATCGAGACGAGCGACCTCGTCGAGTCCTCCATCGGCGGGCTGTACGCGGTCGGCGAGTGCGCCTCCTCCGGCCTGCACGGCGCCAATCGGCTCGGCTCCAACTCGCTCGCCGAGCTCGTCGTGCTCGGCCGGGTCGCCGGCGAGCGCGCTGCGGCCTTCGCGCGGCGGCATCCCGTCGCCATCCAGCCGGCCGTGCGCCGCGAGGCGGCCGACGCGGCATCGCGCCACCTCGATCTCATGGGCCGCGGCAGCGAGAGCCAGGCCGAGATCCGGGCCGAGCTCGGCCGGACGATGGAGGACGGCGTGGGCATCTTCCGCACCGCCCAGGGCATGGCGGAGACCGCGGCGACGATCGCCCGGCTCAAGGAGCGCTACGCCGACGTGCGCGTCGTGGACACCTGCCCGGTCTACAACACGGACTGGGCCTCGGCGATCGAGCTCGGCGCGATGCTCGACGTGGCCGAGACGATGGTGCACTCCGCGCTGCGCCGCGAGGAGTCCCGGGGATCGCACCAGCGCCTGGACGGCTTCGGCGAGCGCGACGACGAGGCCTTCCTCGCCCACAGCGTCGCCCGCTTCACGCCGGGCGGCCCGCCGAGCATCGACTACACGCCCGTGACGATCACCACCTCGCCTCCCGGACGGCGCGCCTACGGCGACGCCGGAGCCGCGGAGAAGGCCCCCGCAAGCGCGAAAGGAGCGGTGCGATGAGCATCCAGCACACCCCCGGCTCACCGGAGGCCCGCGACGAGAAGCCGGGCTGCGACGGACACGGCGGCTGCGGCTCCGGCAGCTGCGACGGCGCTGGCGAGAGCGGATGCGGCGGCGAGGGCGGATGCGCCTGCGGCGGCCACGGGGCGTCGCCGAGCCGGCAGGACGCGAGCACCGTGCTCGGCACCATCCGCGTCCAGGTGCAGCGCTACCGCCCCGACACCGACGAGGAGCCGCACCTGGTCGAGTACGAGGTGCCCTGGGGTGCGGACACCTCCGTGCTCGACGCCCTGCAGTGGATCAAGGACAACGCGGACCCCTCGCTCGCGTTCCGCTGGTCGTGCCGGATGGCGATCTGCGGCTCCTGCGGGTTCATGCTCAACGGCGTGCCCCGGCTCGGCTGCGAGCAGTTCGTGCGCGACTACGCGCCCGGACCGCTCCGCGTGGAGCCTCTCGAGAACATGGCCGTCGAGCGCGACCTCGTCGTCGACCTCGAGCCCTTCATGTCGGCGCTCACGGAGGTGCGGCCCTGGCTCGTGGAGGACCCCGAGAAGCCGCTCGAGGAGCCGGCCAACCGACAGACCCCGAAGCAGATGCTCGCGTACCACGACTATGCGATGTGCATCAACTGCATGCTCTGCTACGCCGCCTGCCCGCAGGTGTCGCTCGCCTCCGCGTTCCTGGGTCCCGCGGCCGTGACCGCCGCCGTGCGCTACAACAAGGACTCTCGCGACCACGGCGCCGCGCAGCGGCTTCCGGTGCTCGACCGGGAGGAGGGCCTCTGGTCGTGCACCTTCGTCGGAGCCTGCTCCACGGCGTGCCCCAAGGGCGTTGACCCCGCGGCCGCGATCCAGCAGGCCAAGATCGCCGCAGCGGCCTCGTGGGCGGCGGAGTTCGTGCTGCCGCGGCGCGGAGGCGTCCGGTGAGCGCCGCGCAGGCGCCCGGCGCCCGGACGCCGTCCAGCGCACGACGTCCGTATCGCAAGCCCGTGCCGCGCACGTGGTTCCTCCGAACCGGCGAGTACCGCGTGTACGCCCTGCGCGAGATCTCGAGCGTCGTCGTCGCGCTCGCGGTCGTCGACCTCCTCGTCGGCCTCATCGCGCTGCAGCACGGTCGCGAGGCGTTCGCGTGGTGGTCGGGGCTGCACGCACATCCGCTCGGGCTGGTCCTCACCGTCGTGGCCTTGGCGATGAGCCTCGTGCAGACGGCGACGTGGTTCCAGGCCATGCCGAAGTTCGTCCGGATCCGCCGGGGACGCCGCTACATCGCCGATCGCTGGGTGGTCCTGGCCGAGTACGTCGTGCTGGCGGTCGTGACGGCGGCGGCCGTGCTCTGGCTGGCGGTGGCATGATGCGCCAGTGGAAGGGGCGCACGGCGGAGCCGGTGCGCTGGGCGCTGTTCGGCGCGGGCGGCATGGTGTCGGTGTTCGCGATGCCGGTCCTGCTGCTCGTGCTGGGCATCCTCATGCCGCTCGGCGCGTTCGGAGGCAGCGACGGCGTGCTCGCGAAGGTCGGCGGGCTCCTCACGCATCCGTTCGTCGTCCTGGTCGTGTGCGCGGGGCTGGCGGTCGTGCTCTGGCACTGCTGCCACCGCATCGTGCACGGCCTGCACGACCTCAAGGTGCATCCGCCCAAGATCGTCGAGGCGGCGATCTACGCGTTCGCGGTCGCGGTCCCGGTCGTCGCCCTCGCGCTCTGCCTCATCGCCTGAGCGCTCTCGCCCCCGCGTCCTCCCCCTCTCCGCGGTTCGGACGGTGAACCGGAGGCTCCGTCTGCGTTCCGCGAGATCACCCGGCCGTCGACGTCCCGAATCCACCCGACGCGACGTCGTCCTGGCAGGATAAGCGGAGCACCCACGGCCCCCGGAAGGACATCCGCTCACATGCCCGTCTCCTCACCGCGCCGTGCCGGCGCCGTCAGCCTGGTGCTCCTCCTTCTCCCGCTGGCCGCATGCACGAACGCCGACGACGACGCCGCCCGCGAGACCGCTGACGACCTGACCGCAGCACTGTCGCAGCACACGCTCGACGGCGCCGCCCTCACAGAGCCCACGGCCGCTGCCGCGTTCGAGGAGCAGATCGCGCCGTTGACCGGCTATGACGTCGAGGTCGCCGCGGACGACGTCGAGCGGGACGGCGACACGGGAACCGTCGTCCTGCACTGGACCTGGACGGTGGAGGGCGACGAGTGGACGTACGACACGACCGCGCACCTCGTCGAGGGCGAGGAGCGGTGGGAGGTGGAGTGGGGGCCGTCGACGTTCGTCCCCGAGCTGACGGCGGATGACCGGATCGAGGTGCAGAGGGAGTTCGGCCCTCGCGCGGACGTCGTCGGGACGGACGGGGAGCCCATCGTGACCGAGCGCTCGGTCGGGCGATACGGCCTGGACAAGGCCGTCATCGATCCTGACGAGGTCGGCGCGTCCGCCGAGCGCATCGCGACAGCCGTCGGACTCGACCCTGAGGCGTTCCGCACGACGGCGGAGAACGCCGGCCCGCAGGCGTTCGTCGAGGCGATCGTGATCCGCGAGGGCGAGGAGGAGCAGCACGTGAGCGCCGACTTCGCGGGCATCCCCGGTGCGCTCGTCGTCGAGGACGAGCTGCCGCTCGCGCCCACGCGCGACTTCGCCCGCGAACTGCTCGGCTACGTCGGCGAGGCGACCTCCGAGGCCGTGGAGGCGTCCGACGGCGCTGTGCGCCCGGGCGACCAGGTCGGGCTCGCCGGGCTCCTCGCGACGTACGACAGCACGCTCCGCGGGACGCCGGGCATCGCGATCGAGGCGGTCGACGCCGCCGACGCGCGGCGGACCCTCGCCGAGTGGGACGGCGTCGAGGGGCAGCCCCTCGTGCTCACTCTCGACCAGGGCATCCAGAGCAGCGCGGAGGAGATCCTCGCCGGCCTCGGCGGCGAGGAGGCCCCGGGCAGCGCGATCGTCGCCGTCCGGCCCTCGACGGGCGAGGTCCTCGCCGCGGCGAACGGCGAGGGCAACGCGGGCCACAACGTCGCGACCACCGGGGCGTATGCGCCGGGGTCGACCTTCAAGCTGGTGACCGCGCTCGCGCTGCTGCGCGCCGGCGTCGCCCTCGACGACATCGTGAGCTGTCCGCCGTCGCTCGAGGTGGACGGCTTCACCTTCCAGAACGACGACGACTACCCGGACTCCGCCGTCGGCGACATCACGTTCGAGACCGCGATCGCGCACTCCTGCAACACGGCGCTGATCGGACTGCGCGATCGGATCGACGAGGGGGCGCTGGAGACGGCGGCGGAGTCGCTCGGCCTGGGCGCCGAGGTCGACCTCGGCTATCCCGCCTCGCTCGGACAGGTTCCGGAGCCGGAGGGCGAGACGGAGAAGGCCGCGGACCTCATCGGCCAGGGTCGCGTCCTCGCCACTCCGCTGGCGATGGCGACCGTGGCCGCGTCCATCCAGGCGGGCCAGACCGTCGTGCCGCACCTCCTCGCCGACCGGGTCGGCGAGGCCGATCCCGCTCAGCCGCTCACCGAGGACGAGGCCGCGGCGCTCCAGTCCCTCATGCGCAGCGTCGTCACCGAGGGATCCGCCACGTTCCTCGGCGCCATCCCCGGCGTACCCGTCGGGGCCAAGACCGGGACGGCCGAGTACGGCGAGCCCGACGACAACGGCGACTACGCGACGCACAGCTGGATGGTCGGAACCCACGGCGACCTCGCGGTCGCGGTGTTCGTCGAGGACGGCGTCTCGGGCGCGGAGACCGCAGGACCCCTGCTCGCGTCGCTGTTCGAGCGGTGGTGAGGAGTTCGCCACCGCGATCGGATCCGGCGGCGCGGAGCCTCAGCCGGAGGTGAACGCCGAGGGCGTCACACCGAGGATGCGCCGGAAGTGCCGCGTGAGATGGGCCTGGTCATGGAATCCCGCCATCGCCGCTGCGGCGGCGGGCCGATGCCCTCCGACGAGCAGACGGCGGGCGAGGTCGACTCGCCGCGCGACGAGATACCGGTGCGGGGCGATGCCGTACGCCTGCGAGAAGACGCGGACCAGATGGCTCGGGTGCACCCGGAGCTCATCGGCGGCGGCCGCGATCGTCAGCGGCTCGACCAGACGATCGTCGATCAGCGCGCGGAGCCGTCGGGCCAGCGGAGCGTCTCGCAAGGCCGGCGTCGGACTGCCGAGGTGCGCGAGCACATGATCGCGGAGGACGAGCAGCCAGTGCTCGGCCGCCATCGCGTCGCCAGGCTTCTGCAGCGCGGCGTGCACGCGGCGAGCCGCCACGAGGGACGAGTCCTCGTGAAGCGTCGGCCGCCGCACGGCGAGCGACTGCGCGCTGCCTGACAGCCAGTCTCTCTCGAGGTAGAGCACACGTTTGCGATATCCCCTCCCCTCGATCGCAGAACGGCCGTCGTGCGGCACAGCGGGCGGCAGAAGGGTCACAGCGGCGGGCGTCGCGCGATGCTCGCCGCCGTCGAGGCCGTACACCACCTCTCCGTCGTCGACGAGCATGACGGCCCAGTCGTCGTGCGTGTGCAGAGGGTAGGCGTGGTCGAATCCTGCGTGATAGACCTCACGCAAAGACGGCACAGCGGGGTGCCAGGCGCGCACGCGAACGACCATGCAAGAAACGTACAAGACCTCCGTCGGGGTCGCCGCCGAGACTCGGGAGATGACCGTTCCTCAGACGCCCGATGAGCACGCAGCCCGACCCCGGTTCGACACGAAAGTCGTCGTCGTCCTCGACGAGAGCCTCGCGGCATGGCAGGAGCTCAACGTGACCGCGTTCGTGATGTCCGGCATCGCGACCAGCGGCCCCGGCCTCGTCGGCGAGCCCTATCGGGACGCGGACGGTACGGAGTATCTGCCCATGCTGCGTGAGCCGGTGATGGTCATGTCCAGTGACGCCGGGGGGCTGCGGAGGGCACGTGCCAAGGCCGCCGACCGCGACGACGTGTCACGTGCGATCTACACCCGCGACCTCTTCGCCACCGGGCATGACGAGGCCAACCGCGCCGCCGTGCTGGCGGTCGGATCCGCCGATCTCGACCTCGTCGGCATCGCCCTGCGCGGACCGCGGAACGTCGTGGATCGCATCGTGAAGGGGGCGCGTTTTCACGACTGAGCGGAACCCGATCGGGACGAAGCCGGGAGCCGGGTCAGAGCGCAGCCTGCCGTAGGTGTCGACGTCGACGCGTTCGCCGTCGATGAGGAACTTGGCCCTCTCCGTCCCCTCGTGCACGAACCCCGCTGCCCGAGCCACGGCACCCGAGGCGGGGTTGTTCACACGGTGCCCGAGCTCGAGGCGTTCGAGTCCCCCATCGGTGAGCGCCCAGTCCGCGACAGTCGCCGCAGCACGCGTCATCCATCCGCGACCACGCGCGTCTGCGTGCATCCAGTACCAGAACCAGCCGTTGCGGTTCTTCTCGTCCACGCTCACGCACACGAGACCCACGAGGCGTCCGTCGTCCGCTATCGCCCACGGGCGGTGCGACGAGCCCGTGGCGAGGAGGTTCGCGACGTATCGTTCCGCGTCGCTGAGCGCCAAGACGCTGCCCTGACGGGCCATGTCGGCGTGAGACGAGAACGCGGCCAGCACGTCGCCGGCGTCGCTCGATCGCAACGGCCGCAGGAGGACGCTTCCTTCACTGTTCATCCGGGCTCCCCTCGTGCGCTACCGCGGACGATCGTCATCGGTCGTGAAGCCGTCCCGTGTCGCGCGTTCCTCCAGTGTCTCGAGCTCCTGGAAGAAGGTGATCTGCCATCCGGCGGGGCCTTGCACGCGGGCGTTGACGGTCCGGAACGGAGTGCGCGTGGCCGGCGCCAACGTCTCCGCGCCGTATTCGCCGGCGGATGCGACGGCGGCTTCCGTGTCGTCGACCTCCAGTGCGATGCGCAGGGTCGGCCCTTCCGCCGTCGGAGCGTTCTCGAGCGCGTCGATGTTGCGCACGTGCGTCGCGGTGGCGAGCTCGATGGTGGCCATGCCTGCGTTCAGGATCGCGACACGGTCGTCGCCCTCCGTCGCGAACGCGGGTTGCTCGGGCATGCCGAGCACGTCGCGATAGAACCGCAGGGCCTCATCGAAGTCGTCGGTCTCGATGATCAAACGCATTTGCTGGGGCGGGTTCGAGTGAGTCATGTGAACCATCGTGCAGGATGACACCCGTGTCAGGTGCAAGTCCGAGCCGAGTTCGCAGTCGGTTCAGGCCCGCCAGCTCCGTCTCGATCGAGTGCTTCTCGCTCTCGAGCCGTGCCTCCGCCGCCGCGAGCGCATCGCGCAGGAACGTCGCCGCCTCCTCGGGATCCCTCAGCGCCGGGAGCAGCTCCTGGATGACGGAGCTGCAGAAGCCCGCTCCGAAGAGCTCCTGGACCTGAAGGACGAGCGCTTCGTGGTCCGCGGTGTACACACGATGGCCCGCCGAGGTGCGCTGGGGCTCGATCAGCCCCTGCTTCTCGTAGTACCGGAGCGACCGCACGCTCGCTCCGGTCCGTGCCGCGAGCTCGCCGACTCTCATGACACCATCATCGCCGAGACGGGGTCGGCGCTCGAGCGATCCGAGCGCACTCAGCAGCGACGGCCCAGCGTGCTTCCTGCTCGCGCTCGAGTTGCGAGGAGTGTTGCGGTGAGGACGATGGGCAAGGAACACCGGATTCGCCGTGGTCCCAACGCGTCGAGCCACGGTTCCACGAATGCCGCTGCGGGTGCAGTGATCCACATCAGGGTGAAGGTGGCCCGCGACATGCGCGCGCCATCTCAGCGATCAGGGTCGACTTCCCCGCCCCGACATTCCCGTGCCGAGGGTCCGAGGCCCGGCGCTCCGCCTCCGGAAGCGGACCTCCGCTTATCTCCGACCAGCGGCCGACAGCTCACACGTTGAACCGGAACTCCACGACGTCGCCGTCCTGCATGACGTAGTCCTTGCCCTCGATGCGGACGCGGCCCTTGGCCTTGGCGTCGTTCATGGACCCGGCCTCGTCGAGGTCGGCGAACGAGACGACCTCCGCCTTGATGAAGCCGCGCTCGAAGTCGGTGTGGATGACGCCGGCCGCCTGCGGCGCGGTCGATCCCTTGCGGATCGTCCACGCGCGGGACTCCTTGGGGCCTGCCGTGAGGTACGTCTGGAGTCCCAGCGTCTCGAATCCCACACGCGCGAGCTGGTCGAGGCCCGACTCCTCCTGGCCGAGCGACTGGAGCAGCTCGAGAGCCTCGTCCGGTTCGAGGTCGACCAGCTCCGACTCGACCTTCGCGTCGAGGAAGACCGCCTTCGCGGGGGCCACGAGACCGGCGAGCTCCGCCATCCGGTCCGCGTCGGTGAGCACGCCCTCGTCGACGTTGAACACGTAGAGCGTGGGCTTGGCAGTGAGCAGCCCCAGCTCGCGGATGGGCGCGACGTCGAAGTGCGCCTGGAACAGCGTCTTCCCGGAGTCCAGGACGGCCTTGGCCTCCTGCGCGGCCGTGAGGACCGAGGAGTCGGTCTTCTTGCCCTTGACCTCCTTCTCGAGGCGCGGCAGTGCCTTCTCGAGCGTCTGGAGGTCGGCGAGGATGAGCTCGGTGTTGATCGTCTCCATGTCGCCGGCCGGATCGACCTTGCCGTCGACGTGCACGACGTCGGCGTCGGCGAAGCCGCGCACGACCTGCGCGATCGCGTCGGCCTCGCGGATGTTCGCGAGGAACTGGTTGCCGAGCCCCTCCCCCTCGCTCGCTCCGCGGACGATGCCCGCGATGTCGACGAACGAGACCGGAGCGGGCAGGATGCGCTGCGATCCGAAGATCTCAGCGAGGCGGTCGAGGCGACGGTCCGGCAGCTCCACGACGCCGACGTTCGGCTCGATCGTCGCGAACGGGTAGTTCGCGGCGAGGACCGTGTTCTTGGTCAGGGCGTTGAAGAGGGTGGACTTGCCGACGTTGGGCAGGCCGACGATACCGATAGTGAGAGCCACGGGCATCCATCCTACGGGGCCGCTGCTTCTCAGCCGATGAGCGAGGGCCTCAGATCGCGCAGCGTGCGGCTGCGCGTCATCCGGAAGGTGACGAGGTACGCCACGAGCAGAGCCGCCGCGAGCCAGAGCCCGAGGAAGCCCGCGTCCGCCCACGCCCGCGCCAGATCGCCGCCGTACATCACCTGCCGGATGCCTTCGACGGCATGGCTCATGGGGAGGGCCTCGTGCAGCGCCCGCAGCGGCGTCGGCAGCGTCTGATACGGGAACGTCCCGCCGGCCGTCACGAGCTGCAGGACCATGAGCACGAGGCCGAGGAACTGCCCGACGCTCCCCAGCATCACGTTGAGCGTCAGGATGACGGCCGCGAACGTCGCGGACGTCAGCGCCATGAAGCCGAGCATGCCCCACGGATGCGCGACCGAGTATCCCAGGCCGAGGGCGACGACGCCGAACACGACGACCATCTGGAGGACTCCGAGCGCGGCGGGGGCCGCCCATGCGGCGAGCGTGATCGGCAACGGGCGCCGCAGCGCCGTCACGGCGCGCTTCGAGTACGGCTTGACGATGAGGAACAGGGCGTAGATGCCGATCCACGCCGCGAGGCTGATGAAGAACGGGGCCATGCCGGCTCCGTACGAGGACGCCTCGGTGATGGCGTCGGACGAGACCTGCACGGGGTCCGCGATCATCCGGGCCGCGGTCTCCCTCTCGTCCTCGGACTGGTCGGGGATCCGGCCCACCGCGTCCTGGAGCCCGTCGCGCAGCTGCACCGCGCCGTCGTCGATGTCGCCCAGTCCGTCGTCGAGGGTCGCGCTCCCCTCGGCGAGCTGCTGGACGCCGTCCGAGAGCTCGGTCGCACCCGACTGCGCGCCGGACACGCCGTCGGCGAGCGCCGGCATCCCGTCGGCGAGCTGCTGCGTGCCCGCCGCGACCTGCGCGCTGCCGTCCGCGAGCTGCTGGATGCTGCCGGCAGCCGTCTGCACCTGGTCGTTCGCGCTCTCGAGATCGGTGCGCACGGGCGAGACGATGTCGAGCACCGCCTGGATCTGGGTCTCGTCGAGCCCCGTGCCCTCGAGGCGGGCGCGGACCTCGTCCTCCGTCGGCAGGTTCGCGACGGCGTCGGCGATCTGCTGGGCGACCGGCTGGACCGTGCCGGAGAGCTGCGCGTTGCCGTCGGCAACCTGCTGCGCCCCGTCGTTCAGCCGGGCCGTCTGAGAGGGGAGGCCGGCCGTGGCGTCGCGCAGGGTCGTCAGGCCCTCCGCGAGATCCGACGCCCCGTCCGCCGCGGACGCCGACCCCTCGGCCAGGGCGTCGGCACCGTCCCTGGCCGATGCCGTGCCGTCCGCGAGCGTCGCCGCCCCGTCCGCGGCGTCGACGAGTCCGGCGCGCACGGTGGCGAGTCCGTCGAGCAGGGTGCGCGCGGCCTCCTCTCCGACCTCCTGCGTGAGGCTCGCGCGCACCTTCTCGGTGACCTGGTCCGCGATCGTCCCCGCGAGATAGCTGTTGGAGTCGTTCGTGGTGAGCTCGACGACCGCCCGCTCGGGGTCGTCGCCCGCCACGGAGGTGAGCGCGCGGGAGAAGTCGGGGCCGAACGTCACGATGAAGTCGTACTCCCCCGACCGGATGCCGTCCTCGGCCTCCTCCTGGCTCGTCACGGTCCAGTCGAGCGAGCCGTCCGCGACGAGCTCGTCGCGGACCTGGTCGCCGTAGTCGACGTCCTCGCCGTTCTGCGTCGCGCCCTCGTCCTGCACGACGAGCGCGACGGGGACCTCGTCGAGATTCCCGTAGGGATCGTCGTTCCCCCACAGGTAGAGGCCCGCGTAGAGCACCGGCACGAGCATGAGCGCGACGAGGGCGAGCCTCGCCATGGGCGTCGCGACGAGCCGCTTCAGCTCCGTGCGCGCGAGTGTGAGGAAGGCCATCTATCTCTCTGTCTCCTCGGCGTCGTCCGCCGATGTCTCGTATGCCGCTCCGGCCTCCGCCGCGTCGCGGCCCCCGCTTCTCTCTCCGACGCGGGCGATCGACACGGGAGGAGCCGTCGGGAGCGGCGGGGTCGGATCCGCCGCGACGGGCGCGGGGGGTCGAACGTCCTCGTGCACCTGGCCGTGACCGTCGAGGCCGTCGGGCACGAGGGCGCCCAGAGCCTCGACCGCCGCACCCCCGGCGAGCACCACGACCGCCAGGCCGCGATCGGCCCCGTCCCGGGCGACGGCGTACCAGTCCCGAGGGTCGCCGCCGTGCCGGTCGGGTGAGACGATGACGAGGGCCTCGACGCCCTCGCGCCGCACCGCCGTCTCGGCGAGCACCCGCACCCTCACGTCGGCGGGCAGCTCGCCCATCGGCGTGGAACGGTGGCCGACGAGCCCCTCGTCGGCGAGCATGCGCCTCACCGCGCCGCGCGTGCCGCGCACCCCTGCGAACATCAGCTCCTCGCGGAGGACGACGGGAAGGGCGAGATCGTCGGCCGGCGCGCTGACATCGGGCGCGTCGACGAGCGCCACCGACCTCCGCAGCGCCCGCGCGTCCGGCTCGCCGTCGCGCGTCACCTCACCCGTGTCCGGGGTCATCCGGCCGCTGAGGACGAGGCCCAGGACGGTCGGTCGCCGGCCTCCCTCGACGGGGACGACCGTGACGGCGCCGCTGCGCGCGTGCACCGTCGTCTCCGGCAGCACCCGTCCCTTCGAGACGCCCCGCGCCGAGAGCCTCACTCCGCCCCGCCCGGCGCGCCGGACACGGCATCCGCCACGGCGCTCGCGTCGCGCCAGGAGAGCCCGGCGACCCCGAGCGCCGTGACGACGACGAGGCGCCGGGCGTCCTCGTCGGCCATCCGCCTCCGCACGACCTCGTCGAGCACCGCGAGCGCCGACTCCTCGATGAGGCGGGCGACGATGCCGTGATCGACGTCGTCGCGGAAGACGCCCGCGGCCGCACCGCGCGCCACGGCGTCCCGCAGCGACGCCCGGATGGGCTCCAGCCCGCGGGCGACGGCGCCTTCGAGCGGCCCGCGCACGACCACCTGCGCCACGAGCCGGACGTGGGAGATCTGCCCCCACAGCACGTCGCCGATGCGCGCCACGTGGGCGGCCGGGTCGTCGTCGTGCACATCGGAGAGGGCGGCGGCGATCTGCGCCGTGCCCCGTCCGATGAGCTCCGAGAGGAGCTCCTCCCGCGAGGAGAAGTGCCCGTAGACGGCTCGACGGCTGAGCCCCGCCTCTGCGGCGACCGCGTCGACGGCCGCCTCCGGATCGCGCCGCAGCACCCGCGCGGCGGCCACGAGGATGGCCTCGCGGTTGGCACGCGCATCGCGTCGCCGGGGCCGGGGCGTCTGGTTCGTCGCGTTCACCCCGACGACATTAATAACTTACACATCTCTGTGCAACTTCATCGGGTGAGCTCACAGGAGCGAGGCGCGAGGAACTCTCAGCGAAGGTGCGGGAGACTGGTCGCGTGCCTCTCGATTTCACCGCGATCGACTTCGAGACGGCCAACTCCCGACCGGAGTCCGCCTGCCAGGTCGGGCTCGCGAGGGTCCGCGACGGCGAGGTCGTCGACACCGCGGCGTGGCTCATCCGCCCGCCCGCCGGGTTCGACGAGTTCTTCGCGTTCAACTCCACGATCCACGGGATCTACGAGGACGACGTCGCCGCCGCGCCGGGATGGGCCGAGCAGTTCGACGCGCTCGCCTCCTTCGTCGGGTCGGATCCGCTCGTGGCGCACAGCGCCGTCTTCGACATGGGCGTCCTGCGCCGCTCCGCCGCCGCGTCCGGCGTGCCCTGCCCGCCGTGGCGCTATCTCTGCAGCCTGCAGGTGGCCCGCAAGACCTATCGGCTGCCCTCCTACCGGCTTCCGGCCGCCGCCGCGGCGGCGGGGTTCTCAGACTTCGCGCATCACGATGCCGGAGCGGACGCCCTCGCGTGCGCGCACATCGTCATCGACGCCGCCCGCAGATCGGGTGCGGACGACGTCGACGCGCTCGCCGCGGCCGTGGGCGTGAGGATGGGCGCGATCGACCCGGTCGAGGCCTCGGTCTGAGGCGTCCGCCTCGAATGTCGCAGGCAGCCCGCAGACTGGTGCCATGGACACCCTGACCACGCTCATCGCGCTCATCGCGCTCGGCGTCGGCGCCGTGATCGGCTGGCTGATCGGCGCACGCGGCGCCTCGAGCCGCGACAGCGCGAACGTCGCCCGCCTCGCCGCGCAGGAGGCGGAGATCGCCGCGCTCCGCGAGAGCGTCGAACGGCAGGAGGATCTTCGCCGCGATGCGGTCGAGCACGCGAGGAGCGAGCGGGAGGCCGCCGAGGAACGGGCGCGTCGCGAGAGCGCCGTGCTGCAGGCGCTGTCCCCCGTGCGCGAGACCCTCCATCGCATGCAGCAGCGGGTGGACGAGCTCGAACGCGAGCGGCAGTCGCAGTTCGGCTCCATCTCCGAGCAGCTGCGGCGGTCGCAGCAGGCCGACGAGGCCCTGCGCGCGACGACCGAGTCGCTCGCCGGCGCGCTGCGGTCGAACACCGCCCGCGGCGTCTGGGGCGAGACGCAGCTGCGCCGCGTCGTGGAGGCCGCGGGCCTCCTGCACCACGTCGACTTCGACACGCAGGCGTCGATCACGTCGGACAGCGGCGCGGGTCGTCCCGACATGATCGTGCGCCTGCCCGGGGGCAAGGCGATCGCGGTCGACGCGAAGGCCCCGCTCGGCGCGTTCCTCGACGCCATGGCGATCTCCGACACGGCGGACGGCCAGGACGGCGCACAACGGACGGCGCTCCTCCAGAGGCACGTCAAGGCCGTGCGTGCGCACATCGACGCGCTCGCCGGGAAGGCCTACTGGGCGGGTCTCGACGCGAGCCCCGAGTTCGTCGTCTGCTTCATCCCCAGCGAGTCCGTGCTGAGCACGGCGCTCGAGCACGATCCGTCGCTGCTCGACTACGCGTTCGGCCGCCGGGTCGCCCTCGCCTCCCCCGTCAACCTGTGGGCCGTGCTGAAGACGGTCGCGTACACGTGGACGCAGCAGGAGGTGTCCGCCGAGGCCCGAGCCCTGTTCGACCTGGGCAACCAGCTCTACGACCGGCTCGGGATGCTCGCGAAGCACGCCGACTCGCTGCGACGCGCGATCGACCGCACGGTCGACGCGTACAACCAGTTCGCCGGGTCTCTCGAGTCGCGCGTCCTCGTCACCGCGCGGCGGTTCCCGGGCATCGACGCCACGAAGCTCGACGCCGTCGACGCGCCCGGTCCGGTCGAGCAGGCGACACGGCGCCTGGCGGCGCCCGAGCTGCTCACGGCTCTCGACGCGGACGACGCCCTCGGGAGACCGGAGGACTCCGCGCACGACGCGTCCCTCGACGACGTCAGAGCCCGTCTGGACGACTGATCACGACCGCGCGGCGGCGTCCGTTCAGCCGGGGATGAAGCTGAGGAGGGCGACGACGGCCGCGGAGGTGACGACGAACGCTCCGATGTGCCACCACGCGCTGACCTCGTGGTCGGGTGCGCGACGCACGCGGAAGAGCACGTCGGGACGACGCGCCGGATCCTTCGCCGAGGCCACGACGGCGTGCGCCCCCGTCTTCGGGTGCGCGGTGTGCTGAACGGCCATATTCTCGCTCCGCCTCTTCTCTCCGGCGTCTCGTTCGTCGATCCGCGCCGTACTCCATTGTCCCCGATGAACCGGGCGCGGCGGTCACGGACACGTCACGAAGAGGGCGTCGCCCGCCCGCGGGCCGGCGACTCGTCGCTCTCCCTCGCGTCTCCGGACGCGGTCAGAGCCACTTCGACTCGAGGTGCTCCGAGGAGATCCGGCGGAGGGTCCCCGAGTGGCCGCGCAGCACGACGCTCTCGGTGTAGACGAATCCGTCCTTGCGGCGCACGCCGTCGACGAGCGCGCCGTCGGTCACGCCGGTGGCGACGAAGATCGTGTTGCTGCCCGCGACGAGGTCGTCGGCCTCGTACACGTGGTCCATCTTGAGTCCCTCGTCGATGCCGCGCTGGGCCTCGTCGTCGTCGCGCGGCCAGAGACGGCCCTGGATGTGGCCGCCGAGCGCCTTGATCGCGCAGGCCGTGACGATCCCCTCCGGGCTGCCTCCGACGCCCACGCACATGTCCGTGCGCGCGCCGTGGCGTGCCGCGTTGATGCCGCCCGCGACGTCGCCGTCGCTCATGAGGCGAGTCCCGGCGCCGGCCGCGCGGATCTCCTCGACGAGCCGGTCGTGCCGCGGACGGTTGAGCACGGAGATCACCATCTCCTCGACGGGCTTGTCGAGGGCCTTGGCCAGCAGGCGGATGTTCTCGCCGATCGGGAGGCGGATGTCGACGACGCCGACGCCCGCCGGACCGGTCACGAGCTTGTCCATGTAGAACACGCTCGACGCGTCGAGCATCGTGCCGCGGTCGGACAGCGCGATCACCGACAGCGCGTTGTTGCGGCCGGCGGCCGTCAGCGACGTGCCGTCGATGGGGTCCACGGCGATGTCGTACCCGCGACCGCGGCCGGTGCCGACGTGCTCCCCGTTGAAGAGCATGGGCGCGTTGTCCTTCTCCCCCTCGCCGATGACGATGACGCCGTCGAACTCGACCGTCGCGAGGAAGGCGCGCATCGCGTCGACGGCGGCGCCGTCCGCCTCCTCCTTCGCGCCGCGGCCGATGAACGGCACCGAGCGGATGGCGGCGGCCTCCGTCGCCCGCACCAGCTCGAGCGCGATGTTGCGATCCGGGTGGAGCGGGATCAGGTCGTCGGCGCGGGCGATCTCATGCGTTTCGAGGGTCATGGTCCGAGGCTAGCCCCATACCGTCGAGGACACGGCTTCCTTCCTCGCATGGATGCCGAAGGAACGACGTTTCTTTCCGGCTCGCGAGAAACCCCCGGGAATACGGGCGGGGTCGTGTGGGATCCGGCCGCGGGTAGGCTGAGACTGCACCCACGTCGCCATTCGAAGGAGCACCGCAATGCCCGTCGCCACCCCCGATCAGTATGCAGAGATGTTCGACCGCGCGAAGGCGGGCGGCTTCGCCTACCCCGCGTTCAACGTCTCGAGCTCGCAGACGATCAACGCCGTGCTCCAGGGCCTCACGGAGGCCGGCTCGGACGGCATCCTCCAGGTCACCACGGGAGGCGCGGACTATTTCGCCGGCCACACCGTCAAGGGCCGCGCGACCGGCGCCCTCGCCATGGCGCGGTACGTCCACGAGGTCGCCAAGAACTATCCCGTGACGGTCGGCGTGCACACCGACCACTGCCCGAAGGACGCCCTCCCCGGGTTCGTCCTGCCGCTGCTCGAGGCCTCCGAGGAGCGCGTGAAGGCCGGTGGCGACCCCATCTTCAACTCCCACATGTGGGACGGCTCGGCCGTGCCGCTCGACGAGAACATCGAGATCGCCTCGTCCCTCCTGCCCCGCATGAAGAACATCAACGCCATCCTCGAGATCGAGGTCGGCGTCGTCGGCGGCGAGGAGGACGGCGTCCAGCACGAGGGATCGAACGAGGCGCTCTACACGACGGTCGCGGACGTGACGAAGGCCGTCGAGGCGCTCGGGCTCGGGGAGCAGGGCCGCTACATCGCCGCCCTCACCTTCGGCAACGTCCACGGCGTCTACAAGCCCGGCGGCGTGAAGCTCCGCCCCGAGCTGCTCGGCGAGATCCAGAAGGGCATCGCGGCGGCGTTCGGCACGGGCGAGAAGCCCCTCGACCTCGTCTTCCACGGCGGCAGCGGCTCCTCCGACGACGAGATCGCGCTGGCCGTCGCGAACGGCGTCGTCAAGATGAACATCGACACCGACACCCAGTACGCCTTCACGCGTGCCGTCGCCGGCTACATGCTGTCGAACTACGACGGCGTGCTGAAGATCGACGGCGAGGTCGGCAACAAGAAGCAGTACGACCCGCGCGCGTGGGGCAAGGTCGCCGAGACGGCGATGGCGGCGCGGGTCGTGGAGTCGACCAAGCAGCTCGGCTCGTTCGGGACGTCGCAGAGCTGACAGCGCCCGTCCGGAACGACGGATGCCCGGTGCCGCTCGGCACCGGGCATCCGTCGTTCCGGCTCAGGAGCCGAGCGAGTCCTGCAGCTGCAGGATCCCCTCGACGACGGCCGGGTCGCCCAGGAGCGGGATCACGACGACGACGCTCGCGAGCAGGTTGAAGACGATTCCGCCGACGACGGGCACCCAGAACGACAGCCTCCCCCGACGCAGCGACCGCCACGCGAGCAGCGCGGTCGCGACCCAGCCCAGGGCGAGCAGGACGACCGCCGCGACGCCCCAGGCGCGGGAGGCGGCGGGATCGCTCAGCTCGACGTCGACGCCCATCAGCTGCAGCATCCGCGTCGCGTCCAGGAGGATCGGGATCGACTGGACGACGTTGAAGAGGCCGTAGACGAGCAGGGCGACGGTCGCCGCCCTGTCGAACAGCCGCCCCCGCGACGGTCCCGCGACGAGCGGGGCGGTCTCGGCGGGGCCGGGGGACGCGGTCGGCGCCACGGGGGGCTGGGCGTCCTGCCGCTCGGGCACGCCCATCCGCTCCCGCTGCTCCTCGGGCGACGCGTACTGGCCGTACCTCGGCAGCGGACGGGCGTCGTCGGTGCGGTCGCTCACGAACGGCCCCGCCCGCCGACGGCGCGCTCGTCGCGCCGTCCGGAGGCGTCCTGACGCAGCTCCTTCGGCAAGGAGAACATGAGGTCCTCCTCCGCCGTCCGCACCTCTTCGACGTCGCGGTAGCCCGCTCCCGAGAGCGCCTCCAGCACCTCCTGCACGAGCACCTCCGGCACGGACGCTCCGCTCGTCACCCCCACGGTCTCGACGTCGTCGAGCCACTCCTGGCGGACCTCGTGCGCGTAGTCGACGCGGTAGGCGGCCTTCGCGCCGTACTGGAGCGCGACCTCGACGAGACGCACGCTGTTCGACGAGTTCGCCGATCCGACGACGATCACGAGATCCGCTCCCGTGGCGACCTTCTTGATGGCGACCTGACGGTTCTGCGTCGCGTAGCAGATGTCGTCCGACGGCGGGTCGTGCAGCTCGGGGAAGCGCGCGCGCAGCCGGTCGACGGTCTCCATGGTCTCGTCGACCGACAGCGTGGTCTGCGAGAGCCACACGAGCTTCGACGGATCGTCGACCTCGACCGTGTCCGCCTCGTCCGGCGAGTTCACGATCGTGACGTTGTCCGGGGCCTCGCCCGCCGTGCCCTCGACCTCTTCGTGGCCCTCATGGCCGACGAGGAGGATCTGGTAGTCGTCGCGGGCGAACCGCACGGCCTCGCGATGGACCTTCGTCACGAGCGGGCAGGTGGCGTCGATCGCCCGGAGCCCCCGGTCGGAGGCGGCGTTCACGACGGCCGGCGAGACCCCGTGGGCGCTGAAGACGACGTGCGCGCCCTCGGGCACCTCGTCGACCTCGTCGACGAAGACGGCGCCCTTGGCCTCGAGCTCGCGCACGACGTGGATGTTGTGCACGATCTGCTTGCGCACGTAGACGGGGGCGCCGTAGCGGCCGAGCGCCTTCTCCACCGTGATCACGGCGCGGTCCACCCCGGCGCAGTACCCGCGGGGGGCCGCCAGCAGCACGCGCTTGCGTCCGGTGACCGGGTTATCCTGAAGGCGCACGCTCCGGCCCGGCACGCGCGGCACGGGCAGGTGGATGGCGGTCGAGCTCATGCCTCGATCCTACGTGCGCCCCCTGGGGACGGGCAGGGTGCCCCGCCCGAGAAGAGCCCGCTCACGCGAAGGAGACCATGACGTCCTTCCAGCCGGAGACCGCGGCGGGCGAGTCGCCGCCGGCCGATGCCGTCCCTCCCCGCGACTCGACCGCGGAGGCCCCGACCTCGATCGCCCGTCTCAACCAGACGATCAAGGGCTTCATCGAGCGGTGGGGGTCGATCTGGGTCGAGGGCGAGATCACGTCGTGGAACGTGCGGGGCGGCGCCGTCTTCGGGCGTCTGAAGGATCTGGGCTCGGACGCGCAGATCTCCGTGCGCCTGTGGTCGAGCGTCCGCGCGCGCGTCCCCGACGACCTCAAGGTCGGCGACCATGTCGTCGCCTGCGTGAAGGCGGACTACTACCCCCGCGGCGGAGACCTCTCCTTCCAGGTGTCCGCCATGCGCCATGTCGGGCTCGGCGAGCAGCTGGAGCGCCTCGAGCGCCTGCGCCGGCGACTCAGGTCCGAGGGGCTCTTCGACCCGGCGCGGAAGAAGCGACTCCCCTTCCTGCCCCACGGCATCGGCCTCATCACGGGCGAGCGCTCCGACGCCGAGAAGGATGTCCTGCGCAACGCGGAGCTGCGATGGCCGCAGGTGCGCATCCGCCGCGTCCATGCCGCCGTCCAGGGCGACCGCAGCGTGCCCGAGATCCTCCAGGCGCTCGCCGCGCTCGACGCGGACCCCGAGATCGACGTCATCGTCATCGCGCGCGGCGGCGGCGACCCGCAGACCCTGCTGGGCTTCAGCGACGAACGGCTCGTCCGCGCCGTCGCGGCGGCCTCGACCCCTGTCGTGAGCGCCATCGGGCATGAGAACGACCATCCGCTGCTCGACGACGTCGCCGATCTGCGCGCCTCGACGCCGACGGATGCCGCCAAGCGCGTCGTGCCCGACGTCGGAGAGCAGCGCGCGCTCGTGCAGCAGCTGCGATCCCGGCTCACGACACGCCTCCAGCAGCGGGTCCAGCACGACGTCGTCCAGCTCGAGAACCTGCGTTCGCGCCCCGTGCTGCGCTCCCCCGAGCGCCTCGTCGAGTCGCGCGAGCAGGATCTGTTCCTCCTCGTCTCGCGCGGTCGCGACCTCGCCGCTCGGCCCGTCGACGCCGGTGCACGCCGCGCCGCCGAGCTGCGCGCCTCGCTCAGGGCGCTCTCGCCGTACGCGACCCTCGCGCGCGGCTACGCGATCGCCCAGACGGAGGACGGCGGAGTGCTGCGCGATCCGGGGCACGCTCCGGCGGGGACGCGGATCGTCCTCGCGCTCGAGCACGGTGCGGTCGCGACGACGTCGGACGGCCCCCTCGACGAGGGCGCCGTGCCGGCCGCCTCGTAGGATGGAACGGATATGACCGAACAGGCTCCCCCCGCCGACATCGCCTCCCTGTCGTTCGAGCAGGCGCGAGACGAGCTCGTCCGCGTCGTCTCGGAGCTCGAGCAGGGCGCCCCCACCCTCGAGGACTCCCTCGCGCTGTGGGAACGCGGGGAGGCTCTCGCCGCACGCTGCGAACAGTGGCTGCTCGGCGCCAAGCGCCGTCTCGACGCGGCCCGCGAGGCCGCGGGGCCCGCCGAGGGCGACGTCTGATGGCGCACGAGCCCCGCGTCGTCGCCCACCTCGGCCGGCCGGAGACGCCCGAGGAGGCCGCGGCGCGCAAGGCCGAGAGCTCGCGGAACTACCGGGGCAGCCAGACGTTCCGCAACCTCCTCACGGCGCTCTTCGTCTCGCTCGTGGTGGTCGTCGTCATCGTCTGGGGCGTTCCGCGCGGCGAGACCCCCGAACGACCCGAGATCGACGTGGCGGGCGTCGCGGCGAACGCCGAGGAGTCCATCGGCCGGGACGTCGTGGTCCCGGATGCGCCGGAGAGCTGGCGTGTCAACGACGCCCGGATCGAGGCGGGCGCACCCGAGAGCTGGAAGATCACCTATGCGCCGGAGGACGCCGGCTTCATCGTCCTCTCGCAGGCGTTCGACGCGGACGGGACATGGGCGGCCCGGTCCCTCGGCGGTGCGGCGCCGACCGGCTCCGTCACGATCGACGGCATCGTCTGGGACGTCTACGAGTTCTCGGACCCGGCGGCGAACGCCAACATCTCGTACGCATTGGGCACCCAGGCCGGAGCGGACCACGTGCTCGTGTACGGCTCAACGACGCCGGAGCTGGCGGCGGACGCGGCGTCGCTCGTCTCGGATCAGCTGCGGGCGCTGGACGCGGACGCATCGGAAGGGACATCAGAGTGAGCGAGACCATCACCCCGGCGCAGGCCTGGGCACAGATGCAGGAGGGCAACGCGCGCTTCGTCGCCGGGACGCCGCAGCACCCGCATCAGGACGTGCAGCGGCGCCACGACATCGCGGTCGCGCAGACGCCGATCGCCGCGCTGTTCGGCTGCTCCGACTCGCGCCTGTCGGCCGAGATCATCTTCGACCTCGGGCTCGGCGACCTCTTCGCCGTGCGCAATGCCGGCCAGGTCCCCGGCGAGTCGATCATCGGCTCGCTCGAATACGCCGTCGAGGTGCTCCGCGTCCCCCTGCTCGTCGTGCTCGGCCACGACGCCTGCGGCGCCGTGCGCGCCGCCATCGACAGCACCCGGCAGGACGCGCCCATCCTGCCGCCGCACATCTGGCGGCAGATCTCGCCCATCGTCCCGTCCGTGAGGGCCGCCCTGCGCGACGGCCACGGCGCGACGCCCGAGACGGTCGACGCCGAGCTCGTCGGCCGCCTGCACCTGCGCGAGACGATCACGGCCATCCTGCAGTCGTCCGAGCTCATCTCGAGCGCCGTCGCCGAGGGCCGGCTGGGGATCGTCGGAGCCAACTACCGTCTGTCGGAGGGCACGGCCGTGCCCGACGTCATCCTGGGCACCGCGTCCGACGCGGCCGTCTCACACACGGAGGGAACGAGGAAGTGACCGAGATCGAGTACCGCATCGAGCACGACACGATGGGAGAGGTGCGCGTCCCCGCGACGGCGCTGTACCGCGCGCAGACCCAGCGCGCGGTGGAGAACTTCCCCATCTCCGGCAAGGGTCTCGAGCCGCGCCAGATCGCCGCGCTCGCCCGCGTCAAGAAGGCGGCGGCGCTCGCCAACAAGGAGCTCGGGACGCTGGACGGCGCGGTCGCCGACGCGATCGCCGCGGCCGCCGACGACGTCGTGTCGGGGCGGTTCGACGACCAGTTCCCGATCGACACCTACCAGACCGGCTCCGGCACCTCGTCGAACATGAACGTCAACGAGGTCCTCTCCACCCTCGCGACCGAGAGGCTCGGCGCTCCCGTCCACCCCAACGACCACGTCAACGCGTCGCAGTCGTCCAACGACGTCTTCCCGACGTCGGTGCACGTGGCGGTGACCGAGGCGCTCATCGTCGACCTGGTGCCCGCGCTCGATCACCTCGCGAAGGCGTTCGAGGAGAAGGCGGAGGCCTGGAAGTCGGTCGTGAAGTCGGGCCGCACGCACCTCATGGACGCCACGCCCGTGACGCTCGGCCAGGAGTTCGGCGGCTATGCGCGCCAGATCCGCCTCGGCATCGAGCGCGTCGAGGCCGCGCTCCCCCGCGTCGCCGAGGTCCCGCTGGGAGGGACCGCCGTGGGGACGGGCATCAACACCCCGCTCGGCTTCCCGCAGAAGGTCATCGCGCTGCTCGCGGAGGAGACCGGCCTGCCGATCACGGAGGCGCTGGACCACTTCGAGGCCCAGGCCAACCGGGACGGGCTCGTCGAGGCCTCCGGCGCCCTGCGCACGATCGCGGTGTCGCTCACCAAGATCAACAACGACCTGCGCTGGATGGGGTCCGGCCCGAACACGGGACTGGCCGAGATCCACATCCCCGACCTGCAGCCGGGCTCGTCGATCATGCCCGGGAAGGTGAACCCCGTCATCCCCGAGGCCGTGCTCCAGGTCGCCGCCCGCGTCATCGGCAACGACGCGACGATCGCCTGGGCCGGAGCGTCGGGCAGCTTCGAGCTGAACGTCGCGATCCCGGTCATCGGCACCGCCCTGCTCGAGTCGATCCGTCTCCTGTCCAACGCCTCGCGGGTCCTCGCCGACAAGGCCGTCTCGGGTCTGAAGGCGAACGTCGAACGCGCCGCGGAGCTCGCGGGCAAGTCGCCGTCGATCGTGACGCCGCTCAACAAGCTCATCGGCTACGAGGCCGCGGCGAAGATCGCCAAGCACGCCGTCGCGAGGGGCGTGACCGTCCGCGAGGCGGTCATCGACCTCGGCTACGTCGAGCGCGGGGAGATCACCGAGGAGCAGCTCGACGAGAAGCTCGACCTGCTCTCGATGACCCGCCCCGGCTGACGGGCCGCACGCGCCGGCACGGCGCCGCTCCGCACGGGGCGGCGCCGCGGACGATTCCGCAGCCGTCCGGTCGATCGCGGTCGCGATGCCGCTACTCCGCGGGGGACGCCGCCCAACCCGCCTCTTCCAACGCGGCGAGGAACAGGCCGCGCGGATCGTACGGCGTGCGCACTCCCCGGATCTCCCGGAAGTCCTGGTGCCCCGGCCCGAACCACAGGATGGCGTCGCCGTCGCCGACGAGCGAGACGGACTTCGCGATCGCATCCTCCGGAGGGGTGATCTCGTACAGCCCTCCCGCGGGAGGCTCCTGGCGCGCCCCCTCCATGAGCCCGCGTCGGATCTCCGCCGCGTCCTCCCAGCGCGGGTGATGGTCCGTGACGATCGCGATGTCGCTGTGGCGGGCGGCGGCGAGTCCCATCGCGGGGCGCTTGCCGGCGTCGCGCGACCCGTCCGCGCCGAACAGGATGAGCAGCCTGCCCGGCGTCGACCGCCGCACGGCCTTCGCGGTCATCTCGAAGCCGGCCGGCGTGTGCCCGAAGTCCAGGTACACCTGGGGGCCGCGCCCGGTCGTCACCAGCTCCGTACGGCCGGGCAACGCCGTCCGGATGCCTCCGTCGCGCTCCAGCACCGCGACGATGCGCTCCCACGGGATCCCGGCCTCCGCGATCATCACGATCGCCATGGCGGCGTTGGCGACCATGTGGGGCCCCGTCGCCGGGATCCTCGTCACGAGGCGCCGGCCGGAGCCGGGCGGGCCGACCAGCTCCAGCTGCGAGGCGTTGATGGCCTCGGAGGGCATCCGGGCCTGCCATTGTGCCGTGTCCGCGAGCGCGGCGTCCTCGCTGATCTCCGGGGTGCTCACGGTCACCACGGGGATGTCGGCGTGCGTCAGCACGGTCCGAGCCGCCGTCGTGTCGAGCGAGACGACGGCGCGCCGCGAGCGCGCCGACGTGAACAGCGGCAGCTTGCTCGCGAGGTAGTCGTCCATGTCGACGAAGTCGTCCATGTGGTCGTGCTGCAGGTTCGTGAAGCCCGTGACGTCGAAGACGATGCCGTCGACGCGGTGACGCACGATGCCCTGCGCGCTCACCTCGTGCGCCATCACCTCGACCCCGCTCTCGCGCATCCGGGCGAGCAGCGCGTGCAGCTCGCTCGACTCCGGCGTGGTCAGGCGGGCGGTGTGCACCTCGTCGTCGATGTGGCGGCGGGCGGACGAGGACATCCCGGCGCGGATGCCCAGCTGCCGCAGCAGCGCGTGCTGCAGGTGCACGGTCGAGGTCTTGCCGTTCGTTCCCGTCACCCCCAGCATGACCGGCATGGCCAGGTCGTTGCCGTACACCCAGGAGGACATCTCGGCGAGCCGGGCACGCGGTTCCTCGACGACGAGGAGCGGCAGCCCGGAGCCCTCGGCGATCTCGGCGCCCGCAGCGTCCGTCACCAGCGCGACGGCGCCCCTCTCGCGCGCCTCGGCGGCGAGCTCAGCACCGTGGCGCCGCGCACCGGGGATGCCCACGAACACATCGCCCGATCGGACGTCGAGGGTCGGCAGCGTGATGCCCGTGATCCGCACGCCGTCCAGGCGACCGCGGGCTCTCAAGCGGAAGCGCTCGGCGAACTCGAGCGCGGCCCGCTGCTGCGGATCGCGGGGCCTCAAGACGGGCGGCATCGCCTGTGACATCCGGGGTCCTCCCATGTCGCCCGATATGCTCTCGGCTCTCGGGGCAGCGGATCGATGGCCCGCGCCACCCCCCTCCAGTCCTCGCGGGAGATCCACGCCTGCATGGGCCGGCGCCGTCGCGCTCGCCCCGATCGGGGCCTCCCGTCCGGGGCTCACACGACGGTCGCCTTCTTCGAAGACCATTGAACACCGCGGACGGCGCCCCGCCAAGGGTCGCCCTGCAGGGGGTCGGCCCCCGGCCCCCGGGCACAGGCGGGGTCAGCAGCACCGCGAGCCGGGGTCCCGCTCCTGCTCCCGGTACACGCTGCGCCAGAACTCCCGCTCGTCCAGGGGCTCGCGGTCGGGATGCGCGGCCCGCTCGTGGGCGACGTACGCCGCGTAGCGCGATTGCCCCGTCATCCCGTAGAGGAAGCTCCGGACGACGCCTCCGGCCACGACCAGGGGCCCGAGAAGGCGGACGACGACCGACATCAGTGCCCCCGCGCCGGCTTCTCGTCCTCGGGCAGGGCGTCCCACCGCTTCTGCAGCTCCCGCTCCGCCTTCGAGGGGAGCAGTCCCGCGGGCGCGAAGCGTCGCGACGGCACGGCGGCGTCCTCGTGGTCGATGACCTCCGACGACCGGAACGCCTGCACCACCCGGACGACCGCGGCGGCCAGCACGATGAGGGTGAGCACGAGGAAGAGGACCGACAGCGTGCCCTGCACCGCGGTGTTGCGGACGACGGCCTCCATCGCCTCCGTCGTCGGCGCCGTCCCGAAAGACGTCTCCCCGGCGGCCAGCGCGTCGCGGAACGCGATGTGCTGGGCCCAGTAGCCGACGGCCGGCACGGTGGAGAAGATCTTGTACAGCGACGCGACGGTGGTGACCACCGTGACGAACACGAGCGGCAGCGCGACGACCCAGAGCGCGCCGAACGTGCGGCGCCGGGCGACGATGGTGAGCACGATCGCGAGCGCGATCGCGGCCAGCAGCTGGTTCGCGATCCCGAAGAGCGGATACAGGGTGTTGATGCCGCCGAGCGGGTCCGTCACGCCCATGATCAGGACGGCGCCCCATCCGGCCACCATGATCGCCGTGCAGATCCAGGCCCCCGCCCGCCACGAGGTGTCGCGGAACCGCGGCACGATGTTCCCGATCGAGTCCTGCAGCATGAAGCGGGCGACGCGGGTGCCGGCGTCGACGGCGGTGAGGATGAAGAGCGCCTCGAACATGATGGCGAAGTGGTACCAGAACGACATCATCCCCGCTCCGCCGATCCACTGCCCCATGATGAGGGCGAGCCCGACCGCGAGGGTGGGCGCACCGCCCGTGCGCGAGACGATCGACTCCTCGCCGACGAGCTCGGCCATCGTCGTGAGCGCGTCCGGCGTGAGGTGGACGCCCGCGAGACCGAGCCCGTTCACCCAGGCGACGGCGCCCTCGACCGTGCCCAGCGTGTTCGCGGCGGAGGAGTTCATCGCGAAGTAGATGCCCCTGTCGATCGACACGGCGGCCACGAGCGCCATGATCGCGACGAACGACTCCATGAGCATGCCGCCGTAGCCGATGAAGCGGGTCTGCCTCTCCTTCTCGATCATCTTGGGCGTGGTCCCCGAGGAGATGAGCGCGTGGAACCCGGAGAGCGCCCCGCACGCGATCGTGACGAAGAGGAACGGGAAGAGCGGGCCACTCCACACCGGGCCCGTCTCGCCGCCCGCGAACTCGCTGAAGGCCGGCACCTCGATCTCGGGGCGGACGAAGACGATCGCGACGGCGAGCGCGGCGATGACGCCAATCTTCATGAACGTGGACAGGTAGTCGCGCGGCGCGAGGAGCATCCACACCGGCAGGACCGCGGCGACGAACCCGTAGACGATGATCGCCCACGCGACCGTCACGCGGTCGAGCTGGAACACCGCCTGGCCCCAGCCGGTGTCCGCGATCGCCCCGCCGCCGATGATCGCGGCCAGGAGGAGCACGAAGCCGATGATCGACACCTCGAGGACGCGGCCGGGCCGGATCCAGCGCAGGTAGGCGCCCATGAAGAGCGCGATCGGGATGGTCATCGCGACCGAGAACACGCCCCACGGGCTCTCGGCGAGGGCGTTGACGACGATGAGCGCGAGGATCGCCGTGATGATGATCATGATGAGGAGGGTGGCCAGGATCGCGGCCGCTCCCCCGAAGCGCCCGAGCTCGTCCTTCGCCATCTGGCCGAGCGAGCGCCCGCCGCGCCGCATGGAGAAGAACATCACGAGGTAGTCCTGCACGGCCCCCGCCAGCACGACGCCGACGATGATCCAGATCGTGCCGGGCAGGTAGCCCATCTGCGCCGCGAGCACGGGCCCGACGAGCGGACCGGCGCCGGCGATGGCCGCGAAGTGGTGCCCGAAGAGCACGACGCGGTCCGTCGGCACATAGTCCTTGCCGTCGGCCCGGTACTCCGCGGGGGTCGCGCGCCGGTCGTCGGGGCGGACGATCTTGCGCTCGATGTACTTCGAGTAGAACCGGTAGAACACGAGGTAGGTGCAGACGGCCGCGAACACGAACCAGATCGCATTCACCGTCTCGCCGCGCACGATGGCGAGCATCGTCCACGCGACGCCGCCGAGCAGGGCGACCGCCGCCCACACGACGATCTTCAGCGGGGTCCAGCGCGGACGGTCGTCCACCGCGACGGCGGGCATGGAGGGAGGGACGGCATCGGTCGTCGTCATGGATCGGCTCCTTTGTCGATGTCAGCGGCGGAACCGCGTCCCGCCGCCCTCAGGCCGCCCTCATCGTACCGGGCGGCCGCCCGTCCTCCCCCGCCCCGTCTCGATTGCGTTCATAGTGTTCGACGCGAGGTCAGGAGAGCTCGCCGACCTCCAGCAGGTCCGTGACGAGCGCCGCGATCGCCGAGCGCTCGCTGCGCGTGAGGGTCACGTGCCCGAACAGGTCGTGGTCCTTGAGCGACTCGATGACGCTCGCGACGCCGTCGTGCCGCCCGACCCGGAGGTTGTCGCGCTGCCCGACGTCGTGGGTGAGCACGACGCGGGAGTTCTGCCCCATGCGGCTGAGAACCGTGAGCAGCACGTTGCGCTCGAGCGACTGCGCCTCGTCGACGATCACGAACGCATCGTGGAGCGACCGACCGCGGATATGCGTGAGCGGCAGCACCTCCAGCATCCCGCGCTCCACGACCTCGTCGAGGACGTTCTGCGAGACGACGGATCCGAGCGTGTCGTAGACCGCCTGCCCCCACGGGTTCATCTTCTCCGACTGGTCGCCCGGGAGGTAGCCGAGCTCCTGCCCGCCGACCGCGAACAGCGGGCGGAAGACGATGATCCTCTTCTGCTGCTGGCGCTCGAGCACCGACTCGAGGCCCGCGCACAGCGCGAGCGCCGACTTCCCGGTCCCCGCGCGTCCGCCGAGCGAGACGATGCCGACGCTCGGGTCGAGCAGGAGGTCGATCGCGATGCGCTGCTCGGCCGAACGGCCGTGCAGGCCGAAGACGTCGCGGTCGCCGCGGACGAGCCTCAGCTCGCCGTCGCCCGTCACGCGTCCGAGAGCGGAGCCGCGCTCGGACTGGATGACGAGCCCCGTGTTGATCGGGAGCCCACGCGCGTCCTCGTGCACGGCGACCTCGCTCTCGTACAGGTCGGCCATGTCGTCGCCCGACACCTGGAGCGTCGCGATGCCGGTCCATCCGGAGTCGACCGCCTGCTCGGCGAGGTACTCCTCGGCCGGGATGCCGAGGGAGGCCGCCTTCACGCGCATGGGCAGGTCCTTCGAGACGACCGTCACGGCCTGACCGTCCTGCGCGAGGTGCGCGGCGACGGCGAGGATGCGGCTGTCGTTGTCGGCGAGGCGGATGCCGCTGGGCAGCACGCCGGGATCGGTGTTGTTGAGCTCGACGCGCAGCGTGCCGCCGGTGCCCACGGGCACCGGGAAGTCGAGACGCCCGTGCTCGATGCGCAGCTCGTCGAGATGACGGAGCGCAGCGCGCGCGAAGTACCCGATCTCCGGGTCGTTGCGCTTGCCCTCGAGCTCCGTGATCACCACGACCGGGATCACGACGCCGTGCTCGGCGAAACGGAACAGCGCCCGCGGATCGCTGAGCAGCACGGAGGTATCGAGCACATACGTCCGCAGCTCCTGCGCCTCGTGCGCCGTCGATCGGCGTCCGGCGTTCCTGACGGTGCTGGCGCTCGCGCCTGTGGTGGTAGCCACGTCACACTCCCGACCCCGGGCATCTCGCCCGGTATCCACGAGTCGACCTGGGGCCACGAGTCGCAGTCCTGACGGCCGACCCGACCGGGCGCCTTACCCGGTGATCCGAAAGTACGTCGGCACGACCCCCGGACGTGACACGACACACGGGCGGCGGATGACGAGCCGGTTAACTTCCGCTGGGAGCGCGTCAGCGCACGCGCATCTGGACGAAGGTCGCGCACGCCTCGTCGAGCATCCGCAACGTCTCGTCGTCGGTGCCGGCGTGCGCGGAGATGCGGACGAGGTCGGAGCGCGTGGTGGCCGCGACGCCCGCGTTGGCGAGCGCGGCGCCCAGGACGCCGACGTTGGGCGCGTCGGGGGCGAGGGCGACGATCCCCGCGCGACGCTCGGGATCGTGCGGGGTGAGCACGTCGATCCCGTGGGCGTCGGCGATCTCGATGACCCGGGACGCGCGCTCGGCGACGGCCCTCTCGATCTCGCCGACGCCGACCGAGACGACCTCGCCGAGGGCGGACGCCAGACGCGCCGCTGCGAGCGGGTCGGGACGCGACACGGTGAAAGCGCGGGCGGCGGGCGCGGGCGGCGGGACCACGTCGAAGGGGAGGTCGTCGGTGTCGGCGCCCGTGATGCCGGAGAGCACGGGATCCAGCGCGATGCGCGCGCGGTTGCCGTACCAGGCGAATCCGGTGCCGCGTCCGGCCCGCAGCCACTTGTAGGCGTGGCCCACGACGACATCCGCGCGCGAGTAGTCCTCGGCGATCACGCCGACCGCCTGCGTCGCGTCGACGATGAGCAGCCGATCGTCGCCGATCGCCTCGCGGATCCCCGCGAGGTCGGCACGGTACCCGGTGCGGAAGTCCACGAGGCTGACGGCGACCGCGCTCGTCGTCTCGTCGATCGTCTCGGCGACCGCCTCGGGCGTCACGAACCGGTGCTCGGGAGCGATCCACTGCGGGACGATGCGTCCGAGGGCCGCGGCGGCCCTCGTGACCGTGACGGGGATGCCGGGGAACTCCGCGGCCGATGCGACGACGCCGCCGACGACGCCGTAGATCGCCTGCGCCAGGCCGTGGGTCGCGGTGGGCTGCAGCACGACCTCGGAGGGCTCGACGTCGAAGACCCTCCCGAGCAGCGAGCGCGCCTCGCGCACCCGCCCCGCGACGAGCCCGATGCCGCTCTCCCGGCCGGAGCCGAGGAGCTCCAGGTCGGCCCTCGCCTCCGCTCGGACGACGGGCGACAGCGGCCCGAACGCGGCCCAGTCGAGATAGCCCGGTTCGACGGCGAACGAGGCCGTGAAGTCGTCGAGAGTGGTCACGCCCCCATTCTCGCAGAGGCGCGGCGACCCTCGGCTGTCAGCGGCCGAACCGTCGATCGCGGGAGCCGAAGTCGCGGATGGCGCGCAGGAAGTCGACCTCGCGCAGATCCGGGCCGAGCGCCTCGACGAAGTAGAACTCGCTGTGCGCGCTCTGCCAGAGCAGGAAGTCACTCAGCCGCTGCTCGCCGCTCGTGCGGATGACGAGGTCGGGGTCCTTCTGACCGCCCGTGTAGAGGTGCTCCGCGATCTGCTGGGGCGTGAGCTGCGCCGCGAGGTCCTCGAGCGTTCCTCCCGTCTGCCCGTGCTCGCGGATGATGCTGCGCACCGCGTCGACGATCTCGTGACGTCCGCCGTAGCCCACGGCCAGGTTCACGTGCAGGCCGCCGTTCTCGCGCGTCCGCTCGCCGGCGTCGCGCAGCGCGGAGACGAGGAAGCCGGGCAGCCCGTCGAGGCGTCCGACGTGCTGGACCCGCCAGTCCCGGCGCCGGGAGAGCTGACCGGCGAGGCCGGCGATGATCTCGATGAGGTCCTGCAGCTCCCGGCTGTCGCGCTTGCTGAGGTTGTCGTGCGACAGCAGATACAGCGACACGACCTTCACGCCGATGGTGTCGCACCACTCCAGGAACTCGCGCATCTTGGCCGCTCCCGCCCGGTGCCCGTGCACCGGGGTCTCGAAGCCGAGCTGACGTGCCCACCGGCGGTTCCCGTCGATCATCATCGCGACGTGGTGGGGAACCTTCGCCGGGTCGATCTGACGACGCAGCCGTGAGATGTAGAGCCGGTAGAGGGGACCACGCCCCGCCGCCGACCGCTCGCTGATCACCCTCAGAGCGTACTCCGCCGACCCTGCGTGGTGCTGGAGGCGGGCGCGAAGCGTACGCTGAGGTGATGACGCCAGCCGATCCTGCGCCCGCCCAGACGCCGGATGGAGTGCCTCAGCTCCCCCTCATGGATGCGGCGAGGGCCGACGCGCAGGTCGAGGTCAAGCCGACGTGGCGCGGCTGGATCCACGCCGGCACGTTCCCGGTCGCGATCGTCGCGGGCATCGTGCTCATCGCCCTCGCCCAGGGCGCGCCCGCGAAGTGGGCGTCCGCCGTCTTCATGGCCTCGTCGCTGCTGCTCTTCGGGAACTCCGCGCTCTACCACCGGTTCGACTGGAAGCCGCGGACGAGGCTCATCCTGAAGCGCATCGACCACGCGAACATCCTGCTGCTCATCGCCGGGACGTACACGCCCATCGCGGTCCTCGCGCTCCCCCCGGAGAAGGGCGTGCTGCTCCTGTCGCTCGTGTGGACGTGCGCCCTCCTCGGCATCCTCTTCCGCGTCTTCTGGATCGGTGCGCCGCGCTGGCTCTACGTCGCGCTGTACCTCGCGCTGGGCTGGGTCGCCGTCATGTACATGGGCGACCTGTTCCGCGCGGACCCCGCCATGACGGTCCTCGTGATCGTCGGCGGCCTGCTGTACTCGGCGGGCGCCGTCGTCTATGCGCTCAAGAAGCCCAACCCGTGGCCCGGCCGATTCGGCTTCCACGAGATCTTCCACGTGTGCACCGTGCTGGCGTTCCTCTGCCACTGGACGGGGTCGCTCCTCATCGCGCTGAGCCCCGCCTTCAACGCTCCGGCGTAGGGTCCTCGGCTCGGCCACCGGCGTCTTCCGCCGTTCCGCTCCGCTCCTGCGCGTCGCGTTCGGCGCGCTCCGCCTCCTCGGCGTCGATCGCGGCGTTCGCCTCCGCCCGATAGCGCGTGAGGCGCACACGGCGCAGCATGTCGAAGACGAGCAGGAAGACCGCCACCGCCACGAGCGCGATGGCGGTGAAGCCCAGCGGCCCGGGCGTGACGAGGTCCGGATCGACCGTCGGCCGCGGACTGGGCGTGACAGCGGCGAGCACGGCGAGTGCGGACATCGAGGACTCCTCATGGTCGACGCGGCGCTCGCGCGGAGCGCCGGGAAAGGCGATTAGCCTGGAACCTCCAGCCTAGTTCGCAGTATCTGAGAGGACGACGACGTGACGATCCAGGAGCGACTCGACGAGCGCTACGGGCGCACACCCCGACGGGTCAGGCGCACGGCCTGGGTCGTCGGCGGACTCCTCGCGGCGGCGGTCGTCGGCTGGTTCTCCTGGTCGACGGCGACGGAGGCCGCCGGCACGGTCGACTTCGACGACCGCGGGTTCACCGTCCTGGGCGACCACGAGGTGAGCGTGTCGTTCCAGGTGACGTCGACCGTCGACCGTCCCATCGCGTGCGCGCTCGAGGCGCTCGACGTGGAGTTCGGCGTGGTCGGCTGGCGGATCGTGGAGTATCCGGTCTCCGAGACCGTCACGACGGTGTACACGGAGTCGGTCGCGACCGTGGCCGAGGCGACCACCGGAATTGTGAAGTCCTGCTGGGTTCCGTAAGCTCATCGGTCAAGTCCACCCGACGCCCCGGCAGCACGCCGGGGCGTCGTCACATCTGTCGGCCGCACCGGCCGCGCATCCACGAAGGAGAAAGACCGTGTCCGATGACACCCAGGTCCCGTTCCTGACGCAGGAAGCCTACGACCGGCTCGCAGCCGAGCTCGAGACCCTCTCCACCACGGGCCGCGAGGAGATCGCCAAGCGCATCGAGGCGGCCCGCGAGGAGGGCGACCTCAAGGAGAACGGCGGCTACCACGCCGCGAAGGACGAGCAGGGCAAGCAGGAGGCCCGCATCCGGCAGCTGCAGGCGCTGCTGAAGGACGCGAAGGTCGGCGTGGCCCCCGAGTCGAACGGCGTCGTCGAACCGGGCACGGTCGTGACGGCGCTCGTCTTCGGCGACGAGGAGCGCTTCCTGCTCGGCAGCCGCGAGATCGCCGGCGGCACCGACCTCGACGTGTACAGCGAGAGGAGCCCGCTGGGCGCGGCCATCATCGGCCTCCGCGAGGGCGACAGGACGAGCTATCAGGCTCCCACCGGCAAGGATGTCCCGGTCGAGGTCGTCAAGGTCGAGACCTTCACGGGCTGACCGCCCGGGACGCGGACGAGGGCGGCTGCCGGACGGCGGCCGCCCTCGTCGCGTCTGCGCTCAGTCGAGGATGATCTCGGGCCGGAAGCCCGCGTCGCGCAGGACCTGCAGGGTGAGCTGGCGGTGCTCCTCGCCGCGCGTCTCGACCGAGACCTGCAGGATGACCTCGCTGATCTGCATGCCCTGCCCGTGGCGGGTGTGCATCACCTCGATCACGTTCGCGCCCGCCTCCGCCAGGAGCTCGGACACGCGGGCGAGCTGCCCGGGACGGTCCGGCAACGGGATGCGGATGGTCATGTATCGCCCGGATGCCGCCAGGCCGTGCGACACGACGCGCTGCAGCAGGAGGGGATCGATGTTGCCGCCGGAGAGGACGGCGACGGTCGTCCCCTGCGCCCTCACCTTGCCCGCGAGGATCGCGGCGACGCCCACGGCGCCCGCGGGCTCGACGACCACCTTCGCGCGCTCGAGGAGGACCAGGAGCGCCCGCGCGATGTCGTCGTCCGAGACCGTGACGACCTCGTCGACGAGGTCGCGGATGATCGCGAAGGGGATGTCCCCCGGCCGTGCGACGAGGATCCCGTCGGCGATCGTGGGAGCCGTGGTGACCGTGACGGGCTCCCCCGCCTCGAGGGACAGCGGCACGGGCGCGGCGTTCTCGGCCTGCACGCCGATGATGCGCAGGACGCGCCCCTCGGCGGCCGCCTTCGCCTTGGCCGCGGCCGCGACGCCGGCGATGAGCCCGCCGCCGCCGATGCCGGTCACGATGGTCTCGACGTCGGCGACGTCGTCCACGATCTCGAGCCCGAGCGTTCCCTGCCCGACGATGATGTCGCGGTGGTCGAACGGATGGATGAGGATCGCGCCCGTGCGCTCGGCGTGCTCGGCCGCGCGGCGCAGCCCGACGTCCACCGTGGCGCCGTCCAGCACGATCTCGGCGCCGTATCCCTTCGTGGCGAGGAGCTTCGGCACGGGCACTCCGAAGGGCATGTAGATCGTGGCGGGGATGCCGAGCTGCTGAGCCGCGAGGGCGACCCCCTGCGCATGGTTGCCGGCCGAGGCCGCCACGACGCCGCGACGCCGCTCGTCGTCCGTGAGGCGAGAGAGCCGGTACGTCGCCCCGCGCACCTTGAACGAGCCCGTGCGCTGCAGGTTCTCGAGCTTGAGGTGCACGGTGGCGCCGAGCACCTCGCTGAGGTGCTGAGAGTACTCCGTGGGGGTGTGCTCGATGACGCTCTCGAGACTCCGCGCGGCCGCCTCGAACTCGGCGAGCGACGGGATGGGCGCGTGCTCGCCGGACGTTCCGGGGGCCCGCCGTGCGTCCGCGTCCGTCCGCGTCATCTGCCGGCCTTCCTGTCGTTCTGCTCGTCTCCGCGTCCGAGGGTCCTCGGCACGGTGCTCCAGATGAGATCGCCGCGGACGTCGTCGCCCGTGCGCCACGACCCGGAGCTGAGGGTCACCGCCACGACGTTGAGGAACGCCGCGACGGGCACGGCGAACAGGGCGCCCGCGATGCCGCCGACCATCGAGCCGCCCGCGACGACGAGCACCACGGCGACGGGATGGACCTTGACAGCGGAGCCCATCAGCAGCGGCTGCAGGATGTGGCTCTCGACCTGTTGGACGAGCAGCACGACCGCGAGCATGGCGATGCCGAACCAGAGGCCGTTGTACACGAGGGCGATCACGACGGCGATCGCGCCCGTGACGATCGCGCCGACGAACGGCACGAAGGCGCCGAGGAACACGAGGACGGCGATCGGTATGGCCAGGGGCACGCCGAGCAGGAAGGCGCCGAGGCCGATGCCGACGGCGTCGATCGTCGCCACCATGATCTGCGTGCGCGCGTAGTTGATGAGCGTCGCCCAGCCGTTCTTCGCCGCGGCGTCCACGGCCGGTCGCGCCGCGCGCGGGAAGAGCCGCAGCGTCCACCGCCAGATGGTGGCGCCGTCGTAGAGGAAGCACAGGAGGACGAAGAGCGACAGCAGGATGCCGGCCGCGAGATGCCCGACGGTGGATCCGACCGCGAGCGCTCCGTTGAGCAGCAGGTCGGCCTGCTCCTGCACGAGCTGGAAGGCGCCGGAGAAGAGGTCGTCGAGCTGCTGCGCGGTGACCACGCCCGAGTCGATGAGGAAGGAGCGCAGCGTCTGGACCGACTCGCCCATCCGCGCCCGCACGCCGCCCGCCTGCTGCGAGACCTGCCAGACGACGAGCCAGACGAGGCCGACCACGATGGCGATCGTGCCGAGGACGCTCAGGATGACCGCGACGATCCGCGGCACCCGGTGCCGGAGCATCCACGAGACGAGGGGGTAGACGAGCGCCGAGAGCAGCGTCGCGACGAAGATCGGGATGACGAGCAGCTTGAACTCGATGACGAGCCAGACGACCACGCCGGCGACGCCCGCGAGGACGAGAAGCCGCCAGCCGTAGGCGGCGGCGATGCGCAGCGCGGGGGGCACGTCCGCCGACGACGCGGGCGGCTCCGGCGAGGCGGGCGTCGCGGGGGCCGACGCCGGAGCGCGCTTGCGGAAGAGGCCTCTGCGACCGTTTCGGGGCGTGGCGTCGCTCATCCTCGTCATCATAATCCCCGACATGTTCCCCTTCGCGTCCGCGTTCGCCGCGGCGCCGTGTCGGAGGCCGCCGGTAGCGTGAGGGACGTGAAGGATGTGCTCTCCGCTTCCGAGGCCCGGCGCGTCGCCCTCGCGGCCCAGGGATTCGCCCGCCCGAGGCCCGCCGCCCCCGGCCCCCGGCATCTGCGCGGCGAGCTCGCGCGGATGGGCGTGCTGCAGATCGACTCGGTCAACGTGTTCTCGCGCTCGCACTATCTCCCGCTCTTCTCCCGCCTGGGCGCGTACGAACGCGATCGGCTGGACCGTCTCGTGCTGCGCCCGCGCACCCGGAGGAGCACGCCGGAGTACGTCGAGTACCTCGCACACGAGGCGACGTTCCTCCCGCTCTCCGACTGGCCGCTCTGGCGCTTCCGGATGGATGCCATGCGGGCGAGGCACGGCGGCGCGGGCTCGTGGTTCGCCGCGAACGCCGGCACCGTCGCGTGGGTGCGGTCCGAGCTCGCCTCCCGAGGCCCGCTCCGTCCCGCCGAGATCGAGCGCGACGCGGAGACCGCCCGCCGGGGTCCGTGGTGGGGCTGGGACGACGTCAAGCGCGCCCTCGAGCTGCTCTGGCGGTTCGGCGAGGTGGCGATCGCCGGCCGGAGCGGCTTCGAGCGGAGGTACGCGCTCGCCGATCAGGTGGTCCCCGCCGAGCACCGGGAACGCGAGGTCGGCGCCGACGAGGCCGTCCGCGAGCTCGTACGCCGGGCGGCGCGCGCATACGGCGTCGCCACGGCCGCCGACCTGGCCGACTACCACCGCCTTCGCGACCGCAGGGCGGTGCTCGCCGCCGTCGCGGATCTCGTCGACGACGGCGAGATCGTCCCCGTGACCGTCCGCGGCTGGGAGCGTGCCGGCAGGCCGATCCCCGCGTGGCGGCATCGCGACGCCGCCCTCCCCCGCCGCATCGACCGCGCCACCGTGCTGACGCCCTTCGACCCCGTCGTCTGGTTCCGGGACCGGGCGGAGCGGATGTTCGGCTTCGACTACCGCATCGAGATCTACACGCCGGCCGCGCAGCGCCGTTTCGGCTATTACTCCCTTCCCCTGCTCGTCGGCGAGCGCATCGTGGGCCGGTTCGATCTGAAGGCCGACCGCGCCGCGTCCTCGCTGCTCGTGCAGTCCGCGTGGTGGGAGCGCGGCGCCGCCGCGGGAGACGTGGCGGAGCGCGCGGCCGGGGCCCTCCTCGAGGCGGCGTCCTGGCAGGGACTGGAGACCATCTCCGTCTCACGATGGGGCGACGCCGCCGACGACGTCGCGCACGTCCTCGGCGCGTCGCGCCATGCGCATCCCCGTGTTCTCGGAGGGGCTCCCCATTAGGGTGGCGATGACGAAGGCCGCCGTGCGGATCGCGGCAGGAAGCGAGGGACCGTGAAGAAGCCGGCAATGATCGCGCTCGCCGGCGCCGGCGTGATCGCGGCAGGCGCGCTCGTGGTCGGGTTCTGGCTCTTCGGCCGTGAGCCCACGGCCGAGGACGTCGCGGAGAGGTATCTCGATGCGCTCGTCACGGGCGACGCGGACGGCGTCCGTGCCGTGCTCGCGGATACCGACGCCGTCCCCGAGCAGACGTGGAGCGCCTTCGAGGGGGCGTCCGCCCATCTGGGAGAAGCCTCGCTCACCGGCGTGGAGACGACGGAGGACACCGCGCGGGCCCGGGCCGCCGTCACCCTCGACGGCGAGGCGTACGATCTCGCCTTCGACCTCACGCGGACGGACGCCGGCGGGTGGCGGCTCGATGAGGCCCCCCTGACCGAGGTCGCCGTCTCGTCGTCGCGGGGCACGTGGATCGGGCTCGACGGCGAGCCCGTCGCCCTGGACGACGGCACGACCACCCTGTCGCTGCTTCCCGGGTCGTACACGGTCGCGGGCTGGCCCTCGACGTATCTCGAGGGCGAGGCGCTCGTGCTCGCCGGCGTCGACGCCGCCGCCGCGTCGGTCGAGATCGATCCGTCGTTCACGGAGCAGGCGCAGGCCGACGCCGAGGCGCAGCTGACGGCGTATCTCGAGGGATGTCTGGAGCCCGCAGACGACGTGGACCCCGGTTGCGGGATGGTCGTCCCGTGGCCGGTCGACCTCGCGGAGGCGACGGAGGTCGTCTACCGGGCGGATGCGATGCCGGACGTCGCGGTCGACCTCGACGCGGGCACGTTCGATGCGACGGGCGGGTCGGTCGTCGCGACCGTGAGGGGCGTGCTCTCGGACGGCACCGAGGGCGAGTTCTCCTACCGGACGGACGACTGGTCCGTGTACGGCGCGATCTCCGCCGACGGTGAGGGGCTCCTGCTCAGCGTCTACTGACGGGCACGCCCGCCGCGTGTCGTGCTCAGAACTGCACGCGCGGCGGCTCCGAGATCGCCGCACCGCCGTCGATCTCGAAGAAATCGCGCTCCGCGAAGCCGAGATTGCGCGCGAACAGGTTGTTCGGGAACACCTTGATCTTCGTGTTCAGCTCGCGCACGCCGCCGTTGTAGAACCGGCGCGACGCCTGGATCTTGTCCTCCGTGTCGACGAGATCCTGCTGCAGCTGCAGGTAGTTCTGGGTCGCCTGGAGCTGAGGGTACGACTCCGCGACCGCGAACAGACTCTTCAGGGCCTGCTGGATGTGCCTCTCCGCGACGCCGGCCTCGACCGGTCCGGCGGCGCCGAGCGTCTCGGCGCGCGCCCGGGTGACGTTCTCGAAGACGGCGCGCTCGTGCGCGGCGTATCCCTTCACCGCCTCGATGAGGTTCGGCACGAGATCGGCTCTCCGCTTGAGCTGCACGGTGATGCCGCTCCAGGCCTCGTCGACGCGCACATTGAGCTGGACGAGCGAGTTGTACGTCGCCCAGAGATAGATGGCCGCGATGACGGCGATCGCCACCACCACGAGAACGGGAATCAACCATTCCACAACGGAACCCCCTCGGTGTCTGGGACCATCCTAGACAGCCGTCGATGTGCGCCGGCCGGAGACCGCCGCACGCCGCTGGACGACGGCGTCTCATCCGATCGCCGATCGGCGCATGGATGCCGGGGCGACGGGCGCGGGTGATCGCACCTCGACATCTCGGGAAACACTCCGGAGCATCCGGCACGTCCGGATCCGCGCGCCGGTAACGTCGAGGCATGAGCATCCAGGACAAGGCCGCACGACTCAAGTCCCTCCACGAAGCCCCCGAGATCCTCCGCGTCGTCAACGTGTGGGACGCCGTCAGCGCCCGCACGGTGGCCGATCTGCCGGGAACCCGGGCGATCGCGACGGCCGGGCACTCCATCGCCGCGAGCCACGGATACGCCGACGGCGAGCTGCCCCTCGAGGTCAACCTCGACGCGGTCGCGCGCATCGTGGACGCCGTCGACCTGCCCGTGACGGCCGACCTCGACGCCGGATACGGCGATCCCGGCGACGCCGTGCGCCGTGCGATCGGCGTCGGCGTCGTCGGCGCGAACGTCGAGGACCGCCTCGCGCCCTTCTCCGATTCGGTGGCCGCCGTCGAGTCGATCGTCCGGGCCGCCGAGGCCGAGGGCGTCGCCTTCCAGCTCAACGCGCGCACCGATGCGATCGTCCGGGGCGGAGACCGCGCGCTGTCGGAGAGCATCGACGATGCGATCGCTCGCGGCCGCGCCTTCCTCGACGCGGGCGCGAGCCTCGTCTTCGTGCCCGGAGCCGTCGATCGGGACACGGTGTCCAAGCTCGTCGCCGGCATCGGCGAGCGCAAGGTGAGCGTCATCGGACTCCCCGGCGCGCTCACGGCGGCCGAGTACGAGGCGCTCGGCGTCGCGCGGATCTCGTACGGTCCGCTCACCCAGCGCGTCGCCCTCCGCGCGCTGCGCGACCTCGCGACCGACCTCTACGGCAGCGGCGTGATCCCGCAGGACACGCCCGAGCTCAACTGACCCCGAGCTCAGCTGACAGCGTCGCCGCGGTTAGTCAACCCCTTGCCCGCCCGTCGCGCCTCCCCGAGGCTGAGAGCCACTCGACGCACATGAGGTGAAAGGGGAGATGCGATGAGCACGAAGCGCGACCTGGAGAAGGCAGCGGGATGGAACCCGCTGAGCGTTCTCAGCAAGTGGGGTGTCCGGAGCAATCACGCCTATGCCGCGGGCTTCGCCGCCGTCGGCCTGTCGCTCCTGTCCTGGCTGCTGTCTCGCGGGAAGAACGACTCGAAGCCGCAGTCGGATCGCTGGGGCCTGTTCGTCGGCGAGTGGGCGCCGACCTTCTTCGCCCTCGGAGTCGGGCTGAAGCTCGAAGAGGACTGATCGCGCGGAGGGCGCCGGGCAGGAGGGTCACGACCCTCCTGCCCGGCGCCTCGTGATGCCGGCGGTCGTGGCCACGCCGAGGCCGTGCCCTGAGCCGAGAGCTCCCGAGGTGCCGAAGAGCGTCGGGGAGACCGAACCCGCTCCGCGTCCCGACGACGTCGCCGTCATCGGCTCCGACGACACCGAGATCGCTCAACTGGCAGGGCTCGTCTCCATCGCGCAGCCCCTCAAGGAGAGCGGTCGACGGGGACTGCTCCTCGTCCTCGAGCGCATGAGGGCCGACGTATCGGTCGACTCGGCATGTTTGCTCCTTCCCTCTCGTACATACTAGTTGTTACACTGGTGGCATGAGCTCGCGGGATCAGTTGACAGGGGCGATGGCGGAGCTGCTGTGGGAGCGCGGCTATGCCGCGACGAGCCCACGCGACGTGATGGCGCGCGCCGGGGTCGGCCAGGGCAGCATGTACCACCACTTCAGTGGCAAGCACGAGCTCGCGGTCGAGGCGCTGTCGGCGGTCACCGGGGACCTGACGGACGAGTCCTCGCTGCTCGACGGAGATGGCTCGCCGCTGGAGCGGATGAAGCGCTACCTCACATTGCCGCGACCGGGGACGCGGGGATGCCGGGTGGGCCGGATGACCCAGGACCCGCAGGTCGTCGCGGACGCCGAGCTCATCACGATCGTCGCGGGGGCCTTCGAGACGATGCTGGGCCGTTGGGAGCGGGCGATTGCCGAGGCGATCGCGTGCGGGGAGCTGCCGGCGAGCATCGTCCCGGCCGACCTCGCCCGGACACTGGCCGCGATCATCCAGGGCGGCTACGTGCTCGCCCGCGCGAAGGGCGAGCAGAGCCCGATGGACGCCGCGATCCGCGGAGCCGTCAGTCTGCTCGACGCCGCTCACACCACCGTCGACACCGACTGCTGACCAACCCCAGAAGGAGACGCCCTCATGACCGTTCGGATCGGAATCAACGGCTTCGGCCGCATCGGCCGCAGCTACCTCCGCGCCGCCCTGCGCAGCGATGCGGATGTCGAGGTCGTCGCGGTCAACGACATCGCCGATGCCGCGACCCTCGCCGCGCTCCTGGAATGGGACTCGATCGCCGGGCACCTGGACGGGATACAGGTCGACGACGACGCCATCCTCGTCGGCGAGGCGCGTATCCGCGTCACCGCGGAACGCGAGCCGGCCCACATCCCGTGGGGCGAAGAGCGGGTGGATGTCGTGATCGAGTCCACCGGCCGATTCACCGGCACCGCCAGCGCCCGCCAGCACTTGACCGCGGGAGCACGGAAGGTCATCATCTCTGCCCCCGCCGACCGCGACGTGCCCGCGCTGGTCCTCGGGGTCAACGACGATGCGATCGACCTGTCGGGCGAGGTGTTCTCGAACGGGTCGTGCACCACCAACTGCCTCGCCCCGATGGTCAAGGTGCTGCACGACGCGTTCGGTATCGAGTCCGGGCTCATGACGACGATCCACGCTTACACCAGCGACCAGCGACTTCACGACGCCCCGCACAGCGACTTGCGCCGCGCACGCGCGGCCGCGCTGTCCACGATTCCGACGTCCTCGGGCGCGGCCCGCACCATCGGGCGGATCATCCCCGAGCTCGACGGCAGGCTCGATGCCGTCTCTTTGCGCGTGCCCGTTCCGGTCGGGTCGATCACCGACCTCACCGCGAGGCTTTCCCGACCGGCCAGCGTCGAAGAGGTCAACGCCGCCTTCCGCACCGCGGCCGCTACCCCTGAGCTGTCGCCCTATCTCGCCTACTCGGAAGCGCCGCTCGTTTCCGCCGACATCGTTGGCAACCCGCATTCGGCGATCTTCGATGCGCCCCTCACACAGGTCGTCGGCGATCAGGTCAAGGTCTTCGCCTGGTACGACAACGAGTGGGGATTCTCCAACCGGCTCGTGGAACTGTCCCAGCGCATCGCCGGCTGAGGAGCCCTACGCGGTGGCGCACGACTGTGTGAAAGTCGAGGTCATCAGGGACGGTTCTGCGGTTCTCACGACGGGAGTTGCGTGAGCTGGCCCGCGACGCGGTCGGGGGCCGGCCCGCACGTGCGTCGATGGCTCGGCACATCGGGGATTGCTGCGCCGGATCGAACCGGGAATGTCGCTGGTTTGAGCAACGACGTTCGGGTGCCCCCACTGGGACTCGAACCCAGACTGAAGCGATTTTAAGTCGCCTGCCTCTGCCGTTGGGCTATGGGGGCGTGCGAGAACGACGCTACGGCATGAGAGGGGCCGTCACCGATCACGGTGACGGCCCCTCTCTCACGACGACCGGCTACTTGACCGCCGCGTCCTTCTCGATCACCGGTGCGGCGGCCTCGGGAGCGGGCTCCTCGGCCTTCGGCTTCGGGCGCGAGGCGTAGGTCTCGAAGAACACGCGCGGCGCCTGGGTCGTGGCGAGCTGCACGGTGTCGCGGCCCAGGAAGAAGTTGTGGACCCAGCCCCACACGACGCGCCACTTGCGCTCCCACGAGGGCATCGCGAGACCGTGGTAGCCGCGGTGCGCGACCCAGGCGACGAAGCCCTTGAGCGCGATCCTGCCCGACTGGAAGGCGCCGTTGTACAGGCCGAGACCGGCGACGGCGCCCAGGTTCTTGTGGACGTAGTCGACGGGCTGCTCGCCGCGGAGGACGGCGACGAGGTTCTTCGCGAGGCGCTTGGCCTGACGCACGGCGTGCTGTGCGTTCGGGACGCACATGCCGCCCACGCCGCCGCCCGTGAGGTCGGGAACCGCAGCCACGTCGCCGGCCGCCCAGGCGCCCTCCACAACGTTGCCCTCGGCGTCGACGACGCGCAGGTCGGCCTGCGTGCTGATGCGGCCGCGACCCTCCTTCGGCAGATCCCCGCCGTTCACGACGACGGGGTTGGCCATGACGCCCGCGGTCCAGATGATGAGGTCGGACGAGTAGGTCTCGCCCGTGGACACCTCGACGTCGCCGCCGACCGCCGACGTGACCTGCGACTCGAGGTGCACATGCGCGCCGCGCTTGGCGAGGTCCTTGAGCACCCATTCCGAGGTCTCGAGCGAGACCTCGGGCATGATGCGGCCCATCGCCTCGATGAGGTGGAACCGGGTCTCGTCGAACGAGATCTCGGGGAACTTCTCCAGGAGGGCGTTCGCGAGCGAGCGCAGCTCGGCGAACGTCTCGATGCCCGCGAATCCGCCGCCGACGACGACCGTCGTCAGCAGACGGGCGCGCAGCGGGTGGTCTTTGGGGAGGGCCGCGGCCTTCTCGAAGTTGCCGATCAGCGTGTCGCGGACCGCGACGGCCTCCTCGATCGACTTGAGGCCGATGGCGTTGTCGGCGATGCCCGGGATGGGGAACGTGCGCGACACGGAGCCGGCGGTGACGACGATGTGGTCGTACGCGAGCTCCCACGCGTCCCCGCCCTCGGGCGAGATCGTCGCCGTCTTGTTCGCGTGGTCGATCTTCGTGACCTTCGCGGTGATGAGCTTGGTGCGCTTGAGGTGGCGCCGGTGCGAGACGACGGCGTGACGCGGCTCGATCGAGCCGGCTGCGACCTCGGGGAGGAACGGCAGATACGTCATGTAGGGAAGCGGGTCGACGACGACGACCTCGGCCTCACCCTGACGAAGGTGCTTCTCCAGCTTCCATGCGGTGTAGAACCCCGCGTATCCACCACCGACGATGAGAATCTTGGGCACGTGAAACAGACTCCTTGAGTTGGTTTGCTGGCTATCGCTGCGCGCGCGTCGAACGAACGCGCCTGACCGCAGAAACGACGCCGAGCACCACCAGGATACCAGCGGCGGACAGCGCGAAGAGCGGCAGCGTCACCTCTCGCATGCTATCGGCCGACGGAAGATAGGGAGAGCTCGCCTCGCCGGGCGCATCGGCGGGCGGGATGGCCGGGATCTCGACGGCTCCCGCCGTGGGCGTGGGCTCCGGGCCGGCCGCCGCGCGCCGATGCAGCGCGATCCAGTCCTCCAGGCTCCCCAGGGGGTTCGAGGTGACGGACGGCGCGTCGTCCTCGACCGCGCCGGCGGCGTCGACGAGGCCGTAGCCGTACAGCGCGTCGGGGACGTCGTCGACGCCGGCCGGCCGGTGCGCGCTCCGGATGATCCGGTTGATGACGTTCGCCGCGTCGAGCTCGGGGTGGGCGGACCGGACGAGCGCCGCGATGCCCGCGACGATGGGCGCCGCCCCGCTCGTCCCGTTCCACTCGACGACATCGCCGCTCGCCGAGATCCCCAGGAGCTGCTCGCTGGGGGCGGACACGCCGATCGTGATGCCCTGCGTCGACGCGCCGACGCTCGCGACGCCGTTCGTGTCGACGCCCGCCACGGCGAGCACGCCGGGGATCGTCGCCGGCGCGCCGACGACCGTCGTGCCGCTGGCCCGGTTGCCGGCCGCGACCACCACGACGACCTCGTGCTCGAAGGCGTACAGGAAGGCGTCGTCCCAGCTCTCGTCCCAGTCGAGCGTGTTCGTCGTGAACGACAGGTTGATGACGTCCGCGCCGTTGTCGACCGCCCACACCATCGCATCGGCCACCTGCTCGTCGAACGGCACGGCGGCCGAGGAACCGAAGCCGATGGAGATCGACAGGAGCTGCGCCTCGGGCGCGACGCCGATCATCCCGGTGTCCTCCCCCGTCCCGCGCGCCGCCGCGAGGGAGGCCACGTAGGACCCGTGGTTCTGGTCCTGCACGCCCACGGGGGTGCGGCCGTCCTCGCCGCCGACGCCCGACACGTCAGTGCCGCCCGCGACCGCTCCCTCGAACTCCTCCGGCCCCTTCACGATGCCGGTGTCGATGACGGCGATCGTCGTCCCCGCGCCGCGCGTCGTCTCCCAGGCGTCGGTGACGCCGTACTCGTCGAGCCAGTACTCGGCCGTGCGGACGGGATCCTCGGGCTCCGGGGTCTCGGACGGGGTCACCGTGGGCGTGGGCGTGGGCGACTCGAGGTCGTCCTGCGGCACCTCATCGGCGTCGAGGCCGGCGGCCGCGGGCCTCCCCGACAGTGGTTCGTCGTCCGCGCTCGCGAACGCGGACGACGGAGCCGCCGCGCCGGTGAGAGCGACGAGCGAGACGAGGAGCAGCGCGATCGGCCGCCTCACGCGGCGGCCCCGGGGGAGACGCAGGCGCAGCGCTCGGGCGACCACGCCGAACGCGCCAGCGCGAGGTCCCCGAGGGGGTTCACGCCGGGACCGGCCGCGAGCGCATGCCCCGCGAGCGCGTGCAGGCACTTCACGCGCGTCGGCATGCCGCCGGCCGAGACGCCGGCGATCTCCGGCACATCGCCGAACCCCGCGCGGTCGGCGAGATACGCCTCGTGCGCCCGGGCGTACCGCGCGCGGACGTCCTCGTCGTGGAGGAGAGCCGTGAGCTCCGGCATCAGCTGGTTCGCCTCGAGCCGCGACATCTCCGCCGTGGCGGCGGGATGCGTCAGGTAGTAGAACGTCGGGAAGGGCGTCCCGTCCGGAAGCCGGGGCGACGTGGCGACGACCGTCGGATTGCCGCATGCGCAGCGTGCCGCGATGCCCACGACGCCGCGGGCCTCACGCTGCAGCTGACCCGAGACGACGTCCAGGTCGGCGGGGCGCACGGGCTCGAAGGGCGGAGTCGTCACCCCGCCAGGCTACTGGTCGGTGCTGGAGTCGGGCTGGAAGACGCCGTCGCCGTCCGGCACCTGCTCGGGCACGGCCGTCTCGGCGAGACCGGACGCCACGACCGACCGCAGCAGCTGCCCCATCCAGTCGCTCTCCGCCTCCTCGACCTCCGAGCTCACGGGCTCCGGTTCGCGCGGCAGCTCCGTCTCCTCGAGGTCGTTGTCGACGAGGTAGACGACCTCGCCCGGCTTCACGTAGTAGAGGCGCTCGCGCGCCTGCGTGGCGATGTAGGCGGGATCCTGCCACCGTGTGCGCTCGCGCTCGAGAGCGGCCACCTCCTCCTGACCGAGCTGCACCGCGTCCTGCAGGGCGGCGATGCGCTGGCGCTGGTCGAGGTAGGTGCTCGCGGTCGGAACGAGCACGAAGGCCCCCAGCACCACGAGGCACAGGACGATGACGGTGAAGCCCGACAGGCGGATGCCGCCGAGCCAGTCGCGCACGTCGACGCGGGGGACGTCTTCCCGGCGCCCTCCGCCGTCGGAGCTCCGCCGGCCACGGACGGCGGAGGGGGGAGCCGTCGGTCTCTTCGCCACGACTCCCCCCTCCGTCACGCGGGGCTGTTGTGCCCGCTAGGCCGTGAAGCGCGGGAAGGCGCCGCGGCCGGCGAACGTCGCGCCGTCGCCCAGCTCCTCCTCGATGCGCAGAAGCTGATTGTACTTGGCCACACGGTCGCTGCGCGCGGGCGCGCCGGACTTGATCTGTCCCGCGTTCGTCGCGACGGCGAGGTCGGCGATCGTCGTGTCCTCGGTCTCCCCCGAACGGTGCGAGAGCATCGCCGTGTAGCCCGAGCGCTGCGCGAGGGCGACGGCGTCGAGCGTCTCGGTGAGGGTGCCGATCTGGTTGACCTTCACGAGCAGCGAGTTCGCGACGCCCTTGGCGATGCCGTCCGCGAGACGCTGCGGGTTGGTGACGAAGAGGTCGTCGCCCACGAGCTGCACGCGGGATCCGATGCGCTCGGTGAGCGCCTTCCACCCCTCCCAGTCGTCCTCGGCGAGGGGGTCCTCGATCGTGACGAGCGGGTAGTTCGCGAGCAGCTCCTCGTAGTACGAGGTGAACTCCTCGCTCGTGAGGTCCTTGCCCTCGAAGCGGTAGACGCCGTTCGAGAAGAACTCCGTCGACGCGACGTCGAGCCCGACAGCGATGTCCTTGCCCGGCGTGAAGCCGGCCTTCTCGATCGCGCCGATGAGGAAGTCGAGGGCTCCGCGGTTGCTGGGGAGGTCGGGCGCGAAGCCGCCCTCGTCGCCCAGGCCCGTGGCGTAGCCGCCCGCCTTCAGCTCGCTCTTGAGCACGTGGTACGTCTCCGTGCCCCAGCGCAGCGACTCGCCGAAGCTCTCGGCGCCGAGCGGCACGAGGAAGAACTCCTGGATGTCGACGCCCGTGTCGGCGTGCGCGCCGCCGTTGATCACGTTGAGCGCCGGGACGGGGAGCACGTGCGCGTTCGGGCCGCCGATGTAGCGGAACAGCGGCAGGTCGGCGCTGTCGGCGGCGGCCTTGGCGACCGCGAGGCTCACGCCGAGGATGGCGTTCGCGCCCACGCGCTTCTTGTTCTCCGTGCCGTCGACCTCGATGAGCGCCTGGTCGATGATGCGCTGCTCGCTCGCGTCGATGCCCTCGATGGCGGGGCCGAGCTCGTCGATGACGGCGTCGACGGCCTTCTGCACGCCCTTTCCGCCGTACCGGCCCTTGTCGCCGTCACGCAGCTCGTATGCCTCGAAGGCGCCGGTCGACGCGCCGGAGGGGACGGCCGCGCGCTGCACGATCCCGTCGTCCAGCAGCACCTCCACCTCGACGGTCGGGTTGCCTCGCGAGTCGAGAATCTCGCGAGCGCCTACAGCCTCAATCAGTGCCACGGAAGTACTCCTTGTCGGTGGGTGATGCGGGGAGCGTCGTCGATCCGCTCGCCAGTCTATTCCGGACGGAGGGGATGTCGACGCCGCCTCACACGAGGACGGCGAGCGCGAAGCCGTCCCAGCCCTTCACGCCGACGGTCTGCAGCGCCGTCGCGTCGAAGCGCGGATCGTCGCGCAGGGCCTCCAGCCCCGCCCGGACGCCGAGGATCTGCTCGTCCTCCGATCGCGCGTTCGCGACCTCGCCGCTGCGCCCGACGTTGTCGACGACGACGACCGATCCCCGTCGTCCGAGCCTCGCCGCCCAGTCGAGGTAGACCGTGTTCGACTCCTTGTCGGCGTCGATGAAGATCAGGTCGAACGGCTCGCCCCCCTCGAGGGAGGGCAGGACGTCCGCCGCCCGCCCGAGGCGGATGTCGACGGCGTCCCCGACGCCGGCGGCGTCGAGGTTCGCGCGCGCGACGGCGGCGTTCGCGGGCTCCGCCTCGATCGTGACGAGCGCGCCTCCCTCGGGCAGCGCGCGGGCCATCCAGATCGCCGAGTATCCCGCGAGCGTGCCGATCTCGAGGACGCGCCGGGCGCACGCGATCCGCACGAGCAGGTGCAGCAGCTTGCCCGCCACGGGGGCGACCTCGATGGGTTGGAGGTTCGCCCTGCTCTGCGCGGCGAGCGTCGCCTCGAGCGCGGGATCGTGCCCGACGAGCGTGTCGGCGAGGTAGCGGTCGACGGCCGCCCAGGTATCCGGATTCGACTCGGCCATGCCCTCAGCCTGTCGTACGCGCGCCGCGCACGCCAACCCCGGGTGGGCGACCGGCTCCGGCTCGGCGCGCGATCCGCGGGCGGGAGCGGCTCTCAGGACAGCACGCGGCGCCGGAACTGGCCGCACGCGGCGAGCACGGCCACGACCACGGCGAGGACGATCCAGGACGCGACGCCCAGGGGGCCGGCGAGCGCCGCGTCCGGGGACGCCCCGAGCGGCAGGAAGAAGACGATGAACTGTCCGAGTCCGTTGAGCGAGGCGTGCCCGATGACGGCGGGCCACACCGATCCCGTGCGCAGCCGGAGCCATCCGAACAGCACGCCCCAGGCCACGCAGCCCGCGACCATCAGCAGCACGCCCACGACGTCGGCGCGCCCGAAGTTGTAGCCGAGCAGGATGATCGGGGCGTGCCACAGCCCCCAGATCGCTCCCGACACGAGCAGCGACGGCCACACCCCGAGCGGCCGCAGCGACGGCAGCAGCCATCCGCGCCAGCCGACCTCCTCGCCGAGAGCGAGGAGCGCGTTGCCCGTGAGCACCCCGACGGGGAGCAGGAGGATCTGCAGGGCGAAGACGACCTGCGCCGGCGGCAGCAACGCGGCATCGATGCCCGACGCCGCGGCCTGCTGTCGGTTCAACGCGTCGAAGCCCGCCATCGTGAGGTCGAGCTGTGCGAAGCCCAGGGCGCCGGCGAGGAAGGTCGTCGCGGCGATGACGACGAGGGGCAGGTACATCGCTGCGACGGTGAGCCAGATCGTCCGCGCGAACGGCCGCAGCGGCCAGATGCCCAGCGACCGCAGGCGCTCGCCGCGCGCGGGCGTCTTCAGAACGAACGTCACGACGAGCACGGCGAGCATGGGCGTGAGCATCATCGCCGGGAGGATCAGCGTCGCGAGCGGGTTCGCGAGACCGTCGGCGAGCCACAGCGGCAGCACGACGAGCCACGCGGCCGCGAACGACACGATGACGAACACCGCCACGGCGGCCCACGGCACGCGCTCGAGCGGCGGCGCGGGCAACGACCTCTTCGGGCTCTGCGGGGTCACGATCCCCTGCGGGTCAGGCGACGGGACGGCCGAGGCGGGGACGGTCATGCGCTCTCCCTCCTCTGCGTGAGGCCGCCCAGCAGCGCGGCGCCCGTCTCGGCGTCCTCGACCGTGACGGTGAAGACCCTGCCGTTCGTTCGCGTGACGCGCAACGCCTCGCCGGCGCGCATCACGACGCCCCAGCCGTTGCCGGCCGCGTAGCGCCATCCCCATCCGCCGTACTCGCCCATGGGGTTCACGGAGACGACCTCGGCGGTCCGGATCTCCTCACGCGGGACGTGGATGCGCGGCCATCCGATCGGCGCGCGCACGGTGAGGCCCGAGTCGTCGACACGGACGCGGAAGACGACGCCGAGGAGGACGAGGACCGCGACGAGGACGAAGGATCCGATCACGATCCACGTGCCTCCGGAGAGACGACCGGAGGTCGCGAGGTCGAGGCTCGCCGTCACCGCGGCGAGGACGAGGACCAGGACGACGGCGGCGCCGAGCACGAGCCGGCCGGATCGTGCCATCGTGACGGTCTTCAGCCACACGGCCTGCTCGGAGGACGACAGCGCGACAGGAGCGGGGACGTGGCTCTCGTCGTCCTCGACGGGAGGCTCGATCGAGAGCTTCCAGGCGGCGACGCCGAGCGCGATGCCGACGAGGAGACCCGCGATCAGCATGCCCGTCGCGGACGGCGCGTCCTGGGCGTCGTCGAGACCGACCTGGACGAGCACGGTGCCGAGGAAGGAGACGCCGAGCATGCCGACCTCCCACCAGATCACCGCCGCCATGAGACGGTATGCGACCCGCCTTCCCGGCCTGCCGATCTCGGCCAGGGCGATCCCCGCGATCAGGGCGCTGATCCCGGCACCGATGAACACCGTCATGAGCGGATGGATCCACGCCGGCGCGAAGCCGTCCGGGCCGCCCGACAAGCCCCAGTGCGTCGCGGCGGGATCGGGCATGAGCGGCAGCAGGGCCAGCTGCACGACGGCGATCGCGCCGAACACCGCGAGCGGCAGGTACAGCCCGAGCCAGCGGAAGCGGCGGATGGCGCGCGCCCTCTCGGACGTCTGGTCGTCGGACATCTCTCCTCCTCGGATCGGATCGGGCGTCAGTCGTGTGCGGCGCGGACGAGCCCGGCGAGCGCCTGACGCGAGACGCCGATCTCGTCGGCGCGCTGCACGAGCGCGCGGATCTCGTCGTCCAGCGCGGCGATCGCCACGGCGGCGTCGGTGACGACGGCGCCGCGCCCCCGCCGCATGTCGATGAGCCCCTCGTCACGCAGCTCCTGATAGGCGTGCAGGACCGTGTGCAGGTTCACGCCCAGAGAGCCTGCGACCTCCTTCGCGGACGGCAGCCGGTCCCCCGGCTTGACCCGTCCCGCGACGGCGTCCGCGCGGATCGACGCCGCGAGCTGCGCGAACACCGGTTCCTCGCGCGTGGGGTCGATCCGGATGAGCATGTACTTATTCTAGTTTAAATAGAATAAATTGTCGACACCCCTCCCTCGTCGAGACGTCGCTCGGCCCTCGATCGAGGACGACGGGCCTGCTCAGCCCAGGGGCTTCGGCTCCACGTCGTCGCGCGCCGCACCGGCGGTGACGGTCGCGAACGCCGTGTACCCGTCGGCCGTCGCGCGCTCGAGCAGGCCCTTGAGGTTCTTCGTGCGCCGTTCGAGACGCACCCGCGACCCCTCGGCGACGAACGCCGCCTTCAGCGCGAGGAGCTCCGCGACCGGCACGTCCCTGTCGTGCACGAGGACGACCGCCTCCGCGGCATCCGCCTCGCCGAGCGTCACGAGGTCCACGATGCGCTCGAAGCCGATCGAGAAGCCCACGGCCGGCACGTCCTGGCCGAGGAAACGGCCGATCATCCCGTCGTAGCGCCCTCCGCCGCCGAGCGAGTACGACACGGACGGGTGCGCGATCTCGAAGATCGTGCCCGTGTAGTAGCCCATGCCGCGCACGAGGAACGGGTCGAACTGCAGTGGCACCTCGAAGCCGGCGGCGTCGGCGCCGCGGGCGGCGGAGACGGCCTCGCCGACGCCGACGAGGTGGGCGACGATCGCGTCGTCGACGCCGTCCGGGAGCGCCGCGCGGATCTGCGCGTCGCCGAACGGCAGGCGGTCGCCTCCCTGCGGACGGACGAGGAAGGCCTCGAACGCGTCCACGGCGCCCGCCGCGGCGCCCCGCACGCGCAGTTCGGCGGCGACGCCGTCGGGGCCGATCTTGTCGAGCTTGTCGATCGTGATGAGCACGCCGGGGCGCTCGTCGGCCGGGAACCCGAAGACCTCGAGCATCGCGTCGAGCGCTCGGCGGTCGTTGATGCGCACGTCGGCGCCGTCAAGGCCGAGGGCGTCGAGGGTGTCGAGCGTCGCGACGATGAGCTCGGCCTCCGCCCGCGAGGACGCGTCTCCGATGACGTCGATGTCGCACTGCACGAACTGGCGGTAACGGCCCTTCTGGGGGCGCTCGGCACGCCAGACGGGCGCGATCTGGATGGAACGGAACACCGAGGGGAGCTCTCCGCGGTGGCTCGCGTAGAAACGGGCGAGCGGGACGGTGAGGTCGTAGCGCAGGCCGAGGTCGCTCAGCAGCGCCTGGTCGTCGGCGGCCGCGCGCACCGCGTCGGCGTCGAGTCCGCGACGCAGGATGTTGAAGGCGAGCTTCTCGTTGTCGCCGCCGACGCCCGCGTGCAGGCGGTCGTGCTCCTCCAGGACGGGCGTCTCGATCTCGTCGAAGCCGTGGGCGCGGTAGCGCTCGCGGATGACGGCGAGCACGCGCTCGCGACGGGCCTTGTCAGCGGGGAGGAAGTCGCGCATGCCGCGCGGCGGGTTCACGGAAGCCATAGCGCGTCCCATTGTCCCATCCGCGGGACATCCGCCCGTGCCGCCCGCGAGAATCCATCCGCACCGCGAGAATAATCCACCCGCGCGCCGACGATCCCGACGCCGGCGGCATTCTCACCGTGCGGTCGGATTCTCGCGGGGTCACGCGGTCGACCACGGCCCCGCGCGACGAGACCGGCCCGCGTCCTCAGCCCGCCTCGGCGGAGCGGATGTCGGCCTCGATCGCGCGGACGGCCGTCCGGAGGGCTCGCTCGGCATCCCATCCGCGGGAGCGCGCGACCGCCACGAGGCCGACGAGCGTGTCGCCGAGCTCCTCCTCCGAGATCGGCAGCACGCCCTCCATCCCGTCCTCGTCGGCGATCGCCTCGGCGGCCGCGATCGCCTCGACGTACTCCAGCCCGACGCCGATCTTCTCGCCCTTGGCCAGCACTTTCTGCGCGAGAGCGAGCGCGGGCATCGCGTGGGAGACGCCGTCCAGCACGGACGTGCGCGCACTCTTCTCCGTCGCCTTCGCGGCGTTCCACAGCTCGAGCACGCGCTCGGGCGTCTCGGCGACCTCGTCCGCGAAGACGTGCGGATGACGGCGGACCATCTTCTCCGACAGCGCACCCGCGACGTCGTCGATGTCGAACGGGTCGTCCGGGTCGTGCGCGGCGATCTCCGCGTGGAACAGCACCTGCCACAGCAGGTCGCCGAGCTCCTCCCGCAGGCCGGCACGATCGCCGGCCTCCACGGCGTCGATGACCTCCGCCGACTCCTCCACGAGATACGGCACGAGCTCACGATGCGTCATCGCCTGCGTCCAGACGCAGCGCTCGCGCACCTGCCGCATGATCGAGGCCGCGCGCTGCAGCCCATCGGCACCTCCGGACGCCGCAGACGCGGTGTCATCCCCTCGCATGCTCATCCCGCCATCCTGCCGCACCCCCGCGCCCCGCGCTCCCGCGCCGCGCTGCGGCGATGGTGCCGGGCACGCCACGTCACGACGACGGAGGAGATCACGACGGCGACGGCGGAGCCGCCGAGCACGCCCAGCGTCGCCTCGTCGCGCAGCGTCTCATCGTCGGCGAACGCGAGGCTCGCCAGCAGCAGCGAGACGGTGAACCCGATGCCGCCGAGCGCGCCCGCCGCGAGGAGATCGGGCACCCGGATCTCCGGTTCGGCCCCTCGGGGGCGGACGAGCATGGCGAGCCATCCGAACAGGACGATGCCGACGAGCTTGCCGACCGGCAGGGCGACGAGGGTCGCCCACAGGGCGGGAGACAGCTCGTGGAGAGCGACCTGCGGGACGACGACGAGCGCCGCGAAGAACGCGAAGAGCGGCAGGATCGCGCCGTTGATCCACGGCTCGAGGACGTGCCGCGCCCGCATGCCCTCGCCCTGACGCACGGCGAGCCCCAGCAGGACGCCCGCGATGGTCGCGTGCACGCCCGACAGGTACACGAGAGCCCACGCGCCGAGCGCGACGACGATCATGACGGGCACGACCACGGGCGCTCTTTGCCGCGACACGACACGGCTGAGGAGGGCGAAGGCGGCGGCGAGCGCGACCCCCGCCAGGAGCACGACGAGGTCGACGTCGGTCGCGAACAGCACGGCGATGAAGACGATGCCGGCGATGTCGTCGATGATCGCGAGAGCGAGGAGGAACACGCGCACCCTGGAGGGCAGTCCTCGTCCGAACACCGCGAGCACGCCGAGCGCGAAGGCGATGTCGGTGGCGGTCGGGATGGGCCAGCCCGACGCCGTCTCGGGAGCGCCCGCGATCGCGAGATAGACGACGATCGGCACGAGCACGCCGCCCGCCGCCGCGATCGCCGGCCTGACGGCGCGCCCGACGGTGTTCAGGTGCCCGTTCGTGAGCTCGTACTGGAGCTCGACCGCGACGCCGAAGAAGAAGATCGCGAGCAGAAAGTCGGCAACCCAGTGGGCGATCGACAGGTCGAGAGGGGTGCCCGGAACGCCGATGCGCGCCTCGCCGAACGCGATGACGGATGGTCCGACGGCGCTGTTCGCGACGACGAGGCCCAGCGCCGCGGCGCCGAGCAGGAGGAAGGCGGGGAAGCGCTCGGAGCGCAGCAGACGGAGCACAGGGTCCTCTCGACATCACGAGACCGGATGCATCCGCATCCGCCGCCGACCAGACTTCCCGGCACACCTGCCGTCAGCCTACCCTCCCTCGCGCGCGATCCTTCCGTCGGCGGTCCGCCGGCACACGGCCGCTCACCGCGAGCCCGACGGCGCCCGTCCTGATCCGGCTCACTCCGCCGCGGGATCGTCCTTCTTCGGCGGCGGGAACACGGCGTCGAGCAGCTGCGCGACCCAGGCGACGAGCTCGGCGTCGGCGAGAGGCTCGCCGTCCGCGACCGGCAGCGGCACGACCATCGCCTCGCCCCCGCTGAGGATCTTCGCGCCGGGGTACAGGCGCTGCAGGCGCACGCGGAGGGATTCGGGCAGCTGCGCCGGCGCGACGCGGAGGTTCCGCCCCATCGCCACGACGTCGGCCAGCCCCGCCTGCGCGGCCCGGCGACGCAGCCGGGCGATCGCGACGAGCCCGTCGACCTCCCGCGGCGGCGTGCCGTAGCGGTCGACGAGCTCCTCCACGACGAGGTCGATGGCGTCGTCCTTCGCGCTCGCCGTCGCGGCCGCGGAGAGCTTCTGGTACGCCTCGAGCCGCAGCCGCTCGCTGTCGATGTACGACTCCGGCAGGCGGGCCTCGACGGGCAGCTCGAGCCGCAGCTCCGTGGGCCCCTCCGTCTCCTCGCCGCGGAACGTCGCGACGGCCTCGCCGATCATCCGCAGGTAGAGGTCGAAGCCGACGCCCGCGATGTGCCCCGCCTGCTCCGCGCCCAGCAGGTTCCCCGCGCCGCGCAGCTCGAGGTCCTTCATGGCGACCTGGATGCCGCTTCCGAGGTCGTTGTGCACGGCGATCGTCTCGAGACGGTCCGCCGCCGTCTCGGAGAGGGGCTTGTTCTCGTCGTAGACGAAGTAGGCGTAGGCGCGTTCGCGCCCGCGGCCCACCCGTCCGCGCAGCTGATGCAGCTGGGCCAGGCCGTACTTGTCGGCTCGGTCGATGATGATGGTGTTCGCGTTGGCGATGTCGATGCCGGTCTCGATGATCGTCGTGCACACGAGCACGTCGAACTTGCGCTCCCAGAAGTCGTCCACGACCTGTTCGAGCTGGTGCTCCCCCATCTTCCCGTGCGCCACCGCGATGCGCGCGTCCGGCACGAGCTCGGCGAGGTGGGAGGCGACCCGCTGGATCGACGTCACCCGGTTGTGCACGAAGAAGATCTGCCCCTCGCGCAGCATCTCGCGCCGGATGGCCGCGGCGATCTGCTTGTCGTTGTGCGGACCGACGTACGACAGGATCGGATGCCTGTCCTCCGGAGGGGTGGCGAGCGTCGACATCTCGCGGATGCCCGTGACGGCCATCTCGAGGGTGCGCGGGATGGGCGTGGCGCTCATCGCGAGGATGTCGACGTTGGTCTTGAGCTTCTTCAGCGCGTCCTTGTGCTCGACGCCGAAGCGCTGCTCCTCGTCGACGACGAGGAGCCCGAGGTCCTTGAACCGGATCTGCTCGGTGAGGATGCGGTGGGTCCCGATGACCATGTCGACGGAGCCGTCCGCGAGCCCCTGGACGACCTCGCGCGCCTGCCTGTCGCTCTGGAAGCGCGACAGCGCGCGCACTTGCACGGGGAACCCGGCGAAGCGGTCCTGGAACGTCTCGAGGTGCTGCTTGACGAGCAGCGTCGTCGGGACGAGCATCGCGACCTGCTTGCCGTCCTGGATGGCCTTGAACGCCGCGCGCACGGCGACCTCGGTCTTGCCGAACCCGACGTCCCCCGAGAGCAGCCGGTCCATGGGGATCGGGCGCTCCATGTCGCGCTTGACCTCGTCGATCGTCTGCAGCTGGTCGGGCGTCTCCGCGAACGGGAACGCCTCCTCGAGCTCCCGCTGCCACGGCGTGTCGGGGCCGAAGGCGTGGCCCTTGGCGGCCATCCGCGCGGAGTACAGCTTCACGAGCTCGACGGCGATGTCGCGGACGGCCTTGCGGGCCCGGCCCTTCGCCTGCGCCCAGTCGCCTCCGCCCATCTTCGAGAGCGTGGGGGCCTCGCCGCCGACGTACTTCGACAGGAGGTCGAGCTGGTCCGTGGGCACGAACAGCTTGTCGCCCGGGTACCCGCGCTTGGACGGCGCGTACTCGATCACGAGGTAGTCGCGCTTCGTCTTGACCGGGTTGCGTCCGCCGCTGGACACCTCGCGCTGCGTCATCTCGACGAAGCGGCCGATGCCGTGCGTCGCGTGCACGACGACCTCGCCGGGCTTCAGCTGCAGCGGGTCCACGACGTTCCTGCGCCGCGACGCGAGCTTCTTGACGGCGCGCGTCTCGCCGCCGATCGCGCGGCCGTAGAACTCGTTCTCGGTGAAGACCGCGAGCTTCGCGCCCGCCACGACGAAGCCCCGCTCGACGGCCCCCTGCACGAGCGTCGCGACGCCGGGCTCCGGCTCGTCGTCGAGCGCCGGGACGATGCGCGCGGCGAGGCCGCGCTCGGACAGGACGTCGCGCGCGCGCTCGACGAGCCCCGCGCCGGGAGCGGCCACGACGACGCGCCATCCGTCCTTCACGAGGCTCCCGATGTGCTCGGAGGCGCCCTCCGCCGTGCCCTGGAACGTCGGCGCCGCGGTTCCGCGGATGCGGATCGCATCGCGGGCGTCGACCGCGAAGTCCTCGTCGTTCTCCTCCGCCAGCTCCGCGGCGGTGTCGGCCGCGCCCGAGTCGAACGGGCTCAGCGTCCACCAGACGCCCGATGCCTCGCGCACGTCGTCGCGCAGCGCGGCCAGGGTGAGGAAGTCGCCGGAGTCGAGGTTGATGGGCGCCACGCCGCCGCCCGTGGCCGCGCTCCACGCCGCCTCGAGGAACTCGCGGTTCGTCTCGCCCAGCGTGATCGACCGCGATGCGGCGCGCTCCGGGTCGACGAGCGCGACGGCGGCCTCCCGGGGCAGGTAGGAGACGAGGGAGACGAGCGGGCCGGCGAGCACGGGGGTGAGCGACTCCATCCCCTCGACGGGGATCCCCTCCCCCATCCGCTCGAGCATCTGCGCGATGCCGGGGTACTCGTGCTGCAGCTCGCGCGCCCGCTGACGCACGTCGGGCGTCAGGAGGAGCTCACGGCTGGGGACGAGCGACGCCTCGGCGATCTCGCCGGGCAGGGACCGCTGGTCGGCGACGGAGAAGGCCCGGATCTGCTCGACCTCGTCGCCGAAGAACTCGATGCGGTGGGGATGGTCCGCCACGGGCGGGAAGACGTCCAGGATGCCGCCGCGCACGGCGAACTCGCCGCGACGCGACACCATGTCGACGCGGTGATAGGCGAGCTCGACGAGACGCTCGACGACGTCCTCGAGCTCGTGGTCCCTGCCGCCCGCGCGCAGGACGACGGGGGCGACCTCCCCCAGCCCGCGCGCGATGGGCTGGATCGCCGCACGGACGGACGCCGTCACGACGAGCGGCCCGTCGTCCGTCGCGGACGCGATCCGCCGCAGCGTCTCGAGCCGGCGGCCGACGGTCTCGGGGCTCGGGCTCAGCCGCTCGTGGGGCAGCGTCTCCCACGCGGGGAAGTCGAGCACCTCGGCCTCCGGCAGCACGGCCGTCAGCGCCGCGCGGAGCGACTCGGCACGGCGTCCCGTGGGCGCCACGACGAGGAGGACGGGCGGATGGCCGTTCTCGCGCCGGCGGCGCAGCAGTGCCGCGAGGGCCGGCGCATCGAGGCCGTCGACGAGCGAGAGATCCGCATCGCCGGCCGCGACGGCGAGTGCGTCGCCGAACGACTCGTCCCGTTCCAGAGCGCGGACGATCCCCTGCACAGTCACCGGAAGAGTCTATGCGCGACCGGCTGGGCGCATTCACGGACGGCGTCCGGCCGGCCGCGACGCGCCGTCCGGACTTCCTAGGATGGAGCCATGAGCGCCGACCAGAACCCGCCGTCGTACCCGCCCGCTCCCGGCGCCTATCCCGCCCCTCCGGCCGCGCCGTACCCGCAGCCGCAGGATCCGCGCTTCGCCGCGACGATCGACCCGCGCGCCCCTCGGCCCCCGCGATCCTCGCAGGCGCTCGGGCGCGTCGCCCTCGTCCTCGCGCTGGCCGCCCTCGTCGGCGGCGCGTCCGTGCTCACCGTCGTGGGCCTGCCGATCGGCGCGCAGCTGGCGCACGCGCAGCTCACCGGCTCACCGGAGTTCGACCTCTCCCAGCTGTCGCCCGTCCGGGACGCGGTGCTCACGGGGGAGATCACCGCGTGGGTCGCGTCCGCGTTCGGGGTCTGGGCGCTCGTGCAGGGCATCGTCGCGATCGCGAGACGCCGCGGCCGCGGAGCGGGGATCGCCGCCGTCGTCGTCGCGGCGGCCGCGCCCGTCATCGTCGCGGCCGGGTTCCTCCTCGGATTCCTGCTCGGCGTGGGCATCGGCCTCGGCGGCGCCTGACGGCGGGGCCTGCGGGGCCGTGCCCGTCACGGGCGCGGCGCGTGGAACCTCTGCTGCGCCGCGACGAGACCCTCGTCGACGATCTGCTCGACGGCGTCCGCCGCATCGGCGACGAGGATCGGGAGCGCCGTGCGCTCGGCGGAGCCGAACGGGTCGAGCACCCAGTCGGCGGGGTCCTGGCGCCCGGGAGGACGGCCGATCCCGACGCGCACCCGGACGAAGTCCGGGGTTCCGAGCGCCTTCGCGACGTCGCGGACGCCGTTGTGCCCTCCGTGACCGCCGCCGGACTTGAGCTTGACGGTGTCGAAGGGGATGTCCAGCTCGTCGTGCACGACGACGATCCGGTCCGCGTCGATCCCGTAGAATCTCGCGAGCCCCGCCGCAGGTCCGCCCGAGACGTTCATGAAGGTGTTGGGCTTCGCCACGACGAGCTTCGCGGCCCCCGGCCGGAGCCACGTCTCCGCGACGCGCGCGTTGGCCTTGTGCTGCCGGAACGCGGCGCTCCGGCGGCCGGCGAGCTCGTCGGCCACCAGCTGCCCGACGTTGTGCCTGGTCTGCGCATAGCGCGGGCCGGGGTTGCCCAGCCCGACGATCAGCCACGTGTCGGCCATCTTATGCCCTCCTGGAGACGACGCGAGGGGGTGCGATCCCGTCGCACCCCCTCGCGTGAAGAACCGGTCCTACTCGGCGGCGGACTCTTCGCCCTGCGCGGCCTCGGCGGCCTCGTCGTCGGTCTCCTCGGCGGCGGGAACCGAGATCGCGACGATGAGGACCTCGGGGTCGCCCGCGAGCGAGGCGCCCGCGGGGAGCGTGGCGTCGGAGGCGATGATGTGAGCGCCCTCCTCGAGTCCCTCGACGGAGACCTCGATGTGCTCCGGGATGTGCGTGGCCTCGACCTCGAGCGACAGGGTCGTCGTGTCGAGGTTGACGATCGTGCCGGGCGCGGACTCGCCCAGCACGACGATCGGCACGTCGACCGTGATCTTCTCGCCCTGCTTCACGACGAGGAGGTCCACGTGCTCGATGATCTGGCGCACCGGGTCGCGCTGGACATCCTTGACGAGCGCCAGCTCGGAGGTGCCCTCGATGTCGAGCGCGAGGAGCGCGTTCGCCTGCCGGATGATGAGGCTCGTCTCGTGACCCGGCAGCGCGACGTGCACGGGGTCGGTCCCGTGGCCGTAGATGACGGCGGGGATCTTGCCTGCGGCGCGGAGACGGCGGGCGAAGCCCTTGCCGAACTCGGTGCGGATCTCTGCCGCGAGCTTGTTCTGGTCAGCCATGGTGTTGCTCCTCGTGGGACACGCGGCTGAGCGGAGCCGCATGAAGGTCGTTTCGGATTCTCGACTCGAACGCATCGCGTGAGGAGAGCGCGGGGCCCGCTTCGCCGCGTCGATCACGGACGTCCTGACAGCGCGCACGCACGGACATCCCTCGCCGAGGATGACTCCATCGTACCCGACGACGGACGCCCGCAGAACCGCGGCGCGGCGGAGGACGTCAGCGGGCGAGGAAGCCCCGCGTCCAGCGGTCCATCCGGGCGTAGGCCTCGTCCCGCGCCGCGCGCCGCGAGAGGAACACGTCGTGCAGGGCGCCGTCGATGCGCTCGACCGTCACCGACGGGCCGAGCCGGAGCGCCGCCCGCGCGACGTCGTCGACGACGAGCACGGAGTCCGCGCGTGTGAGGTCGTCCGACCAGCGGTTCGGCGTCGCGCTGCGCGCCGAGAGCAGGACGCACACCGGGACCGGGATCGCGAGCCCGGCGGCGACCTGCGCGTGGCCGTCGAGGACGGCGTTGAGCCATGCCGCATGGACGGTCCTGGCGGACGTCGGACGCCATGCCGGGTCGACCTCCATCGGATCGTCGGGGTCCGCCGTCTCCGCCTGGGCGCGCGCGTAGTAGCCCAGGTCGACGCGGGGAACCGCGTCCATCGGCCGCCAGCGCGCCTGGATGCCGACGACGGGGGCGATCGCGGGACGTATGGCGCTCAGCTGGAACTCGAGCCACGGGCTGTTGAGGACGACGGCCGCCGCGACCTCGGGATGGCGCGACGCCCACAGGCTCAGCGTGAGGCCGCCGGTCGAGTGCCCCAGCAGCACGAGCCTCCGGCCCGGCGGCGGATCCATCGCCGCGAGGGCGGCGGCGATGTCCTCGTCGTAGGTCGCGAGATCGGCGACGAAGCCGGGCGTCTGCCCCGGCAGCAGGCTCCGGCCGTACTTGCGGAGGTCGAGCGCGAAGAAGCGGGCTCCCCTCTCGGACCAGAAACGCGCGAGCCGCCTCTGGAAGAAGTAGTCCGACCACCCGTGGACGTACAGCACGTCGACGTCCTCGAACGGCGGGCGCGGCGTCCAGGGGCGGCGAGCAGGCGGGAGATGCCGCACGAGCGTGGCGACGACCTCGCCCTCCACGTCGGGGACGAGCGGGAGCGTGCGGCGTGAGAACCCGTCGCCGAGCACGTCCGGCACCCACTGATCCATCCCCCGAGGCTATCGCCGGTCGCTCGGAGCGACGCCGATTACGATGGGAGGCAGATCCGCCACGTCTCCCCGGTCCGGCGCCCTCGCGCCGCGACGCGGACCGTCAAACGAAGGAGTCCCCGTCATGCTCGACGGCGCATTCGTCTCGCACATCCTCCTCTGGGTCATCGGCGGGGTGTCCGCCGTCACCGCGGTGCTCGTCGCCGGCGCCCTGTTCACGCTCGGACGCCAGAGCTCCTACAAGAAGTGAGCCCCGGCCCGCCGCTGTCCGGCGGGCCGGGGCTCGACGCGGAGACGGTGCGAGGCGACTAGCCTGGACACGTCCGATTTTCCTCGTGTTCAAGGAGATGCGCGTGACCGACGCCTCACCGACCCCCGCCAGCGCCAATATCGGGGTCGTCGGCCTCGCCGTGATGGGCTCGAACCTCGCCCGCAACCTCGCCAGCCGCGAGGGCAACACGGTGGCCGTGTACAACCGCAGTCGTGAGAAGACCGACCACCTCCTCTCCGAGCATCCGGAGGCCGGCTTCATCCCCGCGTTCTCGTACGAGGAGTTCGCCGCCTCGCTCTCGAAGCCGCGCACCGCGATCGTCATGGTCAAGGCGGGCCGTCCGACGGACGCCGTCATCGACGCGCTCGTGGAGGTCTTCGAGCCCGGCGACATCATCGTCGACGGCGGCAACGCGTACTTCCCCGACACCATCCGCCGGGAGAAGGCCGTCCGCGAGACGGGCATCAACTTCGTCGGCGCCGGCATCTCGGGCGGCGAGGAGGGCGCTCTCACGGGCCCCTCGATCATGCCCGGGGGGTCGGACGAGTCGTGGGTCACGCTCGGCCCGATCCTGAGGTCCATCGCCGCGGTCGCCGAGGGCGAGCCCTGCGTCACGCACGTCGGCCACGACGGCGCCGGCCACTTCGTGAAGATGGTGCACAACGGCATCGAGTACGCCGACATGCAGCTCATCGCCGAGGCCTACGACCTCATCCGCCGCGGGACGGGCAAGACGCCCGCCGAGATCGCGGACGTGTTCTCGGAGTGGAACACCGGCGAGCTCGAGTCCTACCTCATCGAGATCACCGCCGAGGTGCTGCGCCAGGTCGACGCCGAGACGGGAGAGCCGCTCGTCGACGTCATCCTCGACCAGGCCGGCGCCAAGGGCACGGGCGCCTGGACCGTGCAGACCGCCCTGTCGCTGGGCGTGCCCGTGTCGGGCATCGCCGAGGCGACCTTCGCGCGCTCGCTGTCGTCGCACCCCGAGCAGCGCGCCGCCGCCGCCGGGCTCCCGGGCCCGGCGGAGGACTTCCACGTCGACGACGCGGACGCGTTCATCGAGGACGTGCGCCTGGCGCTGTTCGCCTCGAAGATCATCGCCTACTCGCAGGGCTTCGACGAGATCCGGGCGGGAGCGGCGGAGTACGGCTGGAGCATCGACCTGGGCGCGATCTCGAAGATCTGGCGCGGCGGCTGCATCATCCGCGCGCAGTTCCTCAACCGCATCGCCGACGCCTACGCCGAGCAGGCCGACCTCCCCGTGCTCGCGGCGGCGCCGTACTTCGCCGACGCGCTCACCCGCGGCCAGGACGCCTGGCGCCGCGTCGTCGTCGCCGCGACGCAGGCGGGCATCCCCTCGCCGGCGTTCTCGTCGTCGCTCGCCTACTACGACGGCATCCGCGCCGAGCGGCTGCCCGCCGCGCTCATCCAGGGCCAGCGCGACTTCTTCGGCGCGCACACCTACAAGCGCATCGACAAGGAGGGCACGTTCCACACGCAGTGGAGCGGCGACCGCACCGAGATCGAGGCCGAGGACACGCACTAGCCCTCGACGACGAAGGGCCGGATCCCGTGGGATCCGGCCCTTCGTCGTTCCCGCTCGCTCAGGCCGCGGGCTCGGCGGGACGCGCCGGCAGACGCACCTCGAAGGTCGTGTCGCCGGGCACGCTGCGCACGGAGATGTCACCGTGGTGCCCGTCCACGATCGCCTTCACGATCGAGAGGCCCAGACCCGTCCCTCCCGTCCGGCGGGCACGGGACTTGTCGCCGCGGGTGAAGCGCGTGAAGAGCTCGCGCTGCAGGTCCTCGTCGATCCCCGGGCCGTCGTCGTGCACCGTGAGCACCGCCCGCGTCGCGCTTCCCCCGCCCTCGAGCCGGAGCGCGAGGGCGACGTGCGTCCCCGCCGGCGTGTGGGTGCGCGCGTTGGCGAGCAGGTTGACGACGACCTGCGTGAGGCGGCCCCTGTCGCCGGCGATGACGACGGGCTCCGCCGGGACGTCCACGGTCCACTCATGCCCGAGCCCGGCGGCCTGCTGATCGGCGATCGCCTCGACGGCGAGCTGGGTCAGGTCGACGGCGCTGAGGACGATCTCCTGCCCCTCGTCGAGCCGGGCGAGCAGCAGCAGGTCCTCGACGAGTGAGGTCATGCGGATGGACTGGGCCTGGATGCGCTCGAGGGACTGCTCCGCGTTCTCGCTCAGCGAGGGGTCGCGCAGCGACAGCTCGGAGTAGCCGCGAATGGAGGCGAGCGGCGTGCGCAGCTCGTGGCTCGCGTCGGCGACGAACCGGCGCATGAGCTCCTCGTTGCGCTGGCGCGCGTGCAGCGAGGACTCGACGTGATCGAGGAGCGTGTTGAGCGCGGCCCCCACCTGGCCGATCTCGTTGCGCGGGTCCGCCTGCTCGGCCGGCACGCGCTCGTCGATCGACACGGCGCCCTGGTCGAGCGGCTGCTCGGCCACGCGCGTCGCCGTCTCGGCGACCGCGCGGAGGGGCCGGAGCCCCGCGCGGATCACGAGCGTCGTCGCGAGCGCGAGGAGGATCATCCCGCCGACCGTGGCGAACAGGATCGTGGTCCACAGGCGGCCGATCGTCGCCTGGACCTCGGCGGTCGGGAGGCCGACGATGATCGTCTGCCCGGTCTCGCGGATCGTGGCGGAGGCGATGCGGTAGGCGCCGAGGTCGGAGATCACGACCGTCTCCGTGTGGGAGTCCCTCCCCGCCGAGCCGAGCACGTCGTCCAGCTGCTCGGCGTCGAGCTCGATCACGCTGTCGGAGCCGACGACGGCTCCCGTGTACCCGCCTCCCGACTCCGCGACCAGCAGAAGGCCCCGTTCCACGGGCGGCCCGGTGAGCGACTCCGCGGCCGTACGCCCCGTGACGATCCCCGTCGTGACCTGCTGGTCGAGCGTCTGCGCCGCCGACCGCACGTTCTCGCTGAGCTGCGCGTCCAGCACGCTGCTCATGATCACGCTCGTGAGGGTCGTGATGATCACCAGGATGACCGACACGATCGACACGATCGTGATCATGAGGCGCGCCTCGAACGACAGGCGCTTCCGCTTGGGCGGGCGGGCGGGCGTCCCGACGACGGGGTCGTCGGTCACTGAGGCGCCTTGATCATGTACCCGGCGCCGCGGACGGTGTGGATGAGCGGATCGCGGCCCGCGTCGATCTTCTTGCGGAGGTACGAGATGTAGAGCTCCACGACGCTCGACTTGCCGCCGAAGTCGTAGTGCCACACGCGGTCGAGGATCTGCGCCTTGGAGAGCACACGGCGCTGGTTTCGCATGAGGTAGCGGAGCAGCTCGAACTCGGTGGCGGTGAGCTCGATCGACTCGCCCGCGCGCTCGACCTCGTGGCTGTCCTCGTTGAGCGTCAGGTCGGACACGCGCAGGATGGGCTCGGCGTCGGCGGCCAGGGCGGTGCCCGACCGGCGCATGAGCGCACGCAGCCGCGCGACGACCTCCTCCAGGCTGAACGGCTTCGTCACGTAGTCGTCGCCGCCGGCGGTGAGCCCCGCGACGCGGTCGTTCACGGAGTCCTTCGCGGTGAGGAAGAGCACGGGCACGTCGTTCTCGTTCTGACGGAGACGCTGCAGCACCCCCAGGCCGTCGAGGTCGGGCATCATGACGTCGAGCACGAGCGCGTCGGGAGCGAAGTCGCGCACCGCCTGCAGCGCCTCGAAGCCGCTTCCCGCCGCGCGCACCTCCCATCCCTCCATGCGCAGCGCCATCGACAGCAGGTCGGTGAGCATCTGCTCGTCGTCGACGACGAGCACGCGCACGGGCGTGCCGTCGGGACGCGTGAGAGCGGGCGAGGGGGTGCGGGCGGTCGTTGTCATGGCTCCCATTCTGCCCCGGTTCCTATGCGTCTGCTATGGCGTCGGTTATGGGTCGGCTGTGAGTCGTGGCGACATCCCGCCCCGCGTTCACAACCCGCTCATAAGTCACGCATATCCCGTCCATCTGCGCGATCCGTACGGTCGTGATCGGCCGCTCGCCCGAAGCGGCGAAAGAGGAGACCCATGTTCGGAACGTACCTGCGGCGAGAACTCGCAGGCCGCAAGAAGCAGACGATCATCGTCGCAGCGGGCCTCGCGGTCGCGATCGCGCTCGTCATCGTCGTCAACGCGCTGTCGGCCGGCGTGCGGGACGCGCAGAACCAGGCGCTCGAGTCGGTGTACGGCGTCGGCACCGACCTCACCGTCACCGGCGCGGCGGCCGAGCCCGGCGAAGGCGGCGGCGGTCAGCGCTTCGAGTTCGACAGCGAGGACGGCGCGACGGGCGAGGACGGCTCGACCGAGGTGAGCCAGTCCCGGCTGACGACGGAGATGGGCCGTTCGACGCTCGAGTCGTCGGCCGTCGACACGGCTGCGGGAACGGACGGCGTCACCGCCGCGTCCGGGGCGCTGAGCCTCACCAACGTGACCTTCGACGGCGAGCTCCCCGGATCCGCCGAGGACGGGACGACGACGGACGACGGCGCCACGATGACCGCGCCCGACGAGGGCGGCGAGGGAGGGACTCCTCCCGAGGGCGGCGGCGGATTCGGAGGCGGCGCGTTCGACCTGGACTCGATCAGCGTGCTCGGCGTCGACGACGCCGCCACGACGGTCGGCCCCCTCTCGTCCGTCGAGGTGTCCGATGGACGCTCCCTCGAGACGTCGGACGACGGGACGGACGTCGCGGTCGTCGACGCGACGTACGCGAGCACCAACGAGCTCGCCGTCGGCGACACCGTGGAGCTCGGCGGGACGGAGTTCGAGATCGTCGGCGTCGTCGCCTCCGCCTCGGACTCGGCCGACACCGCGGCCGACGTGTTCATCCCGCTCGACGTGGCACAGGACCTGTCGGAGGCCGGCGACGTCGTGTCCACCGTCTACGTCCAGGCCGAGTCGGCGGGTTCGATCTCGGCTGTCCAGGCATCCCTCGAGGAGGAGCTGCCCGATGCGACCGTGAGCTCGCAGTCGGACCTCGCCTCCACCGTGTCCGGATCCCTGTCGAGCGCATCGGGCCTCATCACGAGCCTCGGCACGTGGCTCTCGGTCATCGTGCTCGCCGTGGCCGTGCTCCTCGCCGTCCTGTTCACGATCTCGGGCGTCTCGCGGCGCACACGGGAGTTCGGCACGCTCAAGGCGATCGGCTGGACGAACGGCCGCGTCGTACGCCAGGTCGCCGGCGAGTCGGTCGTCCAGGGCCTCATCGGAGGCGCCGCGGGCGTCGTGCTGGGCCTCATCGGCACGACCGTCATCAACCTCGTCCAGCCGACGATCTCGGCCTCCTCGACCGCCACGGCCACGGGCCCCGGTGGAGAGGGCGGCGGGATGCCCGGCGGCGGCATGGGCGGTCTCGACATGTCGCAGGCCGCGAGCGACATCACGCTGCAGGCGCCGCTCGACATCGGCATCGTCCTCGTCGCGGTCGTGCTCGCCGTCGCGGCGGGTCTCGTCGCGGGGGCGATCGGCGGATGGCGCGCCGCGCGCCTGAGCCCCGCCGAGGCGCTGCGGTCGGTCGGCTGAGCCCGTGGGATCCGGACAAGGAGAGAACATGACGACGTTGTATGCCCTCGAGGGCGTTCAGAAGACCTATCGGACCAAGGGAAGGGAGGTGCGCGCGCTGAAGAACGTCGACCTCGAGATCGAGGAGGGCGACTTCGTCACCATCCAGGGTCCGACCGGCGGCGGGAAGTCGACGCTGCTGCAGCTGCTCGGCGCCCTCGACACCCCGACCCGGGGCTCGATCTCGATCGCCGGCTCGCAGCTGGCCCAGGCCTCGCCGAAGGAGCTCGGCCGGCTGCGCGCGGGAGACATCGGCTTCGTCTTCCAGGGCTTCAACCTCATCCCCACGCTCAGCGCGAAGGAGAACGTCGCGATGGGGCTCGAGCCGCTCGGGCTCACGCGGGAGGAGCGCGACGCCCGCGTCGTCGAGGCTCTCGGCCAGGTCGGCCTCGTCGAGCGGGCGGACCATCTGCCGAACGAGCTGTCAGGAGGCCAGCAGCAGCGTGTCGCGATCGCGCGGGCGATCGCGAAGCGGCCGAAGGTGCTGCTCGCCGACGAGCCGACGGGCAACCTCGACGAGCGGACGCGCGACGAGATCATGGAGCTCCTCGAGGGGCTGAACGCCACGGGCCTCACCCTGATCCTCGTCACGCACGACTCGGCCGTCGCCAGGCGCGCCCGCCGGCGCCTCCGCCTCGACCACGGCACGGTGACCGACATCACGCGACGCTGACCGACGCATCCCGCCGCCCGGCGACGCGCACGACCTCCCCCGGCGCGCGTCGCCGGGTCTTCCGCGTCCGGGCTCGACGCCTGCGGGGCCTCGTTCACGGGCTTGCGCCTCCGGGAGGAATCGGGAGGGCGGCCCCCGTGAGGAGCGCGGCCCGGATGCGAAGACGGCCCCAGGCGGATCGCGGTGCCCCGGAGTCCGACGACTTCTCACGTCCGGGAAGGCGCGTCCTCCGGGGCATGCGCGGGCGTCGCGCGGGCACGAACCCCGTCCCCACGAGCGCGCCCACGGTCAGACGCCGTCCCCCAGACCCCGCGACGCCGGATGCCAGGCCCCCGGGGCGGCAGGCCCCGAGGGCATCCAGCTCAGTAGCCGGCGAACGCGTCGGTGGTGAGCGAGCGGGCCCTGCCGAGGGCAGGCGCGAGATCCGCGATGAGTCCCGGAGGCCCGGAGACGTAGGCGTGACGTCGCGCGAGGTCGGGGACCGCACGCCCGAGCCCCTCCGCGCCGAGCCGCTCTCCCCCGGCCCACGTCCAGTGGGCGGGGAGACCCTGCGGCTCGTCGCGCGTGTAGACGATCACCGGCGTCCCCGTCTCGGCGATCTCCGAGCGGTAGGCCAGATCGGCGGCCGTCGAGGCGACGTACACGAGGACGACGTCGCGCCGCGAACCGGTCAGCCGAAGATGGCGGAGCTGCGACACGAACGGCGTGACGCCGATTCCCGCCGCGACCATGAGGATCGGCGCATCGGCGTCGCGGGGGAGCACGAAGTCTCCCCAGACGCCCGTGACGGCGACGCGCGCATCCGCGCCTGCATCCGAGAGGGCGCGCTTGAACGAGCTGCGGGGCCCTCCCCCGTCACGGTAGGCGATGCGCACCGTGGGCAGGTCCTCCGGAGCGGACACGATGCTGAACTCGCGGCGCGTCCCCCGTCCGTCGGGGCGTCGGTGCGGGACGTGCAGCTCAAGATACTGTCCCGCTCGGAACGCGAAGGGCCGACGCGCTCGGAGGACGAGCTCGCGCACCGACGGCGTCGGCCGGCTCGACCGCACGGTGTCGACGCGGACACCCGCCCGGAGGGCCAGGAGGAAGGCGAGGAGGTTGCCGACGAGGAGCGCGCGTTCGTAGCCGAGGCTCACGCCGCCGGCGACGATCGGCGCCCACCCGGTCAGCACGCCGACGACGAGGGCGACGAGGTACTGCTGCCACCGGCGCGGCGGCAGCGTGAGCGGCTCCGAGAGCATGAACGCGCCGAGGAACAGGAACGGCGACGACCACAGCGCGTACGAGAGGGTGGCGGCGACGTCGACCGCGAAGCCCGCCGACACCGACTGCAGCACCGTGCGGAGCGTGTAGACGCCCACCGCCACGACGAGGAAGACGCCGACCACGCGCACCTTCTCGGTGCGCACCAGGACCGCGAGGCCGAGGAGGATCACGGGAGCCGCGAGCGCGGGCGAGCCGACCCACCAGGCGGACGGCAGGATCCCGGCCGTGGGGGCGATCGCGTACACGATCGTGACGACCGTGGCGCCGACGGCGGCGGGGTTGAAGATGTGACGTCCGCGCCAGACGAGGAGGTACTTCGACGCCGCGGCGGCCGCCGCCGCGATGACCAGTCCCGCGAGAGCCGCGGGATCCGTCGACGGCCGCACGACGAAGAGCAGGATGAGCGCCGTGATGAGCGACGACTCGACGCGCACCGGCGCGCGCACGATGCGCTGCGCCGCCTGATCGACGACGATGACGGCGGCGGCGAGCACCACCGCCGTGAGCAGGATCTCGCCTGTCGTCGGGACGACGATCTGGAAGAACGACAGGACGACGGCGACGACCGCGAGCGTCGACAGCGAGAGCAGGACGACGCGGTACATCGAGAACCGGCCGATCACGGCGAGCAGCCGGTTCAGGCCGGACGTGAGGGATGCGATCACGTGAACAAGCCTGCCTTACTGCCGGGTGACCATTCCACCCTGCCGTCCGTCGTCATCCGCACCCAGTCCGCTCCCCACGCGTGCGCCAGCTCGGGCCCGCCGTCGAAGAAGAGGGCCGTGGCGACGGCATCGGCCGCCATCGCCGTCGGGGCCGTCGCCCAGGTCGCCGCGTACGCCCGCACGGGAATCCCGGTGCGGGCGTCGAGGACGTGGTGGAGGCCATCGCCCCAGGCGCGGCGGTTGATCGCCGAGGCGCACAGGGCGCCGTCGACCACGTCGATGGTGCCGATCGCGCGGCGGGAATCGTACGGATGCTCCAGCGCGACGCGCACGGGGGCTCCGTGCACGCGCATGTCGCCGCTCGCGTCGACGACGAACCGGCCTCCCGCCTCCGCTCGCACGACATCCGCGACGAGGTCGACGAGCCGTCCCTTGCCGAGGGCCCCGACGTCGATCGTCGCGGGCTCGGACAGGGAGAGCGCGTCGTCGTCCCAGGTGAGCAGCTCGGCCCAGCGCTCGGGCGCGGGCTGCGCGCCGAGATCCCGCATCGAGTAGCGGGAGTCGTAGCCGCGCCGCGCGAGGGCGTCGCCGACGAGCGGGTTGACGGCTCCCTCCGTCGCCTCCGACAGCTCCGCATACGCGCCGAGCATCGCCGCCGCGTCGGGAGGCGTGCGGACGCGTCCCCCCGACGCGGCGAGACCGGAGACGACGGAGTCGTCGCGGAAACGCGACCACTGTCGATCGAAGTCGTCGATCACCCGGGCGACATCCTCTCGGACGCGCTCGTCCAGCGGCTCGTCCGTCTCGATCTCCCATGCCGTCCCGATCGCGTCGAAACGCCACGGAGAGGCCTGTCGCGGCATGATCGTCAGACCGCGGCCTCGGTCTTGATCTCCTCGATCGCGGCGTTGAAGCCCGTGCTCGTCAACGACGAGCCGGCGACGCGGCTGACGGACAGCTCGTCGATGTCGAGGCCCACGACCTCATCGGCGATGCCGCCGATGAACTGCGACTGATACTGCTGCGACTCGCTCGCCTGCGGCTGACCCGTCACCTCGACGGCCGTGACGACGTCGTCCTCGAGTGTGACGGTGACGCTGATCTCCTCGACGGACTGGGGCGTCTGGTAGCTGCCCTCGGCCGTGTAGGTGCCGTCGGCGTAGTCGCTGCCGCTCGCGGCCTCGGTGGTCGCCTCGGTCGTGGGAGCGCTCGAGGACGTCGGGCTCTCGGTCGTCGTGCTCGAGTCCGTCGTGCTCGACGTGTCGTCTGCGCTGTCGTCCGCGGTCGTGGCCCCGCAGCCTGCGAGAGCGAGCACTCCGGCGACCCCTGCGAGCGCGGCGCCGGTGCGAATGGATCGGTTCATAGCGGTCCCCTGTTCATCGGTGCCGCGTCGTCCGCGGCGATACGACGAACCTAAGGTCCATGCGTTCGAAAGGGTTCGGATTACGCTATGAGTCCGCTGTGACGGAGGGGGGCCTCTCCCCTCCGCTCACGCCGCGCCGTCGAACATGCTCGTCACGGAGCCGTCGTCGAAGACCTCGCGGATGGCTCGCGCGAGCAGCGGCGCTGTGGAGAGGACCGTGAGCTTCTCGAACCGGCGTTCGGCGGGGATCGGCACGGTGTCGGTCACGACGACGCGGTCGATCGAGTCGTCCTGCAGGCGCTCCACCGCGGGGTCGCTGAGGATCGCGTGCGTGGCGCCGACGATGACCTTCTCGGCCCCGTTGTCCTTGAGCGCCTGGGCCGCCTTCACGATCGTGCCGGCGGTGTCGATCATGTCGTCGACGAGCAGGCAGGTGCGCCCCGCGACCTGACCGACGATCTCGTGCACCGACACCTGGTTGGCGACCTTCGGGTCGCGACGCTTGTGGATGATCGCGAGCGGCGCGTTGAGGCTGTCCGACCAGGTGTCGGCGACGCGGACCCGGCCCATGTCGGGCGAGACGACGGTGAGCGTCTCGCGCTCCTCCGGCGACAGGGTCTCCTGGAAGTGGCCGAGCAGGACCGGCTTCGCGAACAGGTGGTCGACGGGCCCGTTGAAGAAGCCCTGGATCTGCGACGCGTGCAGGTCGACGCTCATGATGCGGTCGGCGCCGGCCGTCGCGATCAGGTCGGTGACGAGGCGGGCCGAGATCGGCTCGCGTCCGCGCCCCTTCTTGTCCTGACGAGAGTAGGGATAGTACGGGAGCACGACCGTCACGCGCTTGGCGGATGCGCGCTTGAGCGCATCCAGCATGATCAGCAGCTCCATGAGGTTCTCGTTGACGTCCTGGCCGAACGACTGGATGAGGAACACGTCCGTTCCCCGCATGGAGACCTCGAAGCGCGTGTAGATCTCGCCCGAGGCGAAGGTCCTGTGCTCCGTCGGGGCCAGCCGGATGCTCAGCTGCTCGGCGACGGCTCCGGCGAGCTCCGGGTGCGAACGACCGGCCGCCACCACCAGGCGCTTCTTCGTCTTCGTGACGACTCCCGGGGCGATGCCCCGTTCGAGGTCGAGGTCAATGGTCTTCTTCGTGCGCGCCATCGGCTGCTTTCTCCACCGATCGGGACTTCGCCGCCGCTTCTGCCGCCGCGGTTCCCGCCCTGTTCGTCTCGACCCACCCCGGGATGTTCCGCTGGGGTGCCACGCTCAACGCGAGAGCGCCGGCCGGGACATCCTTCCGGATGACCGCGCCCGCTCCCGTCTTCGCGCCGTCGCCCAGTCTAACCGGGGCGACGAACACGTTGTGCGAGCCGGTGTGGACATCGTCGCCGATCTCCGTGCGATGCTTGGCGACGTCGTCGTAGTTCGCCGTGATGGCGCCGGCGCCGAGGTTCACGCCGCGACCGATCGTCGTGTCGCCCACGTACGAGAGATGCGGGACCTTGCTGCCTTCGCCGACGCGCGAGTTCTTGACCTCGACGAAGGTCCCGACCTTCGCATCGCGCGCCAGCTCCGCCCCGGGACGGAGGAACGCGAACGGCCCCACGGTCGCGCCCGCTCCGATGACGGCGAGCGTGGCGTCGGTGCGGCGGACGATCGCGCCCTCCCCCACCTCGCAGTCGACGAGGGACGTCTCGGGCCCGATCGTCGCTCCCTCCGCGACGCTCGTGGCGCCGAGGACGAAGGTGTTCGGCAGCACGGTCACGTCGGGGGCGAGAGACGCCGTGTCGTCGATCCACGTCGTGGAGGGGTCGAGGACGGTCGCCCCCTCGAGCTGCCACCGGCGCACGATGCGGGCGTTCAGGATCGCCGCCGCGTCCGAGAGCTGCACCCTGTCGTTGACGCCCAGGGCGATGCGCGCGTCCGGGGCGACGCTCGCCGCGACGCTCGAGCCCGCTTCGCGCAGCAGCCGGACGACGTCGGTCAGATACATCTCGCCCTGCGCGTTGTCCGTTCCGATGCGCGCCAGCTGGGCGCGGAGCGACGGGGCGCGGAAGACGTAGACGCCGGCGTTGATCTCGGACACGGCGGCCTCGTCGGGCGTGGCGTCCTTCTGCTCCACGATCCGCGCCACGGCCCCGTCCGGATCGCGGACGACGCGCCCGTAGCCGGTGGGGTCGTCGAGCGTCGCGCTCAGCAGGGTCGCCTCCGCGCCCGAGGTCCGGTGCGCCTCGATGAGCGATGCGAGGGTGCCGGCGTCGAGGAGCGGGACGTCGCCGCTCAGCACGAGCACGTCGCCCGCGAAGCCGTCGGGGAGCGACTCGACGGCGACCTGCACGGCACGACCCGTGCCCGGGACGTCGTCCTGGTCGACGGGTTCGACGCCGGGGAAGTCGGCGATCGCCTCGACGACCCGATCACGCTCGTGGCGCACCACGACGCGTGTGACGAGCGCGTCGAGCTGCTGCGCCGTGTGAAGCACATGGCCGACGAGCGGACGCCCGCCGATCCGGTGCAGCACCTTGGGGACCTTCGACTTCATCCGCGTGCCCTGGCCCGCGGCCAGGATCACGATCGCCAAGTCGCTCTGTGTCACAGGGTTCTCCGTCACGTCGCTCTCCGTCACGCTCCGCCACCAGGATTCGAACCTGGTCCTCACAGCTCCAAAGGCTGTCGTGCTGCCGTTACACCATGGCGGACCACGGCCCGCGGCCGTCCGTCAAGTCTGCCACGAGGCGATGACGCGACGTGAAGCGCATACGGGATACTGGACCGATGACCGCGGATACCGACGAAGTCGACCGGATCGTCGGCGCCTGGACGACGCAGCGTCCCGATCTCGAGTTCTCGCCGATGGAGGTGCTCTCGCGCGTCGACCGCCTCTCGCGGCGTCTCGATCGCGCACGGCGCGAGGCGTTCAGCCGCACCGACATCGAGCCGTGGGAGTGGGACGTGCTCTCGGCGCTGCGCCGAGCGGGCGCGCCGTATCAGCTCAGCCCCAAGCAGCTGCTGCTGCAGACCCTCGTGTCCAGCGGCACGATGACCAACCGCATCGACCGTCTCGTCTCTCGCGGGTTCGTGCGCCGGGAGTCGGATCCGGGCGACGGGCGCAGCGTCCTCGTGACCCTCACGGAGGACGGCCGGGTGCGCGTCGACGCCGCCATCACGCGGCTCATGGACGCCGAGGTGAAGCTGCTGGGACGCCTCTCCCCGGCCGAGCGGTCGCGCCTGGCCACCCTGCTGCGCCGTCTCAGCCTGAGCTTCGACGACGCGAGCTGAGCCGACGACGACGGGCAGCACCCGGTCGGCGCGGACGACCGCACGACGAGTCGGCGCTCGTCCTCAGGCGTTCGTCAGGGCGTGCTCGATGAGCACCTCGGCGGCCGCCCTCGCCTGCCGCGCGACGGCCGGATCCGCGCTGATGGCGGCTGTGCTCTGCGCTCCTTCGGCGAGGATGGAGAGCTGGGCGGCGAGCGCGGCGTCGGCTCCGATCTCCCCGACGAGCATCGCCATGTACTGCTGGAAGGACGCCTTGTGCGCGCGCACGATCCGCGCGACCTCCGGGTGCGTGCCGCCGAGCTCGCCGAAGGCGTTGATGAACGCGCAGCCGCGGAAGCCGTCGTCGCAGAACCACTCCTCGAGGTAGGAGTACACGGCCAGCAGACGTTCGCGCGCCCCGGACCCCACGGCCTCCACGCGCCCGGTCAACGTCCGCTCCCACTCGTCGTGCTTGCGCGCGAGCACCGCCGCGACGATGTCGTCCTTCGAGGGGAACACGCCGTAGAGCCGGCGAAGCGACACGCCCGCGAGCGAGCGGAGCTCGTCCATCCCCACGGCCGCGAACCCCTTGCGATAGTAGAGCTCCTCGGCGGCCGCGAGGATCCGCTCCCGCGCGTCTTCTTCCGTCATGCCCCCATCGTACTTGACGAAAGAACGATCGTTCTCTAGTGTGGCGAACAAGCGAGAACGATCGTTCTCGCACTGCGGAAGGGAACACATCATGGGCTACATCGCCGTCGGCACCACGAACAGCACCCGGGACGAGCTGTACTACGAGGACCAGGGCACGGGACAGCCGGTCGTGCTCATCCACGGCTATCCGCTGAACGGACACAGCTGGGAGCGCCAGACGCGGGAGCTGCTCTCCGCCGGGTACCGCGTCATCACCTACGACCGCCGCGGATTCGGGCAGTCCTCCAAGGTGGGGTCGGGCTACGACTACGACACGTTCGCCGCCGACCTGAACACCGTGCTGGAGACACTCGACCTGCGCGACGTCGTCCTCGTGGGCTTCTCGATGGGCACGGGCGAGCTCGCCCGGTACGTCTCCCGATACGGCCACGAGCGCATCGCGAAGCTCGCCTTCCTCGCCTCGCTGGAGCCCTTCCTCGTCGCCCGCGACGACAACCCGGACGGCGTGCCGCAGGAGGTCTTCGACGGGATCGCGGCCCAGGCGAAGGGCGACCGCTACGCCTGGTACGCGCAGTTCTTCTCCGACTTCTACAACCTCGACGAGAACCTCGGCAGCCGCATCAGCCAGGAGGCGGTCACCGGCAGCTGGAACGTGGCGATCTCGAGCGCCCCCGTCGCCGCCTACGCCGTCGTCCCGTCGTGGATCGAGGACTTCCGCGACGATGTGGAGGCGGTGCGCGCGAGCGGCACGCCGGCGTTGATCCTGCACGGCACCGCCGACAACATCCTTCCGATCGACGCCACGGCACGACGGTTCCGCGTCGCGCTGCCCGAGGCCGAGTACGTCGAGATCGAGGGCGCCCCGCACGGACTGATCTGGACCCACGCCGACGAGGTCAACGCCGCTCTGACCGCTTTCCTCGGCAGGTGAGCGGCACGAGACCCGCTGGCCTCGTGCGAGACTGACGCCGGTGCGCGCGGCGGGTCGTCCCGCCGCGCGCTCGGCGCCGGACGCCGTCCGCGCGCATCGCCCGGACCCCCGACATCCGAGCGCCCGGACGGCACGCAGGAGGTCGCGTCCCGACGAGGCCGTCAGAAGGGCAAGCGGCCTCGGAGCGCCTTGAGCCCCTCGACAACGATGAACACGACGAGGGCCAGTGCCACGGGGACCAGCCACCACGCGAACGAGATCGGGGTCGAGCCGAAGAGGCCGTTGAAGGCCGGCACATACGTGTAGATCAGCTGCAGGACGATGAGCGCCGCGGCGGCCCACCACACCGCCCGGTTGCCGCGAAGCGCATCGAGGGTGAGGCTCGAACGGCTGAGCAGCCGGCAGTTGAAGAGGAAGGCGAGCTGCCCGAGCGCGAGCGTCGTCACGGCGATCGTACGCGCCTGATCCATCCCCGTGCTCGCCCCGAGCGCGATGAAGAAGGCGGCCAGCGTGGCGCCCCCGATGAGGAGCGACACCATCAGCACGAATCCGAGCTCGCGTCCCGAGATGATCGATCCGCCCGGCGCCCGCGGCGGACGCTGCATGATCCCGCGCTCGGCGGGCTCATAGGCGAGGGCGAGCGAGAGCGTCACGGCGGTGACCATGTTGACCCACAGCACCTGCACGGGAGTCAGCGGGAGAGAGAAGCCGAAGACCACCGCGAACAGGATCACGAGGGACTGCGCGCCGTTGGTGGGCAGCAGGAAGACGACGGACTTCCGGAGGTTGTCGTAGATGCGACGGCCCTCGCGGATCGCGCCGCGGATCGTCGCGAAGTTGTCGTCGGCGAGGACGATCTCCGCGGCCTCCTTCGTCGCCTCCGTGCCCTTCACCCCCATCGCGATGCCCACGTCCGCGCGCGTGAGCGCGGGGGCGTCGTTGACGCCGTCGCCCGTCATCGCCACGACCTCGTCGTGCGCCTGCAGGGCGCGGACGATGCGGATCTTGTGCTCGGGACTCGTGCGCGCGTAGACGTCGACGTCGCGCACGACGTCCTTCAGCTGCTCCTGGCTGAGCGCCTCCAGCTCGGCCCCGGTGAGGACGCGCGTCCGGGAGTCGTCCACGATGCCCATCTCGCGCGCGATCGCGAAGGCCGTGCCCGCGTGATCGCCCGTGATCATCTTCACGCGCACGCCCGCCGTGTGGCAGTCGGCGATGGCCTCGATCGCCTCCGGACGCGGCGGGTCGACGATGCCCCAGACGCCGAGGAACTCGAGATCGACGAGATCGTCGAGATCGACGCCGTCGCCGTCGCCCGCCTCCCGCCGTGCCGCGGCGAGGACGCGCAGCCCCTGTCCGCTCAGCTCGTCGATCGCGGCGTCCCACCGCGCACGGTCGAGCGGGGCACGCCCCTGATCGGAACGCTGCGAGGTGGAACGGTCGAGCAGCCGATCGGGCGCCCCCTTGACGAGCAGCGCGCGCGAGCCGTCGGGCGCCCGGTGCACCGTCGCCATGAGCTTGTGCTCCGAGTCGAAGGGGAGCACGCCCACGCGCGTGCTCCGCGAGCCGTCCGAGCCGCCCTTCGAGGCCACCACCTTGAGCGCGCCCTCCGTGGGCTCTCCGACGAGGCTCCAGCGCTCGCCGTCCTGCACGATGTGCGCGTCGTTGCAGAGGTCCCCGACCGACAGGATCGCCGCGAGGTCGGGGCCGGCGACGGCGCCTCCGACGGGGACGATGTCGCCGGCCGGGTCATAGCCCAGCCCCGTCACGTCGTACTCGGCGGCCGGCGTCACGATCCGGCGCACCGTCATCTCGTTCTTCGTCAGCGTCCCGGTCTTGTCGGAGCAGACGGTGGTGACCGATCCGAGGGTCTCCACCGCGGTGAGCTTGCGCGTGATCGCCTGACGGCGCGCCATCTGCTGGACGCCGATGGCGAGCGTGATCGTCACGAGGGCGGGAAGGCCCTCCGGCACCGCCGCCACGGCGAACCCGATGGCCGCCGAGACGAGCTCTCCGAACGGCATCCCGTGCAGATACCGCCCGATCGCGAGCATGACGGCGGCCATCCCCAGGATGACGAGCGTGAGCACCTTCGCGAAGCCGTCGAGCTGCTTCGTGAGCGGCGTGTCGAGCGCCTCCGCGTCGCCCACGAGCGCCTGGATGCGACCGATCTCGGTGGCGGCCCCCGTGCCCGTCACGATCCCGCGCCCCTGCCCGCCCGACACGATCGTGCCCGAGAACGCCATGGACGAGCGGTCGCCGACGCCCGCGTCGGCGGGGACGGGATCCACGCTCTTCGACGCCGGGACCGACTCCCCCGTCAACGCGGACTCGTCGACCCGCAGCCGGTCCGCCTGGACCAGGCGCATGTCCGCGGGGACCTTGTCGCCCGGCGCGAGACGGACCACGTCGCCGGGCACGAGCTCCTCGGCGGGCACCGTCGCCCAGGCGCCGTCCCGCCGAGCGCTGGCCTCGGCGGAGAGCATGCCCCGGATGCCGGCGAGAGCCTTCTCCGCACGCCCCTCCTGGATGAAGCCGATCACGGCGTTGACGAGCGCGACCGCGGCGATCACCCAGAACTCGAGCCAGTCGCCCATGACGGCCTTGATCACGGCCGAGCCCAGGAGGATGTAGATGAGCGTGTCGTTGAAGTGGGAGAGGAACCGCAGCACCGGATGCGTGCGCCTCGGCTCCGGAAGCCTGTTCGGCCCCGCGGACGACAGGCGATCCGCGGCGTCCTCCGAGGAGAGGCCGCCGGCGGAGACGTCCAGCGCCTCCTCGACCTCCGATGCCGTGCGCGCGTGCGGCAGGGCGACGGACAGAGTGGCGTTCGCGGACGTCGGCGAGGTCATGGGCTCGGGCTCCTCCTCTTCCCCCGGTGCTTCCAACCTACCCGCGAATATCGGAGGACGCCCCAGCGGCGTCGGCGGCGCGAGCCCCGTACGCGGGGTGGGACCTTGTACCCTGGCCGGCCTCGCCGACGCATGCCTACCGTGAAGCCCATGACCTCGACACGACGCGCTGCTCTGCTCTCGGCAGCGGCCATCGCGCTGACTCTGACCATCTCCTCCTGCACGGCGTCGGACCCCGCGCCGAGCCCGGCCGCCTCCTCGCCGGAGGGCTCGTCGGCCGTGGACGACGAGAGCCTGGAGGAGCTGGCGGGCCTCGGGGCGGAGGAGATCATCGCGGCGCTCGAGGCCGTGCCCGTGTCGGAGCGTCGCGACGATCTGCGGGCGTCGGTCGAGTCGAACCAGGTCCTGCTGTCGTCGGACGGCGAGGAGATCAGCGTCCCCGTTCCCGAGGGACAGCACCATCTCTCCGTCGCGCCGTACGTGTCGAGCACCCACGACTGCTACTACCACTCCCTCACGACCTGCACCGGCGAGCTCGGCGGCGAGGAGGTCACGGTCCGGATCGTCGACGACGAGTCCGGCGAGGTCTACGTCGACGAGTCGACCGCCCTGCACGACAGCGGATACATCGGGTTCTGGCTCCCGCAGGACCGCACCGTCACGGTCACCGTCACCTCGGACGCGGGCGAGGGGACGGTGACCACGTCCACGGGCGAGGACGATCTCACCTGCCTGACGAGCCTGCAGCTGACCTAGGTGTGCTGCCCAGGGACGTTGGTTGAGGTGTGACGCGCCGAGGGTCTGCGAGTGCGCCGCAGAACGTCCACAGGACACGGCACCGTCGGCGCACCGTGGAGAACGGCATGGTGGCGGTGTCGTCCCAGCTCCTCGCGGCCAGGTGTTCGCGCGACGCCAGAGACGGCTCCGCCGGAACCACGGAGCGATCGACGCTCGTCTCGGCGGCACGGAGAAAACCGGCCAGATCGGCGGATGACCTCTCCAGCTGCTGTGCCGAGTCGCCGAGCGCGCGCTCGTCGTGAGGTTCGCGCGATCGCGGTCTCGGTCGCAGGCGTCGCCGCCTCGGCGCGCCGTTCGTCACCGCGCATGACGGCTGTCGGGCGGAAGGCGTCCGACATCGGCCCGGGGATCATGGCCTCGACCCCGCGAGAGCGGAGATGCGTGCGGATCGCGCGGGACGCGTACGCCCTGCCGGCGCCGGACGAGCTCAGCCGATCTCCTCGGAGAGCTCCAGCCAGCGCTCCTCGAGATCCGAGGTCTGCTGCTCCAGCGCCCGGATCTCCGCGGAGAGGGCTCCCAGCCCCTCGTAGTCGCTCTGGTCGTGGACCGCCATGCGAGCGTGCACCTTCGCGATGTCGGAGCCCAGCCTCTCGAGCTTCCGCTCGGCGGCCGCGAGCTCCTTCTGGGCGGCACGAAGATCGGCTCCGGAGAGTCCCGACGACCCCGTCGGGACGGACGCCGGAGCGCTCTTCGCGCGCTGCGCGTCCTGCGCGGCCCGCAGCCGCAGGTACTCGTCGACCCCGCCCGGCAGGTGCCGCAGGCGCCCGTCGAGGATCGCGTACTGCTGGTCCGTCACCCGCTCCAGGAAGTACCGGTCGTGCGAGACGACGAGGAGCGTCCCCGACCACGAGTCGAGCAGATCCTCGATGGCGGCGAGCATGTCCGTGTCGAGGTCGTTGGTCGGCTCGTCGAGGATGAGCACGTTCGGCTGATCGAGGAGGATGAGCAGGAGCTGCAGGCGTCGCTTCTGCCCGCCCGAGAGGTCCTTCACCGGGGTCGACAGCTGAGCGGAGGAGAACCCCATCCTCTCCAGGAGCTGGCCGGGGGTGAGCTCCTGCGCCTTGGAGCCGGAGCCGATCGTGTAGCTCGTCCGCAGGCCGGAGACGACCACGCGCACGGGGTCGTCGAGATGCTCGTCGAGCTCGTCCATCCGCTGCGTGAGCGTGGCGGTCTTGACCGTCTTGCCTCGCTTGACGCGGCCGCTCGTCGGCTCGGTCGTGCCGGAGATCAGTCCGAGGAGCGTCGACTTGCCCGCTCCGTTCACGCCGAGGATCCCCGTGCGCTCGCCGGGCGCGATGCGCCACTCGACCTTCTTCAGGACCTCCCTGTCGCCGAACGAGACGGAGACGTCGAGCAGGTCGACGACGTCCTTGCCGAGGCGGCTCACGGCGAGGGACTGCAGGGCGACCGCATCGCGGATCTCGGGGACGTCCGCGATGAGGTCGTTGGCCGCATCGATGCGGAACTTCGGCTTCGACGTCCGGGCCGGGGCGCCGCGGCGCAGCCAGGCGAGCTCCTTCCGCGCGATGTTCTGCCGCCTCTGCTCGATGGCGGCCACCTGACGATCCCGCTCGACGCGCTGCAGGACATAGGCCGCGTAGCCGCCTTCGAAGGACTCGACGATGCGGTCGTGCACCTCCCACGTGACCGTGCACACCTCGTCGAGGAACCACCGATCGTGCGTGACGACGAGGAGACCGCCGGCGCTCGCGGGCCAACGGCGCTTGAGATGGGCCGCCAGCCACGAGATGGCCTCGACGTCGAGATGGTTCGTCGGCTCGTCGAGCGCGAGGACGTCCCAGTCCCCCGCGAGCAGGCGCGCGAGGGCCACGCGTCGTCGCTGTCCGCCCGACAGGCTGTCGAGCCGGGCGTCCCAGGGCAGGTCGCCCAGCAGCCCGGAGATGACGTCGCGCACCCGTGCGTCGCCCGCCCATTCGTGCTCGGCCGCATCGCCCACCACCGCGTGGCCGATCGTGTCGTCGTCGTCGAGCGTGTCGGCCTGGTCGAGGACCCCGATCGTCACGCCTCCGCGCACCGTCACCCGACCGGAGCCGGGCTCGCGCAGACCGGCGAGCATCCCGAGCAGGCTCGACTTCCCGTCGCCGTTGCGGCCGACGATACCGATCCGGTCGCCCTCGTTCACGCCGATCGTGACGGAGTCGAAGACGATGCGGGCGGGGTACTCGAGATGCAGGGCCTCGGCCCCGAGAAGATGCGCCATGTCCTCTCCAGCGTAGGCGAAGGCGCGACAAAGCGGAGCGCGGGCCGGGACGGCCACGGCTGTACGTCGCGGGCCGGTCGGGCCGGCTCGCGACGGCGTTACACGCATTTCACGACGACGAAACGAGCGATCGTCACCCGGCCGTGACGATGGTTGCGCAGAAGGAACCGACCGTCCCTCCGGGCACGACAGACGCGTGCCCGACGCCCGTCCCCCTCACCTCACCTCACCGGAGACCTGATGCCCCCAGCCGATCTCGCGTGGATGCTCGCCGCCTTCGCGCTCGTCCTCCTGATGTTCCCCGGCCTCGCCCTCTTCTACGGCGGCATGCTCGACGGCCGCAACGCGCTCAACATGTTCATGATGGTCATGGGCTCCCTCGCCGTCACCTCCGTCGTCTACGTCCTGTTCGTGCACGGCCTCGTCGTGGGCGACTCCGTCGGCGGGCTCGGGCTGATCGGCGACCCGCTCCCCTTCCTCGACGGGAGCGTCTACACCGCCGACGACGGATCCGACTCCGCGTACTGGGCGGCGTTCTACACGCTGTTCGCCGCCATCAGCATCGGGATCGTCGCCTCGGGAGCCGCGGGACGCATGAGGTTCGGCGCCTGGCTGCTCTTCGCCGTGCTCTGGGTCGTGCTCGTCTACGCGCCCCTCGCTCACTGGGTCTTCACGTTCAGCGACGAGGAGAGCGGATACGTCGGCGGCTGGATCCGCAACGTCCTGGAGCTGCACGACTACGCCGGCGGCACCGCCGTCCACATGAACGCCGGCGCCGCCGCACTCGCGCTCGCCCTCGTCCTCGGCCCGCGACGCGCGCCCGCCGGCCGCCCGCACAACCTCAGCCTCGTGCTGCTGGGGGCCGGGTTCCTCTTCTTCGGATGGATCGGCTTCAACGGCGGCACCGCCGCCGGGGCGAACTTCCTCGCGGGCTATGTGACGTTCACCACCCTGCTCGCCGCGCTCGCCGGCAGCCTCGGCTTCATGCTCGTCGAGCGGATCCGGGACGGCCAGGCGACGACCCTCGGGTTCGCCACCGGGCTCATCGCCGGCCTCGTCGGGATCACCCCCGCAGCCGACGCCGTCACCCCGGTCGGATCGGTCGTCCTGGGCTTCGTCACCGCCATCGTGGTCGCCTGGGCGATCACCTGGAAACGTCGGCACAAGATCGACGACTCCTTCGACGCCTTCGCCGTCCACGGCATCGGCGGCATCGTCGGGGCGTACTTCGTGGTGCTCTTCGGCGCCGCCTCGGCTCCCGCCGGGATCGCCGGCGTCCTCTTCGGAGGCGACCCCCTGCTCGTCGTCCGGGAGACCGTCGCGATCGTCGTCACCTGCGTGTACTCGTTCGGCGTCACCTACGCGATCGCCTGGGTGATGGACCGGGTCCGTCCGATCCGGGTCTCCGAGCGTGTCGAGGCCGACGGCCTCGACAGGGGCCTGCACGCCGAGACCGCCTACGAGTTCGACCGCGTCTAGGAGGAAACGCCATGAAGCTCATCACCGCCGTCATCCAGCCCGGCCGGCTCGACGACGTCCGCTCCGCCCTCGTCGACGCGGGCGCGACGGGGCTCACCGTCGCCCGGGTCAAGGGCCACGGCGCCCAGCAGGGGCGCACCGAGTACTACCGCGGGGAGGCGCACGCCGTGGAGTTCCGCGACAAGCTCCGCCTCGAGCTGCTCACCGCCGACGAGGAGGCCGAGCGCATCGTCGACGTCATCGTCGCCGCCGCCCGCACGGGCGCGATCGGGGACGGCAAGGTCTGGGTGACCGACGTCTCCCACGTCGTCCGGGTGCGGACGGGCGAGCGCGGGCCGGAGGCGGTCTGACAACCGTCCGGGAGTCGCGGTGCCGGCCACCGGGCCGCGGGCCGGCTGCCCGGCGGCGAGCGCCCCGGACAGCCGGCCCTCCCCCGGCTCAGCTCGCGCGGGTGCGGCGCTTGTTCCAGACGTCGAACGCGACGGCGAGCAGCAGCACGAGGCCCTTGATGAACTGCTGGTAGTCGGTGCCGATGCCGAGCAGCGACATGCCGTTGTTCAGCACGCCCATGATGAGACCACCCGTGATGGCGCCGATCACCGTTCCGACGCCGCCCTGCACCGCCGCGCCGCCGATGAACGCCGCCGCGATGGCGTCGAGCTCGAACAGGTTGCCCGCGCCGGGTCCGGCGGAGTTGAGCCGCCCGGTGAACACGAGGCCCGCGAGCGCCGCCAGGACGCCCATGTTGACGAAGAGGAAGAAGTCGACCTTCTTCGACTTGATGCCCGAGAGGTCTGCCGCGTGACGGTTGCCGCCGATCGCATAGACGTGCCGGCCGAACACCGAGCGGTTCATGACGAGCGAGTACGCCAGGATGAGCGCCGCGAGGACGATGAGCACGATGGGCGTGCCCCGCGATCCCGGGGCGACGCCGAGCAGGTACGTGAGGTAGGCGATGAGCGCGGAGATGAAGACGAGCTTCACCCAGAACCACGACGCCGGCTCGCTCTCGAGACCGAGCCCCACGCGCTTGCCGCGCTCGCGCAGGGAGGAGGAGACGTACAGCACGAGCGCGAGGACGCCGAGCCCGACCGTGATCCACTCCGCCGGGGAGCTCGACGCGGGGAAGAGCTGCGGGAACAGATAGCCGCCGCCGAGCTGCCGGTACTCCGCCGGGAAGGGCGTGATCTGCGTGTTGCCGAGCACGATCTGGGTGAGACCGCGGAAGAGGAGCATGCCCGCGAGCGTCACGATGAACGCGGGTATCCCCACGAACGCCACCCAGAACCCCTGCCAGGCGCCGACGATCGCGCCGATGAGCAGTGACGCCACGATGCCCGCCCACCACGGCCATCCCCAGTGCACGATCAGGACACCCGACACGGCGCCGACGAACGCCGCGACCGAGCCGACCGACAGGTCGATGTGGCCGGCGATGATGATCATCACCATCCCGATCGCGAGGATGAGGATGTAGCTGTTCTGGACGATGATGTTCGAGACGTTGCCGGCCGTGAGGAGGCGGCCGCTGGTCACGATCTGGAAGAAGAGCACGATCGCGATGAGCGCGATGAAGATGCCGATCTGGCGCAGGCGTGAGGTCAGGAACGCGATCGCACCGCGGATGGGCGATGCGGGGGCGTCAGCTGAGGACATGGTCGGATTCCTTCTCCTTCGTCATGAGGTGCATGAGCGACTCGGGCGTCGCGTCGGCGATCGGCAGCTCGCCCGTGATGTGCCCTTCCGAGATCGCGTAGATCCGGTCGGAGATGCCGAGGAGCTCCGGCAGCTCGGAGGAGATCACGACGATCGCCTTGCCCTGGGCCGCGAGCTCGTTGATGAGCGTGTAGATCTCGTACTTCGCGCCGACGTCGATGCCGCGCGTCGGCTCGTCGAGGATGAGCACCTCGGGGTCCGAGAAGAGCCACTTCGAGAGGACGACCTTCTGCTGGTTCCCTCCCGAGAGCTTGCCGACCACCGACGCCACGGACGGCGCCTTGATGTTCATGCTCTTGCGGTAGCGCTCGGCGACGACGTACTCCTGCTGTGCGTCGACCCAGCCGCCCTTCGCGAGCTTGCGGAGCGACGCGAGCGAGATGTTCCGCTTGATGTCCTCGAGGAGGTTGAGCCCATAGACCTTGCGGTCCTCGGTGGCGTAGGCGATGCCGTTCGCGATCGCATCCGAGACGGTCCGCGTGTTCACCTCCTTGCCGCGCACGAAGACGCGGCCGGAGATGTTCGACCCGTACGTCCGCCCGAACACGCTCATCCCGAGCTCCGTGCGTCCCGCCCCCATGAGGCCGGCGATGCCGACGACCTCCCCGGCGCGGACGCTGAGGTTGGCCCCGTGGATGACGACCCGGCCCGGCTCGGTGGGATGGTGGACCCACCAGTCCTCGATCCGGAAGACCTCCTCGCCGATCTCGACCGTGCGGTCGGGGTAGCGGTTCTCCAGGTCGCGACCGACCATCCCCTTGATGATGCGGTTCTCCGACACCTCGTGGGCGGAGAGCTCGAGCGTCTCGATCGTGCGCCCGTCGCGGATGATCGTGACGCGGTCGGCGACGGATCTGATCTCGTTGAGCTTGTGGCTGATGATGATCGACGTGATGCCCTGCCCCTTGAGGTGGCGGATCAGGTCGAGGAGGTGTGCGGAGTCCTCGTCGTTGAGCGCGGCGGTCGGCTCGTCGAGGATGAGGAGCTTGACGCGCTTCGACAGGGCCTTCGCGATCTCGACGAGCTGCTGCTTGCCGACGCCGATCTCGCGCACGGGGGTCGCGGGGTTGTCGCCGAGGCCGACGCGCGCGAGCAGCTTCTGCGCCTCGACGTTCGTCTCGTCCCAGTCGATGAAGCCGTTCCTCTGGCGCTCGTTGCCGAGGAAGATGTTCTCCGCGATGGAGAGGTAGGGGCTCAGCGCCAGCTCCTGATGGATGATGACGACGCCGGCGCGCTCGGAGTCGCGGATGTCGCGGAACTCCGCCGTGGAGTTCTCCAGGACGATCTCGCCGTCGTAGGTGCCGTGCGGGTAGACGCCCGACAGCACCTTCATGAGGGTCGACTTGCCGGCGCCGTTCTCGCCGCAGATGGCGTGGACGGATCCGCGCTCGACCTCGAGCGTCACGTCTTGCAGTGCCTTGACGCCCGGGAACTCCTTGGTGATGTCGCGCATCTCGAGGATGGTGTTCACGCGTTCGCTTTCTCGCTGTGCGGGTGGGGTCGGTTGTGCCGGGCCCGCCGCGCCGGAGGGGCGGGGCGGGCCCGGACGCCGTCTGCTACTTCAGGTCGTCGGCGGTGTAGTAGCCGCCGTCGACGAGGATCTCCTCGTAGTTGTCGGCGGTCACGATGACCGACTCGTGCAGGTACGACGGGACGATCTTCACGCCGTTGTCGTACGTCTCGGTGTCGTTGACCTCGGGCTCCTCGCCGTGCATGAGCGCGTCGACCATGTCGGCCGCGGTCTCGCCGAGGAGGCGCGTGTCCTTGAAGATCGTCGAATACTGTTCGCCCGCGAGGATCGACTTCACGCTGCCGACCTCGGCGTCCTGCCCCGTCACGATGGGGAGGTCGCTCGCGGAGTACCCGCCGCTCGTGAGCGCGGAGATGATGCCGATCGACAGGCCGTCGTACGGCGAGAGCACGCCGTCGATCCTCGTGTCGCCGATGATCGTGAGGATGTTCTCCATGCGCTCCTGCGCCGTCTCGGGCAGCCAGCGGAGGATCGCGGCCTGCTCGAAGTCGGTCTGGCCCGACGGGACGTCGAGCACGCCCGAGTCGAGGTAGGGCTGGAGCGTGTCGATCGCGCCGTCCCAGAAGAACGTCGCGTTGTTGTCGTCGGGGCTCCCCGCGAACAGCTCGATGTTGAGCGGGCCCTCGACGCCGGTCTCCTCGCCGTTCTCGTCGAGCACGCCGAGGCCGGTCAGGAGGCTCGTGGCCTGCTGCACGCCGACCTGGTAGTTGTCGAACGTCGTGTAGTAGTCGACGTTCTCCGTGCCGTTGATGAGGCGGTCGTAGGCGATCACGGGGATGTCCTGATCGGCGGCGGTCTGGAGCACGTCGGTGAGCGTCGTGCCGTCGATCGAGGCGACGATGAGGGCGTCCGCGCCGCTCGAGATCATGTTCTCGATCTGCGACACCTGCGTCGGGATGTCGTCGTTGGCGTACTGGAGGTCGACCTGATAGCCGAGGTCCTCCAGGGTGGCCTTGACGTTGTCGCCGTCCGCGATCCAGCGCTCGGACTGCTGGGTGGGCATCGCGACGCCGATCGTGAGCTCGCTCACGTCGACGTCTTCGCCGCTCCCCGCGTCGCTGCCTCCGGTGCGGTCTCCGCTGCAGCCGGCGAGAGCCAGTCCGCCGACGGCGACGATGCCGACGAGCAGAAGGTGCTTCTTCACGGTGTTCTCCTCTGGGATTCCAGGACTCAGTCCTCCCCCGCCGAGTGCGGGGGAGCTGCGCCGACGTGAAGTCGAGATACCGCGGTGCTCTATCGGGACTTCGTCGTCGGGGCCACACGTCTGTCGTGTGACCGTTCACATTGCGATAATCGTGCACCCGTGACACGACGGCTGTCAAGCCGGCCCTCTGCGACCCGCTCTCAGCCGGGGGACGACGTCGAATCGCGCACGATGAGCGCCGGGGCCGGACGCTCGGCGTCGACGACGTCCGCGGCGTCGACCCCGCGGAGCGCCGCGAGCAGCCGCGCGATCGCCCGGCGACCGAGCTCCGCGAAGTCGACGTGCACCGTCGTGAGGGGCGGCCAGACATGTGCCGCCACGGGAATATCGTCGAAGCCGACCACGCTGACGTCCCCCGGGACGTCGAGCCCGGCGTCGCGGAAGCCGTGCACGAGCCCGATCGCCATGAGGTCGTTGGCGGCGAACACCGCCGTGAAGTCCTGTCGACGGGCGAGCTCTCGCCCCGCATAGTGCCCGAAGTCCGCCGTCCAGTCCCCGCGGATGGGCGGGATCGTGGGGAGGTCGGCCTCGCGCAGCGCCTGGAGATAGCCGCGCATGCGCGAGTCGGCCTCGATCCAGTCCTGCGGGCCGGCGAGGTGGAGGATGTCCTCGTGACCCAGCGCGACGAGATGCCGCGTCGCCATCCGCGCCCCCTCGAGCTGATCGGGCGAGACGCTGTCCGCCCCGGCGCCCGACGCCGTCTGCAGGCTGACGAAGGGCACGTCGATGGCCATGCCGCGGAGGACGTGGAAGACCCGCACCTGCGGCGCCAGGACGATGATGCCGTCCACCTGCTCGCGCAGCAGCTGCCGTACGGCGGCCCCGATCGCCTCGGGTGTCGTGTCGGGCAAGTTCAGCGTCGTGACGGAGTAGTCCTCCGCCCGTGCCGCCTCCTCGATCGCCGCGACGGAGGCCGTCGGCCCGAACTCCCCGACGGTCGCCGACAGCACGCCGATGAGGTTCAGCCTGCTCGTGACGAGCGCGCGCGCCGCGGCGTTGGGCCGGTAGTCGAGCTGCCGGATGGCGTCGAGCACCCGCTGCTTCGTCTCGTCGCGGATGCTCGGATGATCGTTGAGGACGCGCGAGACCGTCTGGTGCGAGACGCCCGCGAGGCGCGCGACGTCGCGGATGCTCGGCATCCGGGGCCGCTCCGTCGCGTTCGGCACGCTGTGTCGTCCTCACCTGGGCTCACGATGCGCACGGTCACATCGCACCACACAGTATGACGCACGGGAGACGGCAGAGCCATCCCGCCAACGCGTGCGCCCCGTCCGGAGGGACGGGGCGCAGGCGTTCTCCCTCCCGCGGAAGCGGTCAGTCCAGCTCGTTCTCCTCGAGCCAGGCGGAGGCGATGTCGGCAGGCGACTCCTGGTCGACCGTGCTCTGAACGTTGAGCGCGACAAGGCCCTCGGGTGTCAGGGCCTCGCTCACGGGGTCGATCACCTCGGCGATCTCGTCGGCGATGTCGCTCGACGCGATCGGCACGACGTTCGACGCGAGGAACAGCCCGTCGGGGTCGGCGAGCGGGACGAGGTCGTCCGTCTCGATGCGCGGATCGGCCGTGAAGACGTTCGCGACGTTGATGGTGCCGGCCAGCAGCTCCTCCACGGTGGTGTCGCCCGTGGCCGAGAACCCGACGTCGACGCCGTAGACGCTCGCGACGCCGTCCGGCCCGTACGGCCGCTCCTCGAGCTCGGCCGGCCCGCCGAGCGTGAGCGGCACGTCGACGTCCGCGAGGTCGCCGATCTCCTCGAGACCGTACTCCTCCGCGAACGCCGCCGTGACGGTGTAGGAGTCCTGGTCGCTCGCCGTCGACTGCTCGAGGGCCGTCAGCCCGTCGGGGAGCGCCGCCACGAGCGCCGCGTACACGTCGTCCGGCGTGCGCGCCTCGGTCTCGGGATCGTACGCCTGCTGCAGCAGGCTGCCGCTGTACTCGGGGAAGAGGTCGATCTCGCCGTCCTCGAGCGACGGGAGGTACGCGTCGCGCTGACCGATGTTGAGCTGGCGGTCGACGGCGTACCCGGCGCCCTCGAGCGCCTGCGCGTAGATCTCGGCGATGATCTCGTTCGAGTAGTAGGCCTGCGACCCGACGACGATCGCGTCGCTCGCGCCCGTCGTCTCCTCGCCGGCGCCCTCCTCCTCGAGCGGATCGGACGAGCCGCATCCGGCGAGCGCGAGCGTCGCGACGGAGACGAGCGCCCCTGCGAGGGCGAGACGGTTCCTGCTGTGTGTGTTCATGTCGTGAGAGCTTCCTTCTCCCGGGCGCGTCGCGGGCGCGGCGCGCGGTCGTTCCCCCGCGGGGTGGTGGCGACGATACCCGCGGGCACGGACGCCCGCTGCAGCACCGCGAAGATCGCGTCGAGGGCGAGGGCGAGGGCGGCCACCACGATCGCGCCGCCGAGCACCTGGTCGAACCGGCGCAGCTGGATCCCCTGGATGATGTCGAACCCGAGGCCGCCGAGGTTGACGTAGGCCGCGAGCGTGACGGTCGCGACGACCTGCAGCACGGCGGCGCGCAGTCCGCCCACGAGGAGCGGCAGGCCGAGAGGCGCCTCGACACGCCACAGGATCTGCCATTCGCTCATGCCCGTCGCACGCGCCGCGTCGATCGTGCGGCGATCGATCGCGTCGATCCCCGTGTACGCGCCCGCGAGCACGGACGGGATGGCGAGCAGCACGAAGGCGATGACGGCGGCCTCCGTCTTGTGGAGCACGCCGAGCAGCAGCACGAGGAGGAGGATGAGGCCGAACGACGGGACGGCGCGGGCGGCTCCGGCGAGCGAGACGGCGAGTCCCCTGCCGCGCCCCGTGTGCCCGATGAGCCACCCCGCGGGGATCGCGACGACAGCCGCGATCGCGACGGACCCGAACGTGAAGGCGAGGTGCACGAGCAGCGCCCGCGGGAGGGGGCTGCTCCCCTCCAGGCGCTCGGGAGAGAGGAGCCAGGCGAACGCGTCGAGGAGGAGGTTCACGCCTCGGCCCCCTGACGCACGGCTGCGCGGCGCGGCGCGATCGTCCTCGTCCACGGCATGAGGAGGCGCCCCGCGAGCTGCAGCAGGAGGTCGACGACGAGCGCGACGACGGCGACCGCGACGACGCCCGCGAGGATCTCGGGCACGATGCGGCGCTGGAAGCCGTTCGTGAAGAGGTATCCGAGGTTCGTGACGCCGATGAGGACGCCCACGGTCGCGAGCGAGATCGTGCTCACGGCGGTCACGCGCAGACCCGCGAGGATGACGGGGCCCGCGAGCGGGAGCTCGACGGCGAGGAACCTCCGCACGGGACCGTAGCCGAGCGCCACGGCCGAGCGGCGCGTGTCGGCGTCGACCGAGTCCAGCCCGTCGGCGACCGAGCGCACGAGGATGGCCACGGCGTAGATCGTGAGCGCCACGACGAGGTTGATCTCGCTCAGGGCGCTGAACCCGAACACGACGGGCAGGATGGGCAGGAGCGCGAGCGAGGGCAGCGTGTACAGCAGGCCGGTCGCGACGATGACGGGGCCGCGCAGCACGCGGCTGCGGTGCGCGAGCCATCCCAGCGGGAGCGCGATGAGCAGCCCCCAGAGGATGGGCGGGGCGCTCTGCCGCAGGTGCTCGCCCGTGAGGCCGACGATGAGCCCGACGTTGTCGACGACCCAGCTCATCCGCCCGGCTCCCGCAGCACGCCCTGGACGCGGCCGGACGCGTCGACGACGACCGTGCGGCCCTCCGTCTCGCGCAGCGTCAGCTCGCGACGGCCCGACGTGAGGCCGACGAAGGCGCGGACGAAGTCGTCGGCGGGCTCGGCGATGATCTCGTCCGGCGTGCCCTGCTGCACGATGCGGGCGCCGTGATCGAGGATCACGACGCGGTCGCCGAGCAGGAACGCCTCGTCGATGTCGTGCGTCACGAACACGATCGTCTTCCCGAGCTCCTGCTGGAGGCGCAGCAGCTCGCGCTGGAGCTCCGCGCGCACGATCGGGTCGACCGCGCCGAACGGCTCGTCCATGAGGAGGACGTTCGGATCGGCGGCGAGGCCGCGCGCCACGCCGACGCGCTGCTGCTGACCGCCGGAGAGCTGAGCGGGGTAACGGTCCGCGAGCACCGGGTCGAGTCCCACGATCTCCATGAGCTCGCGGGCGCGCTCCCGCGCCTGCCTCCGCGGGGTGCCGCTGAGGACGGGGACGGTGGCGATGTTGTCGACGACGGTCACGTGCGGCAGCAGGCCGCCGTTCTGCATGACGTAGCCGATGCTCCGCCTCAGCTCCACGGTCCCGCGCCCGCGCACGTCCTCGTCGTCGATGAGCACGGTTCCGCTCGTCGGCTCGACCATCCGGTTCACCATGCGCAGCAGAGTCGTCTTGCCGCACCCCGACGACCCCACGAAGACCGTCGTGCTGCGCGACGGCAGCACGAGCGAGAAGTCGTCCACGGCGCGCGTGCCGCCGGGATAGCTCTTGCTCACCGACCGGAATTCGATGCCCACCGTCCCACCCAACTGCATCGCGGCGCGCATCACCAGCCCCGCCGCCATCTCGGGCGCGCCTTGACATGGCGCCCGTCCTCATGCTTCAGGAGGAATACGGTGGACGCATGCGACTGACAGCAGCCATCCGCGCGACCCAGCGCACGCCGTTGATGCAGGTGCTGAAGTCCGCCATCGCCACGAGCGCCGCGTGGCTGCTCGCCGGCGCCGTGGTCCCCGACGGCCCGGCACCGGTGTTCGCGGCGATCGCCGCCCTCCTCGTGGTCCAGCCGAGCCTCAACCAGTCGCTCTCCAAGGCCGTCGAGCGGAGCGTCGGCGTCGTGGCGGGTGTCGTCGTCGCCTCGCTCGTCGGCATCGTCCTGGGCGACGCGGCGTGGGTCGTCCTCGTCGCGATCGCCGCGGCGCTCATCCTCGCGTGGGCGCTGCGGATGACGCCGGGCACGGCGAACCAGGTCGGCATCAGCGCGCTGCTCGTGATCGCCCTCGGGCCGTCCTCGCCCGACTACGCGCTCGACCGCGTCATCGAGACCGTGATCGGAGCCGTCATCGGCGTCATCGTCAACGTCGTCCTCGTGCCTCCCGTCGCGCTCGCCCCCGCCCGTCGCGCCGTCGACGCCCTCGGCGAGGAGCTCGCGGCGACCCTCGAGCGTCTCGCGGACGCGCTGAGCGCCCCGCGCGCCCGCACCGAGCTCGAGGAGCTGCTCCTGACGGCGAGGCTCCTCCGGCCCATGCACGATGCCGCGGTGGCCGCCATCGAGGTCGCGTCGGAGTCGCTCACCCTCAATCCCCGCGGAAAGGGCTACCGCGACGAGCTCGCCCGTCTGAGCGGGCTGGTCGACCGCTTCGGGCCGATCGTCACACAGGTCGTCGGGATGACGCGCGCCTTCTACGACCACTACGACGACGAGGTCAGCGCCGAGCCCGCCGTGCAGGGCATCTCGGAGCAGCTGCGGAGGGCGGCCCACGACGTCCGGCGTCTGCTCCGCCGCGCGCTCGCCGAGCCGGCCGCGCCGCCGACGGAGTCGGTGCCCGCGCTCACGGCGCCCCTCTCGGTCGCGGCGCCGTCGGGCGGGAGATGGATCCTCGTGGGCTCGCTGCTCGAGGATCTGCGCCGGATCCACGAGGCGCTCCGCGAGGAGGGCTGACCGGCGCGTCAGCCGACGACGCGCGCCCCGGGGACCGGTCCGTGCGCCAGCAGGGCGTCCAGACCCTGACCGACGAGGACGGTCTGCAGGTCGACGGCCGCCTCGGGTGACTCGGCGAGGAAGGCCACCGTCGGGCCGGAGCCGGACACGATTCCCGCGAGGGCCCCCGACGACTCCCCGAGCTCGAGGGTCTCGGCGAGATCGGGGCGCAGCCCCAGGGCAGCGGCCTGGAGGTCGTTGCGCAGCAGCTCGGCGAGCGTCGCCGGGTCCCCCGCCCGGAGCGCGTGCAGCACCGCGGAGTCGACGGCGGGCACGGCCCTCGCCGGCGCGATGTCGAGCCGATGACGATCGCGGTGACGGTCGAGCGCGCCGTAGACCTCCGGCGTCGAGAGCCCCTCCTCGCTGACCACGAGCACCCAGTCGAAGCGCCCGCGCGCGAGGGCGGGGCTCAGCTCGTCGCCACGTCCCGTCCCGATCGCCGTGCCGCCCTTGAGCGCGAACGGCACGTCGGCGCCGAGCCGCGCGGCGAGCCCGTGCAGCCGGGCGGAGCCGACGGCGGTGCCCCAGAGCGCGTCGCACGCGACGAGCGCCGCGGCCGCGTCCGCCGAGCCGCCTCCCATCCCGCCCGCGACGGGGACGTGCTTGAGCACCTCGAGGCGCACGCCTCCCGCGTAGCCCGTCTCGGCCGCGAGCAGTCGCGCGGCGCGCAGCGCGAGGTTCCTGTCGTCGACGGGGACCCCGGAGACGTCGACGGACCCCGACACGGCGAGCCCGAAGTCGTCGGCGTGCGTGGCGACGACGTCCTCGTACAGCGACACCGCCTGGAAGGCCGTCGCGAGCTGGTGATAGCCGTCGGGCTGCGTCTCCCCGATCTCGAGGAAGACGTTGATCTTCCCGGGTGCGCGCACCCGCACCTGAGGCTGCTCGTACGCCATCGTCATAGGCGGGAGGGGGATCGGCGGTCGCTCACATCGTCCAGGCTACCCACGCGCGGCGCTCGTCACGGACACGCGCCGGAAGCGCGTGACACGCCATGTCAGAGTGCGCGGGCGATGCGCAGGAAGTCGTCGATGCCGAGCGACTCGCCGCGTGCCGTCGGCGCCACGCCGGCGCTCTCGAGCAGGTCACTCGCCGCCGCCGATCCGCCGAGCTCCGCCGACAGCGCCTGCCGCAGCATCTTCCGGCGCTGCTGGAACGCGGCGTCGACGATGCGGAAGGTCCGGCGGCGCTCGTCCTCCGTGCCGCGCGGCTCGGCGTCGCGCCGGAAGCCGACGAGCACGCTGTCGACGTTCGGCACGGGCCAGAACACCTGCCGCGAGACGGTGCCCGCCAGGCGCCACGGGCCGTACCATGCGGCCTTCGCGCTCGGGGCGCCGTACACCTTGCCGCCCGGCGTCGCCGCGAGCCGCTCCCCGACCTCGGACTGCACCATCACGACGCCGCGGTCGATGTGCGGGAAGGTCTCGAGGAGATGCAGCAGCACGGGGACGGAGACGTTGTACGGGAGGTTCGCGACGAGCACCGTCGGATCGCCCGGGAGGTCGGTCACCCTCATCGCGTCGGCGTCGACGACGGTGAGGGCCCCGTCGGGCACGCCGCGCTCGGACGCCGTCCGCGGCAGGCGCTCCGCGAGCCGGTGATCGATCTCGACGGCGGTCACCGCGGCGCCCGTCTCGAGGATCGCGAGGGTGAGCGATCCGAGCCCAGGCCCGACCTCCACGACGCGCTCCCCGGCCTCGACGCGGGCGGCCTGCACGATCTTCCGCACCGTGTTGGCGTCGACGACGAAGTTCTGCCCGAGCCTCTTGGTGGGCGTGACGTCCAGCTCGGCCGCGAGCGACCTGATGTCGCCCGCCCCCAGCAGCCTCACGCTCACGTCCGCGTCCCCGGCATCAGAACTCCCCGTAGACCGCGAGGGTGTTCGCGGCGAGCTGAGCGCACAGAGCGTCGACGTCCTCGCCGAGCTCGGCGGCCATGAAGCGCACCGTCACCGGCACGAGGTACGGCGCGTTCGGACGTCCACGGTGCGGGGCCGGCGTGAGGAACGGCGCGTCGGTCTCGACGAGGATGCGGTCGCGTGGCGTCACCCGCAGGGCGTCGCGCAGGTTCTGCGCGTTCTTGAACGTGACGTTGCCTGCGAACGACAGCCAGTAACCGGCGTCGGCCGCCTCCCGCGCCATCCGCTCGTCGCCCGAGAAGCAGTGGAAGACCGTCCGCTCGGGAGCGCCCGCCCGTCGAAGCGCGTCGAGCACCTCCCGGTGCGCGTCGCGGTCGTGGATCTGCATCGCGATGCCGTGCCGCTTCGCGATCGCGATGTGCGCCTCGAACGACGCCAGCTGCGCGGGACGGCCGTCCTCGCCCGTCCGGAAGAAGTCGAGCCCCGTCTCGCCGACGGCGCGGACGCGCGGATGGGCGGCGAGCCCGTCGACGACGGCGATCGCCTCGTCGAGACGCCCCTGCAGGGCGTATGTCGGCGCATCGTTCGGATGGATCGCCACGGCGGCGAGCACGCGGGGGTCCGCCTCCGCGGCGCGCACGGCCCAGCGCGAGGAGTCGATGTCGCCGGAGGCCTGCACGACCCCTCGGATGCCGACGGCGCTCGCGCGGTCGAGCTGCTCGGCGAGCGAGAGCGGCTCGTCGCCGTCCTCGATCTCGAGATGGCAGTGGTTGTCGTAGACGGGGACGGCCAGCGGCTCGGGCGCGGTCGGGTAGCGCAGATCCCTGCGCCCCTCCTTGCCGCGTTCGCGCACGTACACGCCGGGGTCGGCCCCGTTCTCGGTCACGCCGTCCATCCGCGCGACGTCACTCCGGCTGCACGACGCGCGGGAAGAGCGGGTCGAGCGCCGTGGTCGTCGTCCCCGCCGGGACACCGCCCCAGACTCCGGCCTCGCGCAGCGGCTGCGCGGTGAGCGCGCCGAGGCCCTCTTCGACGCCGAGCGCGCGCCACAGCCTGGCCGTCGCGACGGGCATGACGGGCGAGAGGAGCACGGCGAGCGCGCGCAGCCCCTCGACGCACGTGTACAGCACGGTCGCGAGACGCTCGCGCAGCGCGTCGTCCTTGGCGAGGACCCACGGCTCGTTCTCGGTGATGTAGCCGTTGAGCTCGTCGACGATCGTCCACACCGCCTTGATCGCCTCGTCGATGCGGAATCGCTCGATGGCCTCGTCCGCCGCGACGACGGCCGTCGCGACGGCCCGCTGGATCGCCAGATCGCCCTCGGAGTACGGTCCCGGCGCCGGCACGACGCCGTCGAAGTACTTGCCGATCATCGCGATGGCGCGCGAGGCGAGGTTTCCGAAGCCGTTCGCGAGCTCGGACTGGTAGCGCGCCGAGAGGTCCTCCCACGAGAACGACCCGTCCTGCCCGAAGGAGATCGCCGAGAGGAAGTAGTAGCGGTAGGCGTCCGAGCCGAAGACGTCCGTGATCTCCGTCGGCGCGATTCCGGTGAGCTTCGACTTCGACATCTTCTCGCCGCCGACGAGGAGCCAGCCGTGGGCGAAGACGCCCTTGGGGACGTCGAGGCCCGCCGCCATGAGCATCGCGGGCCAGATCACGGCGTGGAACCGCAGGATGTCCTTCCCCACGACGTGGTAGCCGGGCCAGCGGCGCGCGAACAGGTCCTCGTCGGCGCCGTACCCGACGGCGGTGGCGTAGTTCAGGAGGGCGTCCACCCACACGTAGATGACGTGCGACTCGTCCCAGGGGACGGTGATCCCCCAGTCGAAGGTCGAGCGGGAGATGGAGAGGTCCTTCAGCCCCTGCGAGACGAAGGAGACGACCTCGTTGCGCGCCGACTCCGGGCGGACGAAGTCGGGCTCGGCCCTGTACAGCTCCAGCAGCCGGTCCTGGAACTCGCTGAGCTTGAAGAAGTAGTTCTTCTCGTGCAGCAGCTCGAGGGGCTTGGAGTGGATCGCACAGACCTTGAGCCCCTCGAACGGCCCGGCGCCGTCGACGATCTCGGACTCCGGCTTGAACTCCTCGCATCCCACGCAGTAGAGCGCCTCGTACTCGCCCGCGTAGATGTAGCCGCGGTCGTACAGCCGCTGGAAGAACACCTGCACGTTGCGCTCGTGCCGCTCCTGCGTCGTGCGGATGAAGTCGTCGTTGGCGACGTCGAGCGTCTCCAGCAGCGGGAACCACGACTCGCTGACGAGCTTGTCGACCCACTCCTGCGGCGTCACGCCGTTCGCCGCGGCGGCGCGCAGCATCTTCTGGCCGTGCTCGTCGGTGCCCGTGAGCATCCAGGTGTCGTCCCCCGCCTGGCGGTGCCAGCGCGCGAGCGTGTCCACCGCCACGGACGTGTACCCGTGCCCGATGTGCGGGACATCGCTCGGATAGTAGATCGGCGTGGTGATGTAGAAGGAACGGCCGGAAGTCACCATGAGAGTCTATGGCCGCACGCCCGAGGCTCGTGCCCGCGTTACGCGCTCTCCCGCACGACGAGCTCCGTGGGCAGCGTCACCTCGCGCCCGGCTCCCCCGCCGATCACGTCGACGACCATCGCCACCATCTCCTCGCTGATGCGCGCCCACGGCTGCCGGATGGTCGTGAGGGCCGGCTCGTGCGTCTCCGCGAGGCCCGAGTCGTCGAAGCCGGCCACGGCGACGTCCTCCGGCACCCTCAGCCCCTCGCGCCGCAGCGTCGCGATCGCACCGGCGGCCATGCTGTCGGAGGCGGCGAAGACGGCGTCGATGTCGCGGGTGCGCGCGAGCAGGCGGCTCATCGCGGCCGCCCCCGACGCCCTGCCGTAGTCGCCGGACTCCACGAGCTCCGGCGCGAACGCCTCCCCCATCTGCTCGCGGAAGCCCTCGAGCCGGAACCGCCCGCCGGGTGTGTCGTCGGGGCCTGCGATATGGGCGATACGGCGGTGGCCGCGTTCGCGCAGATAGCGGGTCATCTCCCGCGCCCCGGCCCGCTCGTCGATCGCCACGGAGGGCACCTGGCCGGCGAGGGCGAGCGGCAGGCCCGAGCACACGATCGGGACCCCGGCCTCGCGCATCCTCCCGAGGAAGGGATCGGACTCGTGGCTGGAGATGAGCAGCACGCCGTCGACGTGCCCGGCCCGCACGTACTCGAGCACGTTCGCCTTCTCGTCCTCGGTTCCCGCGACGAGGAGCACGAGCGTCATCGAGCGCTTCGAGAGCGCCTCGGCGGCTCCGCGCAGCAGCAGGGCGTACGTCGGGTCCTCGAACAGCAGGTGGTGCGGCTCGGTCAGGAGGAAGGCGAGCGAGCCCGCCCGCCCGGTGGCGAGACTGCGGGCGTGGTGGTTCGCGGTGTAGCCCGTGCGGCGGATGGCGTCCTCGACGGCGGCGCGCGCGTCCGGCGAGACCCAGTGCCCGCCGTTGATGACGCGCGAGACCGTGCCGCGCGAGACCCCCGCGGCCGCGGCGACGTCGCGGATGGTCGGCTTGCGACCCGCCGTGCTCTGCCCCATGACCACCGACTTTAGCGTCCGGGCCCGCGACTGGGACCGGTCACAGTTGGATAACGGAACGGAGGACGGGTTGAGCCGACGGCTCTGCCCGACGGAGACTGGGACCGGTCACAGTATCTCGACACGATGGAGCGTCAATGTCCCACCCGACCGCCTGGCCCGCGCTGACGGGGATCGCCTACGGCGGCGACTACAACCCGGAGCAGTGGCCCCGCGACGTCTGGCGCGAGGACGTCCGCCGGATGCGCGAGGCGGGGGTGAGCCTCGTGAGCATCGGCATCTTCTCGTGGGCGCTCATCGAGAGGAGCGAGGGCGAGTTCGACTTCGGCTGGCTCGACGAGGTCATCGGCCTGCTGCACGAGAACGGCGTCTCCGTGGACCTCGGCACGCCCACCGCCTCTCCGCCCGCCTGGTTCTTCGCCGCCCACCCCGAGGCGCGCGTGATCGCCCGCGACGGGACCGTCATGGGGTTCGGATCGCGCGGCATGGCCTCTCACTCCTCCCCCGCCTATCGCGAGGCGATCGTGCGGATCGCCACGGCTCTCGCCGAGCGCTACGGCGACCATCCGGCCGTCGTCCTGTGGCACGTGCACAACGAGTACGGCGTCCCCGTCGGGGAGGACTACTCCCCCGCCTCCGTCGGCGCGTTCCGCGAATGGCTGAAGGACCGCTACGGCTCCCTCGATGCGCTCAACGCCGCCTGGGGCACGGCGTTCTGGGGGCAGCGCTACGCCGAATGGGCGCACATCGGCGCGCCCGCCGCCGCGCCGTCCGTCGTGAACCCGGCACAGCGGCTCGACTTCCACCGGTTCACCGACCATCAGCTGCGCGCCTGCTTCGTCGCCGAGCGCGACGCCATCCGCGCCCATGCCGCGCAGCCGATCACGACGAACTTCATGGCGAACCAGAGCTGGACGACCGACCTGTGGGCCTGGGGCCGCGAGGTCGACGTCGTCTCGGACGACCACTACCTCTGGGCGGCCGACGAGGACGCGCACATCGGCCTCGCGATCGCCGCCGACCTCTCGCGCTCGGTGGGCGGGGGCAGGCCGTGGATCCTCATGGAGCACTCGACGTCGGCCGTGAACTGGCAGCCGCGCAACATCGCCAAGCGGCCGGGCGAGATGGCCCGCAACTCGCTCTCCCACGTCGCGCGCGGTGCCGACGCCGTGCTCTTCTTCCAGTGGCGCGCCGCGCGCTCGGGAGCGGAGAAGTTCCACTCCGCGATGCTCCCCCACGCGGGGACGGACTCGCGCGTCTGGCGCGAGGTCGTCGGGCTCGGCGACGCGCTCGGGCGCCTGGGAGACCTGCGGGGCACCGAGGTCGAGGCCGACGTCGCGATCCTGTGGGACTTCGAGTCCTTCTGGGCGCAGGACCTCGAGTGGCGACCGACCGACGACCTCTCGCATCAGGAACGCGTGCGCGCCTTCTACGAGCGTCTGTGGCGGGACGGCATCACGGCCGACTTCGCGCTGCCGGGGCACGACCTGTCGCGCTACCGTCTCGTGATCGCCCCCGCACAGTACCTGCTGACGGCGGCGGACGCCGAGAGCCTCACGCGCTACGTCGCCGGCGGCGGCACGCTCGTGGTGTCGTACTTCTCCGCCGTCGTCGACGAGAACGACGCCGTCCACCCCGGCGGCTTCCTCTCCCCGCTGCGTGAGGCGCTCGGAGTCGACGTCGAGGAGCACCTGCCGCTGCGGGCGGGCGCAGCCGCTTCCGTCACGTGGCGCGACGGCGCGTCGCTCCGCGCCGGTCACTGGCAGGAGGCGCTGCGCCTGCACGGCGCCGAGGTCGTCGGCTCCTACGCCGACGGCCCGGGCGTGGAGACCGCGCACCGAGCCGCGATCACGCGGAGCCGTCTCGGCGCCGGCACCGGCTGGTACGTCTCGACGCGACTCGACGCCGACGGCCTGCGCACGGTCATGGCCGACGTGTACGCCGACGCGGGGCTCACGCCCGCCGCGACGCCCGAGGGCCTCGAGGTCGTCCGACGGCGTTCGGCGGAGAGGTCGTTCGTCATCGCCGTCAACCACCGCGACGAGGATGCGGAGCTCGCCGCCACCGGCCATGAGCTCCTCACCGGCGTCGACGCCGACGGCACGTTCTCCGTGCCCGCCGGCGGCGTCGCCGTCATCGAGATCGGCACCACCTCAGGCGGTGATCGCTGACCTCCGCACCCGCCCGGGAGGGCACCCGCCTCCGGCCATCCGGCTCGGAGGCACGACACCACAGGTCGTGAGGACGCGACCGCCTCGGCGGCGCGACCCACGTTCATCCGAAAGAGGAGACATCATGCGCACGCAGATGGGATTCGCCGGCCTCGTGGCCGCGTCAGCACTGGTGCTGGCCGGCTGCGGCGGCAGCGGCGACACGACATCGGGCGAGGAGCCCGCGGAAGGCGGAGCCTCGAGCGACGCCGAGCTCGTCGTCTGGACCGACGAGGAGCGCGAGGAGGCGATCGCCGCGGCGGCCGAGCAGTTCGAGACCGACACGGGAGCGACCGTGACCCTCGTGCAGAAGAACTTCGAGGACCTCCGCAACGACTTCATCGCACAGGTCCCCACCGGCGAAGGCCCCGACATCACGGTCGGCGCGCACGACTGGCTCGGGGCCCTCGTCACGGCGGGCGTCGTCGACACGATCGACCTCGGCGACGCGGGCTCCGACTTCGAGCCCGTCGCGCTGGAGGCGATGACCTACGACGGTCAGCTCTACGCCCTCCCCTACTCGCTCGAGACGGTCGCGCTCATCCAGAACGTCGACCTCGTGGGCGACGAGACCCCCGCCACGTGGGACGACCTCGTCCAGAGCGCGGCGGACGCGGGCGCCGAGCGCCCGATCGCGGTCAACACGGCGGGCGAGACGGGCGACGCGTACACGATGTACGGGCTGCAGACCTCCTTCGGCGCCCCCGTCTTCGTGCAGGACGACACCGGGTCGTACACGACCGAGGTCGGCATGGGCGGAGCGAACGGCGAGGCGTTCGCGCAGTGGCTGCACGACAACGGAACGGCCGGCACGGGGTACATCTCCACGACGGTCGACTACGACATCAACAACGAGCTGTTCGACAGCGGCCAGACGCCCTACACGATCCAGGGGCCGTGGGCGATGAGCGCGTTCGCCGACGTCCCGAACATCGCCGTGGGGCCCATCCCCTCTGCGGGCGGCGAGCCCGCGGCTCCCTTCGTGGGCGTGCAGGGCTTCTACCTGAGCTCGCAGAGCGAGAACGCCCTGCTCGCCCAGGAGTTCCTCGTGAACTACCTCGGCACCGAGGACGCCCAGCGCGCGCTCTACGAGGCCGATCCGCGCATCCCCGCCTTCTCGTCGCTCGCCGAGGAGGTCTCGTCCGACCCGATCATCGCCGGATTCGTCGCATCGTCGCAGAACGGCGTCCCCATGCCGAGCATCCCCGAGATGGGATCGGTCTGGGACCTGTGGAACGCGGCGGAGGTGCAGATCATCGGCGGCGCCGACCCGGCGTCGACGTGGAGCCAGATGGTCTCCGACCTCGAGGCGGAACTGGGCTGATCGGCTTCCCGGGGCGGCTCGTCCGCCCCGGGACCCGGCAGGAGGAACACGCATGGCACAGGGAACGCTCGTCGCATCGCGCGAGTCGCACGCGCGCGGATGGCGCGGAATCGGATGGGGCTTCGTCGTCAAGCTCGTCCTCATGGCGGTCGTCAACGCCCTCGGCGTCGCGGCGATCCTCGCCGCATGGCAGGCCGAGTCGTGGGTCGTGCTCGGCGCCATGGCGGCGCTCCTCGCGGTCGCGGACGGGGTGTACTTCTCCCGGCGAGCCCTGCCGCTGAAGTATCTGCTGCCGGGTCTGGCCTTCCTCGCGGTCTTCCAGGTCTTCGTTCTCGGCTACACGGCGTACGTCGCGTTCACCAACTACGGCACGGGTCACGCCGGATCCATGGGCCAGGCCGTCGAGGCGGCCCTCATCCAGGACGAGCGGCGGGACCCCGACTCGCCGACGTATCCCCTGGCGATCGTGGAGCGCGACGGCGAGCTCGGCCTCGCGATCGTCGACGCGGACGGCGACGTGCGCGCCGGCACGGCGACGTCACCGCTCGAGACCGTCGGCGGGGCGTCCCTCGGATCCTCCGGGGCGCCGGAGACCGTCCCCGGGTGGACGGTCGTCCCCCGTGCCGACGTCCTGACCGACAGCGCGCTGCAGGAGGAGATCGCGGCCCTCCGGGTGGCGGTGTCCGTCGATCCGGAGGACGGCTCCGTCCGCACCCGCGAGGGATCCACGGGAGCCGTCTACACGTCCTCGCTCGCCTGGGACGAGCAGTCGCAGACCTTCACGGACGCCGAGACCGGCACGGTGTACGAGCCGTCCGACGACGGCCGGTTCGTCGCGGCCGACGGCTCCGCGCTCCCGACGGGATGGTACGTCGGCGTGGGCTTCGACAACTTCGTGCGCGCCGTGACGGACGCCCGCCTGGCCGGTCCGCTCCTCCAGGTGACCCTGTGGACGTTCGCCTTCGCCATCCTCACGGTGCTCACGAGCTTCGGGCTCGGCCTGCTCTTCGCGATCATCTACAACGACCCGCGCGTGCGGGGCCGCAAGGTGCTGCGCACGCTCATGATCCTCCCCTACGCGTTCCCCGCGTTCATGTCGGCGCTCCTCTGGCGCGGCATGCTGAACTCCGAGTTCGGGGTGGTCAACGACCTCTTCTTCTTCGGCGCCGAGATCAACTGGCTCGGCGACCCCGTGCTGGCCAAGCTCGCCGTGCTCTGGGTCAACCTCTGGCTGAGCTATCCCTACTGGTTCCTCGTGTGCACGGGCGCGCTGCAGGCCCTGCCCGCCGACACGCTGGAGGCGGCGACGATCGACGGGGCAGGCCGGTGGCGACGCTTCCGCTCCATCGTCCTGCCGCTGCTGCTCGTGTCGACCGCGCCGCTGGCGATCTCGTCGTTCGCGTTCAACTTCAACAACTTCACGATCATCTACATGCTCTCCGGCGGCGGACCGGCGTTCGTCGGCAACTCCGGCCTCGGCGCCACCGACATCCTCATCTCCGCGATCTACCAGATCTCCGGCGTCTCGGGCGGGGCCGCCGACTACGGCCTCGCGAGCGCCCTGTCGATCGTCGTCTTCGTCGTCATCGGCGTCATCTCCGCGCTGGCGTTCCGCCAGACCCGCAAGCTCGAGGAGTTCCAGTGATGAGCACCGTGACCTCGCCGTCCACGTCCTCCGCTCCCGGACGCCGTCCGGCGCGCCGCAGCCGCTGGTGGGCCGAGGTCGGATGGAAGTACCCCGTCGCGGTCGTCGTCCTCGTGTACGCGACGTTCCCGCTGCTGTACATCGTGTCGGCGTCGCTCAACCCGCGCGGGAGCCTCGCCGGATCGAGCGCGCTGTTCTCCGCCGTGAGCGCCGACAACTACGCCGCGCTCGGCGACACCCGGTTCTGGACGTGGATGGGCAACACCGTCTACGTCGGAGGAGCCGCCGCGATCGGGGCCGTGCTCATGGGGGCCGCGGCCGCCTACGCGTTCTCGCGCTTCCGGTTCCGCGGGCGGCGCGTGGGCCTCACGAGCCTCCTCGTCATCCAGATGTTCCCGCAGACCGTGGCGTTCGTGGCGGTGTTCCTCCTGCTGCTCGCGCTCGGCGAGGTCGTGCCCGCGCTCGGCATCAACTCGCGCATCGCGCTCATCTGCGTCTACCTCGGCGGGGCGCTGGGGGCGAACACGTTCCTCATGTACGGGTTCTTCAACTCCATCCCCGTCGAGCTCGACGAGTCGGCGAAGATCGACGGCGCCTCGCACGCGCAGATCTTCTGGCGCATCGTCATGCCGCTCGTGACGCCGGTGCTCGCCGTCGTCGCGCTCCTGGCGTTCATCTCGGCGTTCGGCGACTTCATCCTCGCGAGGATCGTCCTGACGAGCGAGGAGAACTGGACCCTCGCGGTCGGCATGTACCAGTGGGTGTCGAACCAGCTCACCTCCCGCTGGGGGATCTTCGCGGCGGGCTCCGTGCTGGCCTCCATCCCCGTCCTCGCGCTGTTCCTGTCGCTGCAGCGCTACATCGTCGGCGGCCTCACGGCCGGATCCGTGAAGGGCTGACCGGCGCCACGATCCATCCCGTTCGGCGGACGACGAGCGGCGGACGGCGGACGGGCGTCAGACGCGCGCGGCGAGCGCGGCCTGGTACAGGTCGCGCGACGAACGGCCCGTCTGCTCGGCCACCTCGGCCGCGGCGGCCTTGAGCCGCACGCCGTCGGCGACGAGCGCGAGCACCTGGCCGACGGCGTCCTCGAGCGCGGTCTCGCGCCGTTCGGCGCCCGCGACGACGATCACGAGCTCCCCGCGCACGCCGCCGGCCGCCCAGGCCGCGAGCTCCGTCAGCGTCCCGCGGGCGACCTCCTCGTGCAGCTTCGTGAGCTCGCGCGCGACGACCGCGCGACGCTCGCCGCCGAAGGCGAGCGCCATGTCGAGGAGCGTCTGCGCCACGCGGGTGGGCGCCTCGAAGAAGACCATCGTCCGGCTCTCGTCGGCCAGCGCCCGCAGCTCCCTGGCCCGCTCCCCCGGCTTCCGGGCCGTGAATCCCTCGAACGTGAAGCGGTCGGTCGGGAGCCCCGACACGGCGAGCGCCGTGAGCACGGCCGACGGACCGGGGATGACCGTCACGTCGACGCCCGCCTCCGCGGCCGCGGCGACGAGACCGTAGCCGGGGTCGCTCACGGTGGGCATCCCGGCGTCGCTCAGCACGACGAGGTCGACGCCGCGGGCGAGCTCGACGAGCTCCGCGGCCCGCTGCTTCTCGTTGTGGTCGTGCAGCGCGATGAGCCTCGGCCGGTTCTCGATGCCGAGGCCCGCGAGCAGCCGCTGTGTCGTGCGGGTGTCCTCCGCGGCCACGACCGAGGCCTCTCCCAGAACCTCCACGAGGCGCCGCGAGGCGTCGCCGAGGTTGCCGATGGGCGTCGCCGCGAGGATGATCACCCCGCCAGCCTAGGTGTCGAGGATGTGCCTTCCGGGAGGAGACGGGCATCCGGGAGGGCGGATCCGACGGATTCGGCCCTCCCTCCTGCGCATGCCCTGCGGGCAAGCGCGCCGCCCCGCGTCGCTACGCGGGCTGCGCGGCGCGCGGCGGTGAGCCGGACTCGGCCGCGAGGATGTCCGCGCGGTCGCGGAACCCCTCGGAGTTCACGCGGTCGAGGGCCACCTGTCTCCGGACGGCCGCGGCCTTCTCGTACAGCGACGGGTCGCCGAAGCTCGTCAGCACCTTCACGATCACGGGGAGCAGCTCGATCATGAGGAACAGCCCCGCGATGAGCAGATGCGCCCACAGGATCGTCGGCTCCCGCTCCGAGAGCCGGTTCAGTCCGCTGATCTGGCTGAGCAGCCCGATCGCGCCGGCGTTCGTCTCCGCCACGGATGCGGCGCGCGCGTCGTAGGCGGCGAGCGCGGCGTCGTACGCCGTCTGCGCCGCGGGCAGCTGGTCCTCGGCGGCCTGCCGGTTCGTGGCCTCCGAGGCCGACGTCTGCTCGGCCGCGGCGCTCTCGGTCTCGGCGAGCGCCTCGTTCGCGTCGCGCAGCTGGGCGGCGAGGTCGTCGTAGGTCGCCTGCGCCGCGGCGAGCTGGGCCTCGGCCGCGTCGGAGCTCGCGCCCTCGCCCTCGACGCCCGTGCATCCCGCGACCTCGCCCGCGCCCGTGCCTTCGAGCTCGCACTGGTACAGGGCGCGGGCCTCGTCGATGACGGTCTGCTGGGCGGCGAGCTTCTCGGTGAGGTCGTCGACCGTCGCCTGCGCCGCGGCCTGCGACGCGGATGCCGAGTCGGTGCCGGAGACGACTCCGGTCGCGGCCTGGTTCTGCAGGTCGGCGAGCCTGGCCGTCGCCTCGTCGAGCGCCTGCTTCTCGGGGCCGGAGTCGAGGGCGGCCTGGTCCTCCTGCGCCTGGACGATGTTCGTGGAGGCGACCTCCTGGGCGATGTCGTTGCGGAACGCCTGCAGCACGACGGGCTCGGCGACGACGACCCCGATGAGGAGCGCCATGATCAGGCGGGGGAACGCCAGGCCGATGAGCCGCCAGACGCTGCGCGTCGCGGTCATCGTGGAGGTGAGGAACCGGTCGAGGTTGAAGATGATCCCGGCCCAGACGATCGCGAGCGGCACCGCCACCCAGACGACCACCTGCACGCCCGTGGTCAGCGCGAACAGCATCGACAGGGCCGACACGAGCGCCGTCCCGAGCAGCACGAAGAACATCTGCACGAAGCGCGGGGTCTCGGTGGGCACGGTGTCGAGCACGTGCCCGTCGGCGCCGCCGAGGATCGCGAGGCGCCGCAGCGTCGACCCCGGCGTGCGCGGTGCGCGCCGCCGCGGGCGCCGGGGCCTCGGCACGCGCTCCTCCGCGGTCACCGGATCGAGCCGGTCGGTCTCGGCCGACGCGGTCCCGATCGGCTCCGTCTCGGCCTCCGCGCCGGTCGCGTCGGAGACGCCCTCCGCGCCCGCGGGGACGAACCCGCGCTCGTGGTACTGCGGCTCGTCGACGCCGAGGGCGGGGTCTGCGGGGTCGTCGTCGGGGAGGACGATCCGCCCCTGCGAGTCGAAGCGCCCAGGGCGATGCGCGGAATAGGACATCCCTCCAACATACGAAGGCCGCCTGGGCGAGCAATGTCAGCGGCTTCAGAGCACGCCGCGAGCAGGCCCGGCCGGACCATCGCCCGCGCGCCCCGGCCGGCGGGGCTCGGCCGCGGCCGCGCACTACGCTGGAGCGGTGGCGCACGCACGGCTCGAGGTCTCCGGTCGAGACACCCTTCTGCGTACGGCGCGGCGTCATGCGCCGTGGCTCGTGCCGACGCTCCTCACCGTGCTGGCCGGCCTCCTGCGCATCGTGGGCCTCGGCCATCCGCACGAGCTCGTCTTCGACGAGACGTACTACGTCAAGGACGCCTGGACGCTCCTGCACCTCGGGTACGAGAGCCAGTGGCCCGACGGCGCGAACGAGAGCTTCCTGGCGGGCGACACGGGCGTCTACTCGACCGATGCGTCGTTCGTCGTCCATCCCCCGCTCGGGAAGTGGATCATCGCGCTGGGGCTCGCGGTCTTCGGCGCCGACTCGGGCTGGGGATGGCGGATCGGCACGGCCCTGGTCGGCACCGCGCTCGTGCCTCTCCTGTACGTCGTCGCAAAGCGGCTGTCGGGATCGATCGCCGTCGGCGGGGTCGCCGGCCTCCTCCTCGCGATCGACTCGCTCGCGATCGCGATGAGCCGCGTCGCGCTGCTCGACGGGATCCTGGCGTTCTTCCTCCTGCTGGGCTTCTGGTTCGTCCTCCTCGACGTGCGGGACGCGCGTGCGCGCGTGCTGCGCGACCGGACGTCGTGGGGCCCCGTCGTGTGGGCGCGTCCGTGGCTCGTCGCCGCGGGGGCCGCCTTCGGCGCCGCGAGCGCCGTGAAGTGGTCGGGCCTGTACGCGCTCGCGGGCGTGGGCATCGGGCTCGTCGTCGTCGACGCGCTGTGGCGCCGCCGCGCCGGAGTCCGGGAATGGTACTTCTCCGCCATCCTGCGCCAGGGGCCCGTCACCTTCCTGCTCCTCGTGCCCGCCGCGTTCGTCGTGTACCTCGTCAGCTGGACCGGCTGGCTGGTGACGACGGGGGGCTACGACCGCCTGTCCGACGCGAACCCGCTCCTGGCGCTCTGGAACTACCACGAGGGCGTCTACGGGTTCCACGTCGGCCTCAGCACGAGCCATCCGTACGCGAGCCCTGCCTGGCAGTGGCCCCTGCTGCTGCGGCCCACGGCGATGTGGCTGTCGCGTCCCGAGGCCGGGACCACGACCTGCGGATGGTCGGACGACTGCATCGGGGTGATCTCGAGCATCCCGAACCCCGTCGTCTGGTACGCGGGGGTCGCCGCCGCGATCCTCCTCGTCTGGGTGCTCGTGCGCACGCGCCGAGCACGCTACGCGTTCCCCCTCGCGGGGCTCGGGGTGACCTACGTGCCGTGGCTGCTCTACCCCGAGCGCACGGTGTTCCAGTTCTACACGATCGCGATGCTGCCCTTCCTCGTGCTCGCGCTCGTCCTGGCGCTGCAGCATCTCGTGCGCGAGCGCGAGCCGCAGCTCCTGCCGGACCCGACGGACGAGGAGATCGCCTCCGCGACGGGCGTCGCACAGCGCACGCGCCGGGCCTGGCGCGTCGTCGTGGGCGTCTTCCTCGTCGTCGCGACCCTCTGCGCGCTCTTCTACCTGCCTCTCGCGCTGGGCATCATGGAGCCCTACCCGCTGTGGCAGCTGCACAACTGGATGACGAGCTGGGTCTGAGCCGCCCGCCTCAGGGGGCGAAGCGGTGCGTGCCGGAGCCGACCTCGACGGGCTCGCGGCCGGGGAGGTCGACCACGGCCGTGGTGTTGGGCGGGACGACGACGGTCGCCTCGAGGGGGCTGTGCTCCCCCAGGGCGGGGTCGGCGGCCGTCCACTCGACGCGGATGGGGCCGAACACCGAGTCGTGGCGCGCCTCGGCCCGTGAGACGAGACCCGCTCGCGGGCGCACGAGGATGCGCCGGTATCCGGGCTCGAGAGGCGCGATGCCGCCGACGTCTCGGTGCAGCCAGTCCGCCACGGCGCCCAGGGCGTAGTGGTTGAACGACGTCATCTCGCCCGGGTTGATCGTGCCGTCGGGCAGCATCGAGTCCCAGCGCTCCCAGATCGTCGTGGCGCCCATCGAGACGGGGTAGAGCCAGCTGGGGAGCTCGTCCGTCTGCAGCATCCGCTGCGCGGTCGCACGGTGGCCCGAGATCGTCAGCGCGTCGCTCACGATCGGGGTGCCGACGAAGCCCGTGCCGATGCGGTGCCCGCCGCGCTCGACGATGGCCGCGAGGCGTGCGCCGGCCGGGGCGACGAGCTCGTCCGGCAGCAGGCCGAACACGATCGCGACGGCGTACGCGGTCTGGCTGTCCGACATCATGCGGCCCGCGGGCGTCACGTACGCGCGGTTGAACGCGGCACGCACCCCGGCGGCCACCGCGGCGTACTCCGCGGCGTCTTCGTCCTTCCCCAGCAGCGCGGCCGCCTCGGCGACGAGCGTCGCGGAGCGGAAAGAGTACGCCGTCGCCACGAGATAGGGATCGGTCCTCGCCTCGGCGGGCCGATCCGGCGGCGCCGTGGGGTCGAGCCAGTCGGCCAGCTGCATCCCCTTCTCCCACAGCCCGTCGACGGACTCGCCGCGAACGACGTCCACCCACGCCTTCATGCTGGGGTACTGGCGCTCGATCACGCCCCGGTCGGCGAACTGGCGGCGCAGCACGCTCGGCACGACCGTGGTCACGTCGCTCCAGGCGGCCATCGGCGCGGGGGCGAAGAGCCTCTGATCGATGAGCGGGGAGTAGAGCGGGCCGATGCCGCCGATGCGCGCCTGGTCGGCCGCGACGTCCTCGAGCCACGACGACAGGAACGCCTGCGTGTCGAAGAGGTATCCCGCGGTCGGGGCGAAGACCTGGAGGTCGCCCGTCCAGCCGAGACGCTCGTCGCGCTGCGGGCAGTCGGTGGGGATCGACACGAAGTTGCCGCGCGCGCCCCAGACGACGTTGGCGTGGAGCCGGTCGATCTCCGGGACATCCGTCGAGAGCCAGCCCGTCCGCACGAGGTCGGTGTGGAGGACCTCTGCCACGACCTCGACCGCGCCCGGCTCGACGCCCGTGATCTGCGCGTACCTGAACCCGTGGAAGGTGAACCGGGGCGCCCACTCCTCGACGCCGGCGCCCGCCAGCGTGTACGTGTCGGCGGCGGCGGCGAACCGAAGCGGGCGGATGCCGAGCTCGTCGTGCTCCAAGACCTCCGCATGCCGAAGCGAGATCGTCGTGCCCGCAGCGCCCTTCACGCGGACGCGGAGACGCCCGACCAGGTTCTGGCCGACGTCGAGGATGGTCTCCCCCGTCGCGCTCTCGACGACGTCCACGACGGCGCGCGTCTCGGTGACCCGCACGGGCGGCAGCGCCGCCGGGCGCAGGCGGCCGGGGTCGGCCTCGAGCACGACGACGGGCGCCGACCCGGTCAGCGTGCCTCCGACGGCGAGGCCGTCGTCCTCGAGCCGCGCGTCGTATCGCTCGCCCTGGTAGACGCTCGCGAAGCGGATCGGGCCGTCGATCGTCGCCGACCACTCCGCGTCAGTGACGATCGTCTCGACGCCGCCGTCGGCGTACTCGATGCGCAGCTGCGCGGACAGCGCACGCGGCCCCGTCCAGGTGCGGAAGAAGTCGCCGTCGAAGCCGAAGTACTCGGCGTACCAGCCGGGTCCGACCCAGGCGCCGAGCATGTGCTCCCCTGGGGAGAGCGCCGCCGTGACGTCGACCGTGCTGAAGAGCAGACGGTCGCGGTAGGCGGTCCATCCGGGCGCGAGGAGCTCGTCCGACACGGGCTCGTCGTCGATGCGGAACTCCACCACCCCGTGCGCGGTGTACGACAGCAGCGCTCGGGCGACCCGACGGCTGACGGGCAGCTCTCTGCGGAAACGACTCACGAGACGGTCCGGACCGCCCGCCGTGAGCGCGTCGCGAACCCGCTCCTCGGTCGCCCCGTCGCGCGCGCTCGGCGGCGCAGGAGCCCCGGCGGAGTCGTCCGCGGCGGCCGCGACGAAGGCCGCCGTCCAGTCCTCGGGGCGGAGGGGCCCCGCCTCGACGGCGGTCCAGGCTCCGGGTTCGAGCTCGACGCCGTCCGCTCCCGTCACGACGACGCGCACCTCGGCGGTCTCGTACGCGCGCAGCGGGGCGAAGGGCCAGCCGACCGACGCGCTCTGCGCGCCCTGCACGACATGCCTCTCGAGGATCCCGCCGCGGCGCGCCTCGATCGTCGCCGAGCCCTGCGACCATCCCTCGGCCTCGCTCTCGACGCGCCACGTGAGCGCGGGCTCCGCGCTTCCGGCGAAGCGCGGTGCTCCCCGGCCTCCTGTGCGGAGCTCGACGACGTGGGAGCGGGCGGGGTGCGACATCGGCGTCCTCCTGCGGTGGCATGTCTGCGGCGCCGCCGCGGCGGCATCGCCTCCGAGCTCGACGCCGATCGTCCGCGTCCGCTCGGCCCTCGAAGATGAAACGATTCAACCACACCGGCGACAAAGGGGAGCTCCTCGGCTCCCGCTCCCCCGCCGCGCGGATCAGGCCGTACGGACGTGTCAGGCGTCGAGGCCGCCTCGGCGCGCGACCTCGCCGAGCCACGCGAGGCTCGGCTTCGGCGCGCGCGAAGGTCTCGCGATCGAAGGAGATGAGCCCGAACGTCGGCCGGTACCCGCTCGCCCACTCGTCGTTGTCGAGCGCGCCTCGTGCAGGCGATCCGCCGTGCGTCGTCCGCGGTGGCGATGCCGTTCTCCGTCACGAGCACCGGCGTCCCGCCGCTGAGCTCCCACGCGCTGCGCACGCCGAGCTCGAGCGCCTCGGGGAAGAACTCCCATCCCGTGAGCGTCGTCTCGACGTCCGACCGCACGGGGACCGGGCCGTCCGGGCCGATGAACGTCCGCGTGTACGCCTGCACGCCCACGAAGTCGTCGCCCGCCGAGTTCTCGAGGTACCAGAAGTCGCGGGGATGCCCGTATTCCCGCAGTCTCTCGTCGGCGCCGGGCTCGCCCGTCGAGTGGAACGCCTGCGTCGCGATCGTCCAGCCCGCCTGCGCGCCCGGGACCGTGTGCAGGATCTCGGAGGACCGGCGGTGGGCGCGCAGCAGCGTCTCGGCGACGCCGAGGTCGGGGTTGGGGAGGCCGTAGGCGACGAGGTTCGCCGCATCCTCGCCGCCGGCCAGCATCGCGGCGATGTTCGGCTCGCCAGGCCCCGTAGACGTCGTTCCCCGGGGTGTCCTTCAGCATCTGGAACGTGAAGGCGACGTCGTCCGCGGTGAGCGGCTCGCCGTCGCTCCACTCGACGCCGTCGCGGATCGTCATGACGATCGTCGACGAGTCCGGCTGCTCCCACTCCGACGCCAGCCACGGGCTCTCCGTCCCGTCGAGGGGATTGACGAGGATGAGCGGCTCGTAGATCCAGCGCGCGGCCGTGCGGGTGTTGGTGAGGAAGGGGTTGAACGTCCGGGTGAACAGCGGATTGCCGTGGTCGGCCTTGATGAGCATCGTGTCCTCGCCGATCGAGGGATCGGGCTGCGACGTGATCTGGATGCTGCATCCGCCGACGGCCAGCGCGACGACGACGAGCGCCGCGACCGCCGCCGTCCGCCCGCGGCGGAGGGCGTGCGTCTTTGACACGGTGTGACCTCATGTCGTCTCTGTCATAAGGAGCCGCCTCGGGGAGGAGCGCTCACGGCGATGTCGCCGCCCTGCGCGTGTAGGCGCCTACATCATGCGGATGCAAGAGCACCTCCGCGCCCGGGCGGCTCTTCTCAGGAGGAGCGCAGCGAGCTGCGACGGAGCACGATCTCCACGGGAAGGCTCACGGAGACGGGGTCGGCGTCGGGCGCCGACAGCCGATGCGCGAGCACCTGGATGGCCGCGCGCCCCAGCTGGATCATCGGCTGCCGCACGGTCGTCAGCGGCGGCGCCGACACGGCGCCGACGTCGATGCCGTCGAACCCGGTCACGACGACGTCCACCGGCACGCGCACGCCGCCGTCGCGGAAGGCGTCGAGCGCGCCGAGGGCCATCCGGTCGTTGGACGACATGAGGGCCGCCGGCAGCCCGCGCGCGACGAGCTCCTCGCCGATCCGCCTGCCGGAGGACCGCGTGAAGTCGCCCCGGAGGACGGGCACGGACGCGATCGGGACGCCGGCCGCCTCGATCGCCTCCGAGAACCCCTGCCAGCGCTGCGCGCCGTCCGGCGAGTCCGCGGGGCCGGCGAGATACGCCGGAGCGCGTCCGCCGGTCTGCGCGAGCACGTGACGTGTGAGCTCGCCCATCGCCTCGGCGTCGCTGACGGTCACGTGGTCGTAGCGGTCGCCCCGGCGCGGACCCGCGAGGATGACGACGGGCACGCGCGCGGACAGCTGCACGAGCACGTCGTCGGGGATGCTCCGCGCGAGCACCACGAGACCGTCCACCCGGCCGGCCATGTCGCGCACCGTGGAGGTGCGGGGATCGCCGCGTCCGATGCCGACCATGAGCACGAACCCGCGTCGCCACGCCTCCAGCTCGGCGCCGCGGAGCACGTCGTCCTGGAACAGCATCGAGCCGCGGTCGTCGCGCGGCTCGGCGTCCTGCACGATCGTGAACGGCCCGACGCGGTCCCCCGACAGCACGTCGAGCGCCGCGACCTCGTCCATCGCGTCGAAGCGCGGGAAGTAGAGGCCGAGAACCCCCGTGCGCCGCTCCGCGAGACCGCGCGCGCTGCCGCTGGGGACGTATCCGAGCTCGGCCACGGCGTCGAGCACGCGCTCCCGGGTCGCGGGTCGCACGGTGTCGGGGGTGCGCAGCACGCGCGACACCGTCGCGATCGAGACGCCGGCGCGATCGGCGACGTCGTAGACGGTCGGCGTCTTCCTCACAGCCCGTTCCTCCCGCATCCGCTCCCGAGCGGCCCCCGGCGACCTCCAAATGTATCCGTTCGCCGCCGGACGCCCCGTGCGGCCCGTCGGCGGCGCACACGCGACGGCGCCGCCGCCCCGAGGGACGACGGCGCCGTGTGCGGGACGAGCGTCAGTTGAACTGCAGCGGGTGCGACCCCACGCGTCCCGAGCCGTCGAGCGGGTCGAGCCCGTCGATCCGTGCGATCTCGTCGGCCGTGAGCGCGAACCCGAAGACGTCGAAGTTCTCGGCGATGCGCTCCTTCCGCGACGACTTGGGGAAGACGACGAAGCCCTTCTCCAGGTGCCAGCGGATGACGGCCTGGGCGGGGGTGACGCCGTGCGCGGCGGCCGCCTCGGTCACGGCCGGCTCCTCGAGCAGCGGGTACTTCCCCTGGCCGAGCGGACCCCACGACTCGATCCTCGTGCCGTTCGCCTCCGCCCAGGCGACGACGTCGCGCTGCTGGTAGGCGGGGTGCAGCTCGACCTGGTCGACGGCGGGCACGACGCCCGTGTCCTTCACGATGCGGTCGAGGTGCTCGGGCAGGTGGTTCGAGACGCCGATCGAGCGGGACAGCCCCGCGTCGCGGATCTCGATGAGCTTCGCCCACGCGTTCGAGTACGTGTCCTTCTCGGGTGTCGGCCAGTGCGTGAGGTAGAGATCGACGTAGTCCAGGCCCAGCTTGTCGAGGCTCTCGCGGATGGCGTCGTGCGGCGCGTCGCCCGCCTGGCGGTCGTTCCAGAGCTTCGTGGTGACGAAGAGCTCCTCGCGCGGGATGCCGCTCTTCGCGATCGCCGCGCCCACGCCCTCCTCGTTGCGGTAGATCGCGGCGGTGTCGATATGGCGGTAGCCGACCTCGAGGGCATCGCTCACCGCCCGCTCCGCCTCGTCCGGCGGCACGAGGAAGACGCCGAAGCCGAGCTGGGGGATGTCGTGGCCGGAGTTGAGTGCGACGGTGGGAACGGTCATGCTCCCACCCTATTGACCGCGAGCCCCGCGTCTCGGTGTGCGCGAAACACGCAGACATCGCTCCCGCCGTCAGACGCGCTCGGTCTCCACCGCGCGGACGCGGGCGAAGAGGGCGTCGAACACGCTCATCCGATCGAAGCGGAGCGCGTGCGCCCGCGCCCGCTCCTCCCATCCGGCCCGCTCCGCCGCGTCCATCGCGACGGCGCGGTCGACGGCCGCCGCGATCTGCTCCGGCGCCTCCACGTCGATGATCATGGCGGTGTCGCCCACCGCCTCGCCGACGCCGCCCGTGAGCGTCGTGATCGCCGGCCCGCCGCCGGCGAGCGCCTTCTCGGCGAGGGCGATGCCGAACGTCTCCACGAACTCCGGGCGCGGCTTGGTCGGGAGCACGTAGGCCGCCGCCCCGGCGAAGAGGAACGGCTTCTCGGCGTCGTCGACGTCCGTGAGGAAGGCGATCCGGTCCGCCGCGGGCGACGCGGCGGCGATCGCGCGCAGCTCCCGCTCCTCCGGGCCACGGCCGGCGATGACGAGGCGCTTCGTCGCGGCGGCGCCCGACTGCGCGAAGCCCGCGATGAGATCCTCGACGCCCTTCGCGCGGGCGAGGCGCGAGAGGTAGAACACGTAGCCGTCTCGATCGAGGCCGCGCGCGGCGAGGTGCCGCGCGATGTCGGCGTCGTCGAGGCCGAGGAAGAGCGACGCGTCGATCGCCGGGTAGGAGATCGAGATGCGCTCCTCGCAGCGCACGCCGTAGGTCGTCCCGTGACGCGCGTCGAGCACGCGCGCCTCCTCGACGATGAGGTCCTTCGTGTACTGGGAGACGGCGACGCAGACGTCGCTCGCCAGGTACGACTCGAGCACGTGCGCGGCGGCGCCGAAGCGGCCCTCGTTCACGCACTGGCGCACGACGTTGGTGACGTCGGACCCGACGGCCTCGGCGATCGTCACGACATCGACGGGCAGCCCCGTCCTGCGGGCGACCTCCACGGCATCCGTGACGGCCGTCGTGTGCGGGCTGAGATAGAGCGACATCGCGACCGTGGGGACGCCGTCGGTGAACAGCTCGACGAGCCGTCCGACGAGGCCCCCGAGGTAACGGCCGTCGATGACCTTGTAGTCGCCCACGGGCTCGGGCCGCTCGACGACGATGCCGTCGCTGTACGGCAGGACCGTCTCGAGCGGCTTGAGCGGGAGCCCCGCGGACTCCAGGCGCTCGATCGGCCAGGTGACGATGCGCACCTCGTGGAATCCGCGCAGGAGCGCGGCCTCGGCCAGGTTCCTGGCCTCTCCGGAGTGCCCGCAGATGACGGGGTCGGCGCGGACGACGATGACGAGGCGACGGGTCATTCAGGCTCCTGTTCGAGAGATCCCGGCATGCGCCCGATCCCTGGCTCGGGATGCGAGTGCGCGCGATGATACGCGATCGATGTGTCGCCCCCGTGCCCGGTCGGTGACGCCCGGCCTCACTCGAGCGAGCGGGAGCTCGGGACGGCCTCGTGCGGATGGGAGGGCGGACGCTGGTCGCGCGCCCAGTCGCCGGGCTCGTCGGCCAGCTCGACCTCCAGGACGCCGCCCTCGCGCAGCTGAGCGCCCGACAGCCAGGCGGCGTCGCGCTGCGCGCCGTTCCACCGCATCGACCGGACGTACTGCGGAGCGGTGTCGCGCCCGACACGGCGGAACCCGCTCGTCTGCACGACGATCTCGCGGTCGCCGCCCGTCGCGACGCGCGCCTCGGGCCACGCGGGGGCGTTCAGCAGGACGAGATCCTGCCCCGCCACGGGGAACATCCCCAGCGACGCCCACACGACCCACGACGAGAGCCCGCCGGAGTCGTCGTTGCCCGGCAGCCCGCCGGGCCCCGTGCCGAACATCTGGTGGAGCACGGCGTGCACGACCTCGGCCGTGCGGTCGGGCCTCCCCGCGTACGTGTACGCCCAGGGCGCGTCCATGTCGGGCTCGTTGTTGAGCCCCTCGAAGCGGCCGAGGGCGTAGCCGCCCTCCATCTCGACGTCGCCGGGCCGCACGCCCGGCTGCCGGACCGGCGCGGCGCCGAAGCCGAAGAAGCCGTCGAGCAGACCCGCGAAGGCGTCGTCTCCCCCGGCGAGCGCGATCCGGCCCGCCATGTCGTGCAGGAGCCGGTAGGAGTAGTTGTGCTTCGTCCCCTCGTAGAAGGTGGAGTCGCGCAGCAGGCCCGTCTCGCGGTCGAAGGCGCCCGGCCACCGCCCGGCGAGGGCGAGGCACTCGTCGCGCACCTTGCCGTCCCCCACGGACGCGGCCACCTGCGCCGTGCACCAGTATCCGAACGCGATGTCGAGCGTGTGCGTCACCGGCTCGGTCCGGCCGTGGGCGAGGAAGTCCTCGCCGTAGGTGCGCCGCAGGTCGGAGAGCATGTGCACGAGCGCCCACTCCCAGTCGATGCCGTCGAACCCGGCCTGGCAGAGGTCGGCCAGGAAGGTGTGCGCGAGCGCGCTCGCCTGACGGGAGAAGCGATCCGACCCCTTCGCCATCCGGTAGCCGATGGGGAAGTTCCCCTCCTCCTCGCAGATGGTGATGAGGGCGTTGCCGAGCTCGACCGCGCGATCGGGCCGCAGGAGGGTGAGGAGCGGCAGCTGGGTGCGGTAGATGTCCCACATCGTGCACAGGTCGAAGACGAAGGGGCCCTTCGACGGCCAGAACGGGCTCTCGTCGACCGCGAGCGACGGCTTGACGAGCGAGTGGTAGAGGGCGGTGCCGAACACCGTGCGCCGCCCGTCGGCCTCCGCCGGCGTCGGCTCCTCCGGCCCGTCCCCGAGACGGACGGCGCCGAGATGCTCGGCCCAGGCCAGCTCGCTCGCCGCGCGCCGCCCGTCGAAGCCCGTGCCCGCCGGGCAGTCGGCCCGCAGATTGCGCGCCGCCTGCTCGACGCCGCGCAGCGAGAAGCCGATCCTCAGCTCGATCGTCTGCCCCTCCGTCGTCGGCCCCGCCCACATGAGCCCGAACGGGCGGAGGGTCGTCGGGCGGATGGCGTCGAAGTCGAGGCGCTTCCCGCCCGGCATGAGGCGCCTGTCGTACCAGAGGAGCTGACGCCAGCCCGCGGCGTCCGTCTCGATGTGCATCGCCAGGGGCGTCCCCTCCACGACGATCTCGCCCTCCGCCTCCCCCGGGCCCGTGGACTCCAGGTGGGCGCGCAACGGGATCGTCGCGCCGTAGGGGATGTCGAGGCCGCCGAGCGACAGGTCGATGACGAGGCGGGCGTCGCGGTGCTTCGGGAACGTGTACCGGTGCACGGCGCTCTTGGGCCCGACCGTCACCTCGCAGCGGACGCCGCCGTCGAGCGTGAAGGCGTAGGAGCCGGGAGAGGCGACCTCGTCGGCGATGTCCCACCGCTCGCCCAGCGCGTCGAGCGAGCCGAGCATCGGCGTCACGCGCACATAGTTGTAGTACTTGCGGATGGCGCCCGTGCCGCTCTGCTGGAAGTGCGTGACGCCGCTGGCGACGGGACGCTCCCGCATCCGCGGCGGAACGCCCTCCGTCGTCAGGCCGTACTCGCCGTAGCCCGTGGGGTACGCGCCCGAGTAGGAGCACGCGGAGACCATCCCGAGGGGGAACGTCGCGCCCGGATGGGTGTTGCCGATCTGCGGCTTGGGCCACCACCACGTGGCGGCGAGCCCGTGCGGCTCCGGCAGGGCGGTCGGCTGGGTCCCGATGAACGGATCGACGTCTTCGAGCTTCACGCGCCCGACGCTACCGCCGTCGTGAGTCGGGCGTGTGACGGCGCGGCGACGGCCGGGAGGGCGGCGCGCCCGGGGGCTCCGGCGACTCCCCGTACGCTGGCGGGATGACGATCACCGCCGCGGCAGACGGCTCCGCCCTCGGCAACCCCGGGCCCATGGGCTGGGCCTGGTACATCGATGACGACCGCTGGGCGGCGGGCGGGTCGCCGCACGGCACGAACAACCAGGGCGAGCTGCAGGCCGTGCTGGAGCTGCTGCGCGCGACGGCGGGGATCGACGATGACCTCGTCGTCGAATGCGACAGCCGCTACGTCATCGACGCGGTCACGAAGTGGATGCCGGGGTGGAAGCGAAAAGGATGGCGGAAGGCCGACGGCAAGCCTGTGATGAACCGCGAGCTGCTGCAGGGCATCGACGACGCCCTGCACGGGCGGACCGTCTCCTTCTCGTGGATCAAGGGCCACTCCGGGCACCCCCTCAACGAGGCCGCCGACCGGCGCGCGAACGGCGCCGCGCAGGCCTTCCAGCGCGGCGACGAGCCGCAACGCGGGCCCGGGCTCGGCGGGGCGGGACTCGATGAGGCCGATCCGGCCGGCGGGCCCACCGACGCGCCCGTACGGGGCACGTCCGCGCCGACCCAGGAGACGTCGGAGAACACCGCACGGGCCGCATCGCGGTCCGCCGCGATCGCGTTGTGGGAGGCCGGCGAGGAGCTCGCGCTCTTCGCCGAGCCGGAGGTCCCCGTCGAGCTGCGGCTTTCGCTCACTCCCGACGAGCACGCCCGGCTGCGCGCGCGGGCCGCGGCGGAGGGCGTGAGCGCCGAAGAGGCGCTGCGCCGGCTCATCTGACGTCCCGCCGCACATCCCGTTCCCGCGAGAATCCCGCTGCCGCCCGCATTCTCACGGCGCACGTGGATTCTCGCGGCCTGACCGGGGAATGCTCACGCGAGGGCGGGACGCTCGGGCGGCTGCGGGCGGTAGACGAACGTCACGAGCACGACCGAGATGATCATGAGCAGCAGCCAGGAGACGAGCTTCGACAGCGACACGAGCTGCCATCCGTCGGCCTGGTCCGGGTAGATCCACGCGCCGGCGGCCGTGCCGACGTTCTCCGCGATCCAGATGAAGAACGCCACCCCGACGAAGGCGACGAGCACGGGCATCCGCCGCCACGGCCGCGTCCTGTGGTTCCGGAAGTGCATCGTGCAGCGCGCGTAGAGCACGACCACGAGCGCGAGGAGCACCCATCGTGCGTCGGGCAGGAAGTGGTGCGCGAAGAAGTTCGCATAGATCGCCGCGGCCACGACCGCCGTCGCCCACAGCGGCGGGTACCGGTCGAAGCGCAGCTCGAACAGCCGGAACACCCGCACCATGTACGAGCCGACCGCGGCGTACATGAAGCCCGTGTAGAGCGGCACGGCCGCGATGCGCAGCACGCCGTCGCCCTCGTAGCTCCAGGATCCGACGTCGGTCTTGAAGATCTCCATCGCCGTCCCCACCACGTGGAACAGCACGATGACCCACAGCTCCCGCCCGCTCTCCAGGCGGAACACGAGCATGAGCGCCTGGATGACGACGGCCGCGACGACGAGCGCGTCGGTGCGGGCGACGACCGCGTCGTCGGGATACCACAGGCGTGCCGCGACGATCGCCGCGAGCATCGCGGCGCCGAAGATGCACGCCCACGCCTGCTTGAGCGCGAAGACCGCGAACTCCACGAGCGCCCGGCGGAGGGGGCCGCCGCCGGACAGCGCGTCGAGACGACGATGCGCCCAGGCGTCGATCCGCTGCTCGACCGGGGTGAAGGCGCGACGCGACATGGGGCGATCCTAGGCCGACGCAGATCGGCGGCTGTCAGCGCGCGTCTAGAGTGGAGGGCTATGCCCGAACCCGTCATCTCCTACCCGCCCGAGCTGCCGGTCAGCGCGGCGCGCGACGAGATCGCCGCGGCCGTCCGCGACCACCAGGTCGTCATCGTCGCGGGGGCGACGGGCTCCGGGAAGACGACGCAGCTGCCGAAAATCGCCCTCGAGCTCGGGCGGACGTCGATCGCGCACACCCAGCCGCGCCGGCTCGCCGCCCGGACGATCGCCGAGCGCGTGGCCGAGGAGCTGCGGGTCGAGCTCGGCGGGCTCGTCGGCTACAAGGTGCGCTTCACCGACCAGGTGTCGGCGTCCACGCGCATCGCACTCATGACCGACGGCATCCTCCTGAACGAGATCCATCGCGACCGGAAGCTGTCGCGCTACGACACGATCATCGTCGACGAGGCCCACGAGCGCTCCCTCAACGTCGACTTCCTGCTCGGCTACCTCAAGCGACTGCTGCCCGAGCGGCCGGACCTCAGGGTCGTCATCACCTCGGCGACGATCGACCCCGCCTCGTTCGCGCGGCACTTCGCCGAGGCAGACGGCACGCCGGCCCCCGTGATCGAGGTGTCGGGACGCACGTTCCCCGTCGAGGTCCGGTACCGTCCTCGCCTCGCGGAGACCCAGGCCGCGGGCGACGGCGACACGACGCAGGAGAGACGCGGCCGCCTCGCCGGAAGAGACGCGGGATCACGCGGGTCCTCGCCCGACGGCGACGCGGATCTCCTGCATTCGGCCGCCGACGGCGAGGAGGCCCCCGCCGCCGACATCGACGAGCGCCCCTACGACGCCGAGGACGACGTGGCGTCGATCGTGCAGGCGCTGCGGGAGCTCGAGCGCGAGGCGCCGGGCGACGTGCTCGTCTTCCTGCCGGGCGAGGCCGAGATCCGCGACGCGGCCGACGCCGTGCGCGGGGCGTTCCGCAGCCGGACGGCTCCCACGGAGGTGCTCCCCCTCTACGGCCGGCTGAGCTCCGCCGAGCAGCATCGCGTCTTCGAGCGCTCATCCGTCGCGGGGCTGAGACGTCGCGTCGTCCTCGCGACGAACGTCGCCGAGACGTCGCTCACGGTCCCCGGCATCAAGTACGTCATCGACACCGGAACGGCGCGCATCTCCCGCTACAGCAACCGCGCCAAGGTGCAGCGGCTGCCCGTCGAGGCGGTGTCGCAGGCCTCCGCCCAGCAGCGCTCCGGGCGCGCGGGGCGCACGAGCGCGGGCATCGCCATCCGCCTCTATGCTCACGACGACTTCGAGAGGCGCCCCGCGTTCACCGAGCCGGAGATCCTCCGCACGAGCCTCGCGTCGGTCATCCTGCAGATGCTCTCGCTCGGCTTCGGCGACATCTCCGAGTTCCCCTTCCTCACGCCTCCCGACGCGCGAGGCGTCCGCGCGGCGCTCGACCTGCTCGTCGAGCTCGGGGCCGTGCACCCCACGCGCGACGGCGGGCGGCCGCAGCTCACGCGCATCGGCCGCGACATCGCCCGGCTCCCGATCGACCCGCGGTTCGCCCGGATGCTCGTGGAGGCCCGGCGCAACGGCGCGCAACGCGAGGTGCTCGCGATCGTCGCGGGGCTGTCGATCCAGGACGTCCGCGAGCGCCCGGAGGAACAGCGCGAGCAGGCCGACGGGGCGCACGCGCGCTTCGCCGATCCGACGAGCGACTTCCTCACGCTCCTGAACCTCTGGGACCACCTGCAGGAGCAGCAGCGAGAGCTCGGGTCGAGCGCCTTCCGCCGGCTGTGCCGCTCCGAGTTCCTCAACTACGTCCGCGTGCGGGAGTGGTTCGACGTCCACCGGCAGCTGCAGGGGCTCACGCGCGACCTCGGCAGGCGGGAGGACGCAGGCCGGGACGGCGGGGGCGCGGCCGGTCCGGACGCCGTGCACCGCTCGCTGCTGGCCGGCCTGCTGTCGCAGATCGGCGTCCTCGACGAGCGCGAGAGGCAGAAGGACCCCAGGGCGCGCGGCGCGGAGTACCGCGGCGCCCGCGGCGTCCGGTTCTCGGTGTTCCCCGGATCGGTGCTCCGCAAGCGGCGCCCGCAGGCGGTCATGGCCGCCGAGCTCCTCGAGACGTCGCGCCTCTTCGCGCGCACCGCGGCGGCCATCGACCCGGCGTGGGCGGAGGCGCTCGCGGGAGACCTCGCCAAGAGGCAGGTGTCGGAGCCGCACTGGTCGAAGGACTCAGGGTCCGCGGTCGCGTACGAGAAGGTCACCCTCTACGGCGTGGAGATCGTGCCGCGGCGGCGCATCCTCTTCTCCCGGGTCGACCCCGCTGCGGCGCGGGAGCTGTTCCTGCAGCACGCGCTCGTCGAGGGAGAGTGGGATCCGTCGGTCCTCCCGCAGCAGGTCACGGCGTTCCTGCGTCAGAACGCCGAGCTCCGCCGCCGGCTCGAGCGGCTGGAGGACCGCGAGCGCCGGCGCGACATCCTCGCCGGCGACGAGGCGGTCTACGCGTTCTACGACGCGCGCATCCCGGCCGACGTCGCCGACGTTCGCTCGTTCGAGGCATGGTGGCGGGACGCCCGCGAGCGCTCTCCGAAGCTCCTCACGATGCGCGAGGAGGACCTCGTCGACGGCGCCGCCACCACCGACGCGCGCGACTTCCCGACGCGCTGGACGCAGGGCGACCAGACGCTGAACCTCGCATACCGCTTCGAGCCCGGAGCTCCGGACGACGGCGTGACGGTCGTCGTGCCGCTGCCGCTCCTCGCGTCGCTGCGCCCCGACGGCTTCGACTGGCAGGTGCCCGGCTTCCGCGACGAGCTCGTGACCGCGCTCCTCAAGGCACTCCCCAAGGCCATCCGCCGCCACGTCGTGCCCGCGGCCGACTGGGCCGCGAGGCTCTCCGAGGAGCTCGCGGACGGCGGTCCGGAGTCCCATGACGGGCTCCCCGCGTCGCCGCTCCTCGACGCGCTCGCGCGCCTCGTGCAGCGCGCCGCGAGCCAGCCGGTGACCGCAGCGGACTTCGACCTCGATCGCGTGCCGTCGCACCTGCGGATGTCGTTCCGCGCGGTGGACGGCCGTGGCCGGGAGGTCGGATCCGATCGCGATCTCGGAGCACTGCAACGGCGGCTCGCGGAGCGCACACGGGACAGCGTCGCCCGGCAGCTCGCGAAGGGCGAGTCGCGCGGCCGCGGGAAGGACGCCGTGACGGATGTCGCGGCGGCCACGGGCGTCGCGGCTCCCGCGCTCGAGCAGTCGGGTCTCACGGACTGGACGTTCGGCGCGCTGCCCGAGGTCGTCGACACGCGCGTCGCGGGCGGCGTCGTGCGCGGCCATCCCGCGCTCGTCGACGAGGGGCAGACGGTCGCGCTGCGCGTCGAGGCGACGGCGGAGACGGCCGTGCGCGTCACCCGGAAGGGCCTGCGCAGGCTCGTGCTGCTGCAGGTGCCGTCGCCCGTGTCGTACGTCCAGGAGCATCTCACGGCCAACGAGAAGCTCGCTCTGGCCGCCTCGCCCTATGCGTCGGCGAAGGCGCTCATCGAGGACTGCCGCGCGGCCGTCGCCGACGCCGTGCTCGCCCGTCACGGGATCGTCCGAGACCGCGCCGCGTTCGAGCGGCTGCGCGAGGAGGTCTCGCGCGGCTCGGTCGACGACGTGTTCTCGTGCGTCTCGCTCGTGGCGCGCATCCTCACGAGCGCGCGCGAGGTCGAGCGGGCGATGAAGGGAGCGACCTCGATGGCGCTCCTCGGCGCGCTGAACGACGTGCGGGGCCAGCTGGCCGGGCTCGTCCACCGCGGGTTCGTGGCCGAGACGGGCCTCGATCGCCTCGCGCACCTGCCCCGCTACCTGGAGGGGGCGCGCATCCGGCTCGGGGCGCTGCCCGACAACCCCGGCAGGGACAGGGCGTGGATGACCGAGTACGAGCGCGCCCGCGCCGCGTTCGACGAGGCCGGCGGCGCCGTCCCCCTGCCCGAGGACGCCCCCGAGAGCCTCGTGCGCGCCCGCTGGCTGCTGGAGGAGCTCCGCGTGAGCCTCTTCGCGCAGCGCCTCGGGACCGCGGAGCCCGTCTCGCTGCAGCGCGTGACGAAGGCGCTGAAAGGCTAGGGCTCTGCGCGCGGCGGGGTCGGGACAGGCCGCCGCGCCCCTCAGCCGGCGACGAGCGCCCGGTAGCCGAGCCCGTAGACGGGCGCGTAGACGAGGCCGATGAGCACGGCGTGGGTGAGCACGAAGCCGCCCGCCTCGAGCGCCTTCCCCCGCTGACGCAGGTGCGAGCCGAGCTTGCGGAGGAGGGATGCGGGGTGGCGGGCGTCCCAGCTGTTGAAGCGGAGGTACCGGCCGAGGTAGACGCCGACCGCCCCGAGGACGATGATGACGCCCGCGAAGGCCCAGCTCGACGCGGGGACGGCGTCCGAGCTGTCGGGGTCGATGAGCAGGACGAAGGCCGTCTGGACGACGGCGAGGCTCAGCACGGCGTTCGCGATGCCGGAGAGGGTGAGCGTCAGCGTCTGCACGATGTCGTACCAGAGCGGCACGGGATCGTCGTCGCGTCGATGGCTGAAGTTCAGCTCGGTGATGAGGTAGATGGCGTTCGGGAAGAACAGCACCCACACGCACGTGCCGGCGATGAGGTAGACCCAGATGGCGGCGGATGCGATGCCCGGCCGCACGGACGTGAGCGAGAGCAGGGCCGGGAGCCCGAAGAGCCCCGCGACGGCCACGATGGCGCCGAGGACCGGCACGAACGACAGCGCGATGTTCAGCAGCATCGGCCGGTACAGCCGGACGCCGTACACCCAGGAGCGCAGCAGGACGAGGACGCCCGCGTAGACGTTCAGGAGGACGACGGAGACGCACGCGACGAAGACGGCCACCGTCCGACACTAGCGGCTCCGCGGGTGCGCCCTCGGCCCCCGATCGGCCGCGAGAATCCACCGCCGCCGCGAGAATCCGTCCGCCGTGCGCCTTGTCGCGGCGCACGTGGATCGTCGCGGCGGAGAAGGGTGCGGATGCGCGCGGGGAGGGATGCCCGCTTTCGTGCGGCAGGGGCCCACCGGGTATCTTGATGTCGAGACAGAACCGCGCCGTCGCGCATCCGTCGGACCACCGGCAACACCCCACCGTCTGGAGTCGCCTCACCCATGTCAAAGATCATCTACACCCACACCGACGAGGCGCCGCTGCTGGCGACGTACTCGCTGCTGCCGATCATCGCGGGCTTCGCGTCGAAGGCCGGTGTGGAGTTCGAGACCCGCGACATCTCGCTCGCCGGTCGCATCATCGCCCAGTTCCCCGAGCGCCTCACCGACGAGCAGCGTGTCGGCGACGCCCTGGCCGAGCTCGGCGAGCTCGCGAACGAGCCGAGCGCGAACATCATCAAGCTCCCCAACGTCTCGGCATCGGTGCCGCAGCTGAAGGCGGCCATCGCCGAGCTCCAGGCGCTCGGCTACGACGTGCCCGACCTGCCGGAGGACCCGCGCACCGACGACGAGAAGGAGGTCGCCGCGCGCTACGACAGGGTCAAGGGCTCCGCGGTCAACCCCGTGCTCCGCCAGGGCAACTCCGACCGCCGCGCCCCCGGCGCCGTGAAGGCGTACGCGAAGGCGCACCCGCACCGCATGGGGGTCTGGTCGGCCGACTCGAAGACGAACGTCGCCACGATGGGCCACGACGACTTCTTCGCGAACGAGAAGTCGTTCGTCTCCCCCGCCGACGACGTGCTGCGCATCGAGCACATCGCCGAGGACGGCGCCGTCACGGTGCTCAAGGCGAAGCTCCCCGTCCTCGCCGGAGAGATCGTTGACGCGACGTTCCTGAGCGCCAGGGCGCTCGACGCGTTCCTCGCCGACGCCATCGACCGCGCCAAGGCCGAGGGCGTGCTCTTCTCGGCCCACCTCAAGGCGACGATGATGAAGGTGTCCGACCCGATCATCTTCGGCCACATCGTCAAGACATACTTCGCGCCCGTGTTCGCTCGGTACGGGGCCGACCTCGAGGCCGCGGGCCTCTCGGCGAACGACGGCCTCGGGGCGATCCTGGCGGGACTGGACGCGCTCGAGAACGGCGCGGAGATCAGGGCGGCCTTCGACGAGGGGCTCGCCGAGGGGCCGGCCCTCGCGATGGTCAACAGCGACAAGGGCATCACGAACCTGCACGTGCCCAGCGACGTCATCGTCGACGCCTCGATGCCCGCCATGATCCGCGGCGGGGGGCACATGTGGGGTCCCGACGGCCAGGAGCACGACACGCTCGCCGTCATCCCCGACTCGTCCTACGCGGGCGTGTACCAGGCCGCGATCGACGACTGCCGTGCCCACGGCGCGCTCGACCCGACCACGATGGGGAGCGTCCCCAACGTCGGCCTCATGGCGCAGAAGGCCGAGGAGTACGGCTCCCACGACAAGACGTTCGAGATCGCCGCGGCGGGCACCGTCAACGTCGTGAACGGCGCGGGCGACGTCGTGCTCTCGCACGAGGTCGAGCAGGGCGACGTGTGGCGCGCGTGCCAGACGAAGGACGCCCCCGTCCGCGACTGGGTGAAGCTCGCCGTCACGCGCGCCCGCCTCTCGGGCACGCCTGCCGTGTTCTGGCTCGACGAGACCCGAGCCCACGACGCCAACGTCATCGCCAAGGTGAACGCGTACCTGCCCGACCACGACACGACCGGCCTCGACATCCGCATCCTGCCGCCGGCCGAGGCGACGGCCTTCTCGCTCGAGCGCATCCGGCAGGGGCTCGACACGATCTCGGTCACCGGCAACGTGCTCCGCGACTACAACACCGACCTCTTCCCCATCCTCGAGGTGGGGACGTCGGCGAAGATGCTCTCGATCGTCCCGCTCATGGCGGGCGGAGGCCTGTTCGAGACGGGCGCGGGAGGGTCCGCTCCCAAGCACGTCCAGCAGCTCGTCGAGGAGGACTACCTCCGCTGGGACTCGCTGGGCGAGTTCTTCGCGCTCGCGGCGTCCCTCGAGCACCTCGCCCAGACGACCGGCAACGCCCAGGCCCAGGTGCTCGCCGACACGCTCGACGCGGCCACGGGGACCTTCCTCGACGAGGACCGCTCCCCCGGCCGGAAGCTCGGCACGATCGACAACCGCGGCTCGCACTTCTACCTCGCCCTCTACTGGGCGCGGGAGCTCGCGACGCAGACCGAGGACGCCGCTCTCGCCGCGGCCTTCGCGCCGCTCGCGGAGAGGCTCGCGGCGGACGAGCGGACCATCGTCGACGAGCTGGTCGCCGTGCAGGGCAAGCCCGCCGACATCGGCGGCTACTACCGCCCCGATGCGGCCAAGGCGACCGCCGTCATGCGCCCCTCCGCGACGCTCAACGCGGCGATCGACGCGCTCTAGCCGTCCTCGTCCCCTCCGCGGGGCCGGGCGTCCCGCTCTCGTCCGTCCCGGCGGCGACGCCCGCCGGATCGCGCTAGGCTCGCCTCGGCCCGACGCACGTCACGACCCCAGGAGGAACGCCGGAGATGGCGCACTTCGATCTGCCCCTCGATCAGCTCCGCGCCTACCGATCGTCCGCGACGGCGCCCGCCGACTTCGACGACTTCTGGGCGCGCACGCTCGCGGAGTCGCGCGCGGCGGGATGGGAGCCCCGGCTCGAGCGGGTCGACGCGGGCCTCGAGCTCGTCGACGTGCACGACGTGACGTTCGCCGGCTTCGGGGGCGACGCCATCCGGGCCTGGTGGCAGGCTCCGGCCGACCGCGCGCCGAAGGCGGTCGTCGTCGAGCTCGTGGGGTACTCCGGCGGGCGCGGCTTCGCGCACGACACCGGCCCCTACCCCCTCGCGGGGTACGCGCGCCTCGTCGTCGACACCCGCGGACAGGGATGGAGCCACGGCAGCGCGGGAGGGGCGACGGCGGATCCCCACGGCACGGGCTCGCAGGCGCCCGGCGTCATGACGCGCGGCATCGGCAGCCGCGAGACGTACTACTACCGCCGCGCCTACACCGACTCCGCCCTCGCCGTCGACGTCGCCCGGAAGCTCGCCCCGGGCGTCGCGGTCTTCGTCGCGGGGACGAGCCAGGGCGGCGGTCTCGCGATCGCGGCGGCCGCGCTCGCGGACGATGTCGCCGGCGCCCTGCCCGACGTGCCGTTCCTGTGCGACTTCCCCCGTGCGACGACCCTCGTCGACACGATGCCGTACGGCGAGATCCGCATGTACCTCGCGGCGCACCGCGACGAGGTCGAGAGCGTCTACCGCACGCTGTCGTACTTCGACGGCGTCGGCCTCGCCGCGCGCGCGACGGCTCCGGCGGTCTTCTCCACGGCGCTCATGGACGCGACCTGCCCGCCGTCGACCGTGTTCGGCGCGTTCAACGCGTGGGCGGGAGAGGACAAGTCCATCGAGGTGTATCCGTTCAACGGGCACGAGGGCGGCACGGGCTACCAGCGTGAGGCGCAGCTGCGCTGGCTGCGGGAGCGCGTCGGCTGACGACGACGAGACCCGTCGCGCGCGGCTCTCGGGCGGGCCGTGGCAGCGCATCGCGATCGTCGAGCAGGGCGCGCTGGACGAGCTCCCCGCCCGCGGCGGACGCCACGCCGGGCCCCGCCCGTCCCACGCCGGGCAGCCCCCGACATCGGAGGGCCGAGGGAGAGATGGCCCCGAGGAGTCGCGTGGGGTAGCGTGAACGGGAAGCGTTTTCCCACTGCGAAGGAGCATCATGCCGATCCGTGTCGCCGTCGTCGGGACGGGAGCCGTCGCCCGAGGACAGCACCTGCCGAGCCTCGCCGCCCTCGGCGACCGGGTCGAGATCGTCGCCGTGGCGGACGTCGATCCCGCGTCGGCGGAGTCCGCCGCCGCGCGTTTCGGCGTCCGCGCCCGGTACACCGGCCTCGACGAGCTTCTCGCGACGGAGAAGCCCGATCTCGTGACGCTCGCGACCCCGCCGATCGCCCACAAGGACGCCGCGATCGCCGCCCTCGACGCGGGAGCATGGGTGCTCTCGGAGAAGCCCCCGACGCTCTCGCTCGCCGACTACGACGAGATCGCCTCGCACGAGCGGGAGAACGGCCCCTACGCCGCCTACGTCTTCCAGCATCGGTTCGGCTCCGCCGCCGAGCGCCTGCGCGAGCACGTCGAGCGGGGCGCGCTGGGCCGCCCCCTCGTCGCACGGTGCGACACGCTCTGGTATCGCGACCCGTCGTACTTCGCCGTGCCGTGGCGCGCGAGATGGGCCACGGAGGGCGGGGGCCCCACGATGGGCCACGGCATCCACCAGATGGATCTGCTCCTCTCGATCCTCGGGGAGTGGACCGACGTGACGGCGGTCATGTCGACCCTCGCGCGCGAGACCGAGACCGAGGACGTCTCGTTCGCCGTCGTGCGCTTCGCCTCCGGCGCGCTGTGCTCCGTCTCCAACAGCCTGCTCTCGCCCCGGGAGACGAGCCAGGTCCGCATCGACTTCGAGCTCGCCACCGTCGAGGTCGAGCACCTCTACGGCTACGACAACGCGCACTGGACCTGGACTCCGGCGCCGCAGGTCGATGCGGCCACGGCCGCCGCCTGGCCGCCGACGGAGAACGTCCCGAGCACGACGCACGCCCCCCAGCTGGCGCACATGGTCGCCGCGATGGAGGCGGGGGTCCGCCCGCGCGTGAGCGGAGACGACGGGCGCCGCGTCATGGAGCTCGCCGCCGGCATGTACAAGTCGGCGCTCACGGGGCGGCCGGTGTCGCGCGACGAGCTCGTGCCCGGCGATCCGTTCTACGCCTCGATGGCGGGGACGGACCCCCGGGAGGCGACGGCGCGCATCCACGCCGGCACCATCCGAGCGTCCCACGGGGAGGCCGCCGCCCGTGGGTGACTTCGCGCTGTCCGCCGAGGCCTCGGCGCTCGTCGTGCGCGCCGCCGGGATCGACGTCGCCCGTTACGTCTTCGCCGATGACGCCCCCGCCTTCGAGGGGCCGAAGCCGTACCTGCACCCCGTCCGATCCCTCTCCGGCGCACCGCTCACCGGCTTCCGCCCGTGGGACCACCGCTGGCACAGGGGACTGCAGGTGACGCTCACGGACGTCTCCGGGCAGAACTTCTGGGGCGGCGACACCTACGTGCACGGGCGGGGCTACCTGCCGCTCGACAACGTCGGGCGCATCCGCCACGACCGGTTCACGACGACCTCGGACGGCGAGGAGGCGGTCGTCGAGGAGGAGCTCACGTGGATCACCCGGGCGGGTGAGGCGTGGCTCGGCGAACGCCGCGCACTCCGCTTCCACACGCTCGACGAGGAGCGGGGGCTCTGGGCGCTCGACGTCGTCACGACGCTGCGCGGCACGGGCGACCGCGAGCTCGTGCTCGGCAGCCCGACGACGAACGGCCGCGAGGACGCCGGGTACTCCGGGGTCTTCCTGCGGCTCCCCCGGTCGTTCTCGGGAGGGACCGTCACGGTGCCGGAGGCCGCGGGGGCCGTCGCGCGCACGGGCGCCGCAGCGGACGCCGTCATGGGCGCGGAGGCGCCCTGGCTCGCCTTCGCCGGGCTCCACGACGAGGTGGACGGCGGCGGCACGGTGCTGGCCTTCGCCGGCCGGTCGAGCGGGCACCCGGCCGTGCGCTGGTTCGTGCGCTCCGAGCCGATCCCCGTGCTGGCCCCGTCGCCGACCTTCGCGGAGACCATCGCGCTGCGCCCGGGCGACGAGCTGTCGCTCGCGCACCGCTTCGTGTTCCTCGACCGCGTCCGGGAGACCGACGAGCTCGTCGCGCTCGCCGACGAGCTCGCGCCGTGTTGAAAACGACGACTCCGCGCAGTAGAGTTCCGGCAAGCGCTTTCCCTGGCGCAGGCCCGGCACACCGAGGTTCGGGCTCGAACGACGCCGTTCTGAGAGGACAACGATGTTCCGCACCACGAGACCGGCCCTGCCGGCCGCGCTCCTGACGATCGGCGCGCTGGCGCTGACGGGCTGCTCCGGCTCGTCCGCACCGGGCGAGACCTACGATCCCGACGAGGAGGTGACGCTGACGTTCGCGTTCTGGGGGAACGAGGTCCGCGCGGGGCTCTACGAGCAGGCCTTCGAGGCCTTCAACGAGGAATACCCCCGCATCACCGTCCAGAACTCCTTCCTCGACTTCCCCGCCTTCTGGGAGAAGCGGCAGACGGAGGCGGCAGGAGGCGGGCTGCCCGACGTGATGCAGTTCGACTACTCCTACCTCCGGCAGTACGCCGAGAGCGGCCTCCTCCTCGATCTGGCGCCGTATCTCGGCGGCGTCATCGACGACGAGCCCTTCTCGGACGAGATCCTGGAGATCGGAGAGGTCGCCGACGGGAACTTCGCCATCGCGACGTCGACCAACGCCTTCGGCCTCTACACCAACCCCGCGCTCCTCGAAGCGGTCGGCGTCGAGGAGTTCGCCGGCGGCACCTGGGACGACTACGACGACTGGATGGAGGAGGTCAGCGACGCCGCCTCCGCCCAGGGCGTCGAGCTCTGGGGCGGCGTCGACTGGACCGGCCGCATCCAGAACTTCGAGCTCCAGATGCGCGCCGGCGGGGAGGACCTGTTCACGGAGGACGGCGAGCCGAACTTCACCCAGGACGATCTCGAGGCGTTCTGGGAGCAGGGCGATTCGATCCGCGAGGACGGGACCGCCGCGGGCTCGCAGAAGGTCGAGGAGGCGTATCCCCTCTCCGTGTTCGACTCCGCGCTCACCGCGAGCGAGCTGAACTGGGACAACTTCGGAACGGGCTACCTCGGCAATCTCGGCGACTCCTACACGGAGCTGGGGCTCGTCGCTCCCCCGCTCGACGTCGAGGGAGCGCAGGACCTGTTCCTCAAGCCGGCGATGCTGCACGCGATCGCCGCGACCACGGATCATCCCGAAGCCGCGGCGACCCTCGTGGACTTCCTCGTGAACAGCCCCGAGGTCGGCGCCGTCTTCGGCACCAACCGGGGGCTCCCCGCATCCGAGACGCAGCTCGAGGGCGCGGCGCTCGAGGGCCTCGACGCGCAGATCCGCGACTACGAGGAGTCGATCGCCGACCGCCTCGGCGACGCGCCGCCCGTTCCGATCGTCGGGTACGGCACCCTCGAGGAGAAGTTCCGCCAGCTCGGCCTGGAGCTCGGCTTCGGCACGATCACGCCCGGGGAGGCGGCGAGCCAGTTCTTCTCCGAGATGGACATCGTCCTCAACCAGTGAGACCGCGGAGGCCCGGGCACGCGTCCGGGCCTCCCGACCCGATCGGGAGATCATGACCACCACCTCGACGAGAACGGTCGTCACCGCCGCCGCCCGCGGCCGCCGGCGATCGCGCGCCGCCGCCCCGCCCGCGCGGCCGGGCCTGAAGAGGAAGACGCTGCGGGAGACGCTCGCCGGATACGCCTTCCTGCTGCCATGGCTCGTGGGGTTCCTGGGCCTCACCGTCGGCCCGATGGCGTACTCGCTCTACCTGTCGTTCACGTCGTACAACCTCTTCACCGACCCGAGGTGGATCGGGCTGGGCAACTACGTGCGGATGTTCACGGACGACCCGCAGTTCGTCCAGTCCGCGACGATCACCCTCGTGTACGTCATCGTGGGCACCCCGGTCAAGCTCGCCGCGGCGCTCGCGGTGGCGATGCTGCTGAACTACCGCGACGGGGGCGCGACGTTCTTCCGGTCGGCGTTCTACGCCCCCTCGCTCATCGGCGCGTCGGTGTCGGTCGCGATCGTGTGGCGCGCGATGTTCAACACCGACGGCCCCGTCGACACCACGCTGAGCCTGTTCGGGATCGAGCTCGGCGGGTGGGTCGGCAACGTCGACCTCGTGGTCCCGATGATGATCCTCCTCGCGGTGTGGCAGTTCGGCGGCACGATGGTGATCTTCCTCGCGGGGCTCAAGCAGGTCCCCAAGGAGCTGTACGAGGCGGCAGAGGTCGACGGCGCCGGCCCGTTCCGCCGCTTCCGCGCCGTGACGGTCCCGATGCTCTCCCCCGTGATCTTCTTCAACCTGCTGCTCGAGCTCATCGGCGCCTTCCAGGTGTTCGCCTCGGCGTACATCATCTCCAACGGCTCCGGGGGCCCGGCGGGCATGACGAACTTCATCACCCTGTACCTCTACAAGCGGGGCTTCTCGGACGGCCAGTTCGGCTACGCCGCCGCGATCGCGTGGATCGTCCTCGTCGCCGTCGGCGTCCTCGCCTTCGTTCTGTTCCGCACCCAGAGGTCGTGGGTGCACTACGCGGGAGAGGACCGATGACCGCCACCGCCCTCATCACCACCGGTCAGCAGCCGCCCCGACGGCGGCTCACGCGCCGCACGTCGCAGACGATCGTCTGGTTCGTGGCGCTCACCGCGATCACGCTCGTCGTGATCTATCCGCTCGTCTGGCTGCTCCTGTCCACCTTCAAGCCGAACGCGGAGTTCGGGCAGAACCCGGGCCTGCTGCCGTGGGCCCCCACGATCGACAACTACCTCAAGGTCGTCGAGGGCATCGCCGGCGTGCCGCTGTGGCGGTTCTACGCGAACTCGCTCATCCTCGCCGTCTCCGCCGTGATCGGAACCGTGCTGTCCTCCGCACTGGCCGCGTACGCCTTCGCGCGCGTGAGGTTCCGGGGTCTCGGCGTCCTCTTCACCGCGATGATCGGCACGCTGCTGCTGCCGTTCCACGTCGTGATCATCCCGCAGTACATCTGGTTCCAGAAGCTCGGCCTCGTCGACACGTTCGTCCCGCTGATCCTGCCGAAGTTCCTCGCCACCGAGGCGTTCTTCGTGTTCCTCATCGTCCAGTTCATCCGCAACATCCCGCGGGACATGGACGAGGCGGCGCGCATCGACGGGGCGGGGCACGCGCGCATCTTCTGGTCGATCATCCTCCCGCTCGTCAAGCCCGCGCTCATCACGTGCGCGATCTTCACCTTCATCTGGACGTGGAACGACTTCCTGGGGCCGCTGCTCTACCTCAACAGCCCGGAGAACTACCCCCTGCCGATCGCACTGCGGCTCTACAACGACCAGACGTCCACGAGCGACTACGGGGCCACCGTCACGGCGTCGTTCGTCGCCCTCGTGCCCGTGCTGCTGTTCTTCATCGTCTTCCAGCGGTTCCTCGTCGACGGCGTGGCCACCCAGGGGCTGAAGGGCTGACATGGGCCGCAGCGAGCGCACCGCCCGCCGCGCCGCGGCATCGGGCTCCGGCCCAACGCACGATGCGCCGGGGCGCAATCCGGGCGCGTCCGGCGGGTTCGCCCTGTTCGGCGAGGTGCTGCTCACGGGCGTCCTCGTCACCGCCGCGGGCCTGCCCGTCGTGACCCTCCCCGCCGCCCTCGCGGCGGGGAGCCGCCATCTCCGCCGGTTCGCGCGCGCCGAGGGCTCGTCGCTGCGCGCGTTCGGCGCCGACCTGCGCGCGGCGCTCCCCGGCGGCCTGCCCGTGGGCGCCGTCGCCGCCGCGATCGTCGCGGTCCTCGCGCTCGACGTCGTCCTCGCCGTCTCGGGCGCCCTCCCGGGCGGCGGGATCGTCGGGGCGATCGGATGGGCCCTCCTGGCGGCGCTCGGCGGCGCGGTCCTCGCGGTCTCGGGGGCGTGGACGCCCGAGACCGGCTGGCGGCCCGCCGTCCGCGCGCTCCCCGCGTCCGTCGCGCGCGACGTCCCCGGGGCGCTCTACCTCGTCGCCGCCGCGTGCTTCGTGGGGCTCGCGGCGTGGATGCTCGTCCCGCTCGTCGTGCCCGCGCTGGGCTGCGCCGCGCTCGCGTCCGTGGCCGTGCCCGAGCGACCGCGCCGCTCGGGCTGAGCCGACCGGGCGGGGCGCCGGCGCCCCGCCCGCGGTTGCGACCGCCGGGCCGGATGTGACACACTGACGGAAAGCGTTTACCCACGCGATGGCCCGCCGTCGCCGACGACAGCAAGGAAGCAGATCGTGACCTCCCCCGCCATCCCCGCCGCCCGCGAGATCGGCATCATCCTGAACGGCGTCTCCGGCCGGATGGGCTACCGCCAGCACCTCGTGCGATCCATCCTCGCGATCCGGGATGCGGGCGGCGTCGGGCTGCCCGACGGCACGAGGGCGACCGTCCGCCCGCTCCTCGTGGGACGCAGCGAGGCGAAGCTCGCCGAGATCGCCGCACGCCACGGCATCGAGGACTACACGACCGACCTCGACGCCGCGCTCGCCGACCCGGCCTGGGAGATCTACGCCGACTTCCTCGTCACGAAGGCCCGCGCGACGGCGCTGCGCAAGGCCATCACGGCGGGCAAGGCCGTCTACACCGAGAAGCCGACCGCGGAGTCCGTGGACGAGGCGCTCGAGCTCGCCCGCCTCGCGAAGGAGGCGGGCGTCAAGAGCGGCGTCGTGCACGACAAGCTCTACCTCCCGGGCCTGCGGAAGCTGCGGCGCCTCGTCGACTCCGGCTTCTTCGGCCGTGTCCTCTCCGTGCGCGGGGAGTTCGGCTACTGGGTGTTCGAGGGCGACTGGCAGCCGGCTCAGCGCCCCAGCTGGAACTACCGGGCGGAGGACGGCGGAGGCATCATCGTCGACATGTTCCCGCACTGGAACTACGTCCTCGAGAACCTGTTCGGCGAGGTGAGGAGCGTGTACGCGCACGCCTCCGTCCACGTCCCCGACCGCTGGGACGAGAAGGGCGAGCGATACGACACGACGGCCGAGGACGCGGCGTACGGCGTCTTCGAGCTCGACGGCGGCGTCGTCGCCCAGATCAACTCCAGCTGGACGACGCGCGTGAACCGCGACGAGCTCGTCGAGTTCCACGTCGACGGCACGCACGGCTCCGCCGTCGTGGGCCTCTTCGGCGCGAAGATCCAGCCGCGCGACGCCACCCCGAAGCCCGTGTGGGACCCGGACGTCGAGGACGCGCACGACTACGACGCGGACTGGCAGAAGGTCCCCGCGAACGACGTCTTCCTCAACGGCTTCCGCCAGCAGTGGGAGGAGTACCTCGTCTCGTACGTCCTCGGCACCGGCTACGCGTTCGATCTGCTCGCCGGCGCACGCGGCGTGCAGCTCGCCGCGGCCGGCCTCGAGTCGAGCAGGACGGGCGCGAAGGTCGTCCTCCCCGCCCTCACGCTGGAGTGACGGACGTGTCCGAGAAGATCACCCTCGTCGACGCCGACGGCGCCCTCCGCCGCGTCGCGCTGAACGACGCGGGCGGGTACGCCAGGCCGACCCGGCCCCTGCGCAGCCGCGTCGCCTATGCCGCCGCGCACGTGGTGCCCGTCGCGTGGGGCGACAACACACCGGGCCGGCCCGCGCAGATCGACTGGGACGCGACGCTCGGCTTCCGCCGCGCCGTCTACTCCTGGGGGCTCGGCGTCGCCGACGCGATGGACACCGCGCAGCGCAACATGGGCCTCGACGCCGCCGCCGTCCGCGAGCTCATCGCCCGCAGCGCCGCGGTCGCCCGCGAGGAGGGCGGCTCGGTCGTGGTCGGCGTCAACACCGACCACGTCGAGGAGCACGCGATCGCGCTCGACGAGGTGGTCGACGCCTACACCGAGCAGCTGCACTTCGCGGAGGAGCAGGGCGCGGAGCCCGTGCTCATGGCGTCGCGCCATCTCGCGCGGGCGGCCGACGGAGCGGCCGACTACCTCCGCGTCTACGGCGCCGTGCTCCAGGCGGCCGGCGCCCCCGTCGTGCTGCACTGGCTCGGGACGGCGTTCGATCCCGAGCTCGCGGGCTACTTCGGCGCCGACGACCGGCAGAGCGCGTCCGACACGCTCCTCCGCATCATCGAGGAGAACCCCGGCACCGTCTCGGGGCTCAAGATGAGCCTGCTCGACGCGGAGTCGGAGGTGGCCGTGCGCGAGCGCCTCCCCGAGGGCGTCCGCATGTACACGGGCGACGACTTCAACTACGTCGGCCTCATCGGCGGGGCGGACGTGCCGGCCGCGACCCAGCCGGCGCCGTCGGACGGCGCGGCGCGCACGCACTCCGACGCGCTGCTGGGCGCCTTCGCGGCGATCGCCCCCGTGGCCTCGGCGGCGATCCAGGCGCTCGACGCGGGCGACGCCGACGGCTACCTGCGCATCCTCGGCCCGACCGAGGAGCTCAGCCGCCAGGTGTTCGCGGCGCCGACCTACTACTACAAGACGGGCGTCGCGTTCCTCGCCTGGCTCAACGGGCATCAGCCGGGCCACCAGATGGTCGGCGGGCTCCACTCCGCGCGCGGCGTCCCGCACCTGTCGCGCGTCGTCGAGCTCGCGAACGCCGCGAACGCGCTCGAGGATCCCCCGCTCGCCGCCGCGCGCTGGAGCGACTACCTGCGTCTGAACGGGGTCGAGGCATGATCGTCCCGCACCCGCGCCTGTCGATCAACCAGGCGACGATCACGCGCACGACGGTCGCCGAGGCCGTGCGGGTCACGAAGGACGCCGGCGTCGGCGCCATCGGCCTGTGGCGCGAGCAGGTGCAGGAGGCGGGACTCGCGGAGTCGGCGAGGATCGTCGCCGGCTCGGGGCTCCGCTACTCCACGCACTGCCGCGGCGGCTGGTTCACGGCGGAGGAGGGGCCCGTGCGCCGCGCCGCGCTCGACGACAACCGCGTCGCGATCGAGGAGACCGCGACGCTGGCCGCCGCGGGAGCCCCCGGCTCGCGTGCCGTGCTCGTGCTCGTCGTGGGCGGCCTCCCCGAGGGCTCGCGCGACCTCGCGGGAGCCCGCGCGCGCGTCCGCGACGCCGTCGCGGAGCTCGCGCCCGATGCGGAGGCGGCGGGGGTGACGCTCGCCCTCGAGCCTCTCCACCCCATGTACGCGTCCGACCGGTCCGTGCTCTCCACGCTGCCCCAGGCGCTCGACATCGCCGCCGGCTTCGACCCGGCCGTCGTCGGCGTCGCGGTCGACACGTTCCATCTGTGGTGGGACCCGGACGTGCTCGCGCACATCGGGCGCGCGGGCCGCGAGGGACGGATCGCCGCCTACCAGGTGTGCGACTGGAGGACGCCGCTCGAGGCGGACAACCTGCTCTCCCGCCACTACCCCGGCGACGGCGTGATCGACTTCGGCCCGCTCACCCGCGCGGTCGAGGCGGCCGGGTACGACGGCGACGTCGAGGTCGAGCTCCTCAACCAGGCGATCTGGGACGCCCCTCCCGCCGAGGCCGTGCGCCGCACCGTGGCCGGCTTCGGACGTGCGGTGGCACCCCACCTCGGCTGAGCGCCTCGGCCCCGCCGTCCACCCCTTGCGCGATAGGCTCAGGTGATGACCGATACCCCGGCACGGATCGGCACGGCGCCGACGCTGCACGACGTCGCCCGCGAGGCCGGCGTCTCGCTCGCCACCGCCTCCCGCGTGCTCAACGGCTCGACGCGCAAGGTCGCGGAGGCCTATCGCGAACGGGTCCAGACGGCGGCGGACCGTCTCGGATACACCGCGAACGTCTCGGCGCAGGCGATCGCCCGCGGCACCTCGGCGACCGTCGCCCTGATCGTCGCCGACATCGCCGATCCCTACTTCGGGCAGATCGCCTCCGGCGTCGCCCACGCCGCCGAGGAGGCGGGCCTCATCGTGACCGTCGCGATGACCGAGCGGGATCCGCGGCGGGAGGTCGCCCTCGTGCGGGCGCTGCGCGGACAGCGTCCTCGAGGCATCGTGCTCGCGGCCTCGCGCGACGCCTCGGGCGACGCGGACGCCCTCACCGCCGAGATCGCAGCCGTGCAGTCGACGGGCGGGCGCGTGGTCACCCTCGGCTCCGCGCTCCCGGGGACACGCGTCATCGCGTACGGGAACGAGGCCGGGGCGCATGAGCTCGGCGAGCGGCTCGCGGGCCTGGGCTACCGCTCGTCCGTCGTGCTCGCCGGGCCCGAGGGCCTGCGCACCTCGGACGACCGCCTCGCGGGCTTCACGGCGGGCTTCGCGGCGGGCGGCGGCTCGGCGCCGCGCGTCGAGCGCGGTCAGATCTCGCGAGACGACGGCTTCGCGTCCATGACGCGCCTGCTGCAGGAGGGCGTCGATCCGGGCACGCTCGTGTTCGGCATCAGCGACGTCGTCGCGATCGGCGCGCTGTCGGCCCTCCGCGACGCCGGGCGGCAGCCGGGCCGGGACATCGCGGTGGCGGGCTTCGACGACATCGCCACGGGCCGCGACATCACCCCGGGGCTCACGACCGTGCGCCTGCCCCTCGAGGAGCTGGGCGCGCAGGCGCTGCACGCGGCGGTGGACCCCGACTGGACGGCCCCGGCGCCCGTGGACCTCGATGTGCTCATCCGCGAGAGCACGCCAGGGCTCTGAGCCCGGCCCGGCGGCCCGGAGCGGCTACGCCCCGCCCCGGGCGGGGTCGCCGAGGTCGATGTCGACGAAGGACTCGAGGAACCGGCGCAGCTGGGCCCCCATGTCGAGCAGTCCCGGTTCGAGCAGCCACTGCACCTGCAGGCCGTCCATCATCGCGATCGTCGCGATCGCCGCCCGCTCGGGCGTGACGCCCTCCCGGACGCGCCCCTGGGCCATGAGGGACGAGAAGGCCGCCCGGAGGTACGAACGCGTCGTCTCGTAACGCGTGACGAAGTAGGCGTGCGCGGGGTGGTCCGAGGAGGTCGCCTCCGTGGACAGCACGGCGAACAGCTTGACGATGCCCGGGACGGTGGCGTTGTAGTCCGCGAGGCGCACGAGCCCGCGCAGGGTCGCCTCGCCGTCGGAGCCCTCCTTGGGCACGATCGCGTACGAGCGCAGGTCGCGGCGGTCGAGGACGTCGGCGAGCAGCGCGTTCTTGTTCGGGAAGTGGTGGAGGACGCCCGCCTCGCTCATCCCCACGCGGTCGGCCACCTCGCGCAGCGAGCCCGAGCGGTAGCCCGACTCCCCGAACACGTCGAGGGCCGCATCGAGGATGGCCGTGCGGACGGCGGCCGTCTTCGCATAGGGGCCGCGGCGGCGCGGACCCGTCCTCGCTTCGTCCCCGGTCTTCGTCGTCATCGTCGCCCCCGCGGCTTCCCGTCTCGTCCTCGAATCGGGAGATCCTCTGAATTTGGTCAACCGGTGAACTGCTCCGGCCCAAAACCTAGCGATCCCTCGTGTTTCACGCTATCGTATCCGGTAGAGACGATCCGAAGGAGGCTCGTCCAGACCCGAAGGACCAAGGATGATCCATTGGAAGGCTGCAGCAGCCACCCTGGCAATCTCCGCACTCGCCTTGACCGCCTGCTCGGGCGGCGGCGCGGGCGAGGCGGAAGACACCTCCCTGACGCTCGGCGCGATCACCGCGCCCACGACGCTCGACCCCGCGGGATCCGAATGGGGCAACCGCGCGCCCTTCTACCAGGCCGTGTACGACACGCTCCTCTACGCCGACTCCGACGGCGAGATCCAGCCGTGGCTCGCGACGGAGTGGTCGTACAACGACGACGGCACCGTGCTCACGCTCACGCTGCGCGATGACGTGTCGTTCACCGACGGCAGCGCCCTCACCGCCGAGGTCGTCGCCGAGAACCTGCAGCGCTTCCAGGACGGCACCTCCCCCGACGCGGGGTACTTCGCCGACGTGGCGTCGTTCGAGGCGCCCGACGAGACGACGGTGGTCGTCACCCTGAACGCGCCCGACCCCGCCTTCCTCGACTACCTCACACGCGACCCGGGACTCGTCGCGAGCAGCGAGGCGATCGACAGCGGCGACCTCACGACCACGCCCGTCGGCTCCGGCGCATACGTCCTCGACACCGCGGCGACGGTGACGGGCACGAGCTACGTGTACACGGCCAACCCCGACTACTGGAACCCCGACGTCCAGCACTACGAGTCGCTCACGATCAACGTGCTGCAGGACCCGACGTCGGCCCTCAACGCGATCAAGGCGGGAGAGGCCGACGCCGTGCGGATCTCGACCAACGACAACCTCGACGAGGTCGAGGCGGCCGGATGGACGATCAACTCCAACGAGCTCGACTTCCAGGGGCTGCTCCTGCTCGACCGCGCCGGCACCGTCAGCGAGCCGCTCGGCGACGTGCGCGTGCGCCAGGCGATCAACTACGCGATCGACCGCGACGCCATGCTCGCCGCTCTCCAGCAGGGGCACGGGACCGTGACGACGCAGGTGTTCCCCACGGGCTCCGGCGCCTACGACGAGGCGCTCGACGACGCGTATCCGTACGACCCCGACCAGGCGCGCGAGCTCCTGGAGGAGGCAGGGTACGCCGACGGGTTCACGATCTCGATGCCGAACTCGGCCGTGCTCGGCGCGACGGTCTACTCGCTCGTCGAGCAGCAGCTGGCCGACATCGGCATCACGGTGCAGTACACGGACCCGGGCAACAACTTCATCGCCGACCTGCTGGCGCCGAAGTATCCGGCATCGTTCATGGCCCTCGAGCAGAACCCCGACTGGCAGCTCATCCAGTTCATGCTCGCCCCGACGGCGATCTTCAACCCGTACCACTACGAGGACGAGACGGCGAACGCGCTGTTCGAGCGCATCCAGTACGGCGACGAGACGGAGCAGGTGGCCGCGGCCTCCGAGCTCAACGCCTACATCGTCGACCAGGCGTGGTTCGCCCCGTTCTACCGCGTCGAGGGCGTGATGGCGTCGGCGCCGGGCACCTCCGTGGAGATGCTCCCGACGAACGCCTACCCGTCGATCTTCGACATCGCACCGGCCGAGTAACGACTGCCCGGGCCGTCCGACGAGGGCGGCCCGGGCGATTCCCACAGGAGCGAAGATGCCCGTGTTCATCGCCCGACGGCTGCTCTCCGGCGCCGTCATGCTCGTCGTCATCTCCGTGGTGGCGTTCACCCTCCTCTACCTGGGCGGCGGCGACATCGCCCGCCGGATCCTGGGGCAGAGCGCGACGGCCGAGACGGTCGCGGCCAAGACCGCCGAGCTCGGTCTCGACCGTCCCCTCGTCGTGCAGTTCGGGGACTGGTTCGCGAACGCCCTCACGGGGGACCTGGGGCGGTCGTGGTTCAGCAGCCAGTTCGTCGCCGTGAGCATGGAGACCCGGCTGCCCGTGACGCTCTCGCTCGTCATCGGCAGCACCGTCATCGCCGCGATCCTCTCGGTGCTGCTGGGGGTCCTCGCCGCGCGCCGCGGCGGGTGGATCGACGGCCTCGTGCAGTTCCTGGCGGTGGTCGGCTTCGCCGTGCCCGGCTTCCTCATCGCCCTCGGCCTCGTGCTCCTCTTCGCGATCAACCTCGGCTGGTTCCGCGCGACGGGCTACACCCCCATAGGCTCGTCGTTCACGGGGTGGCTCGCGTCCATCGCACTCCCCGTCGTCGCCCTCGCGACCGGCGCCATCGCGACGATCGCCCAGCAGATCCGCGGATCGGTGCTGGACGCGCTCGACCGGGACTACGTCCGGACCCTCCGCAGCCGCGGCCTCAGCTCGAACCGCGTCGTGTACCGCCACGTGCTGCGCAACGCCGCAGGACCCGCGCTCGCGGTGCTCGCCGTGCAGTTCATCGGCATGCTCGGCGGCGCCGTCATCGTCGAGCAGGTCTTCGCCCTCCCCGGCATCGGGCAGCTCGCCGTGCAGGCGACGACGCAGGGCGACATCCCGGTCGTCATGGGCATCGTCATCGTCACCGCCATCATCGTCGTCATCGTCAACCTCGCGATCGACCTCGCGCAGGCGGCCCTCAACCCGAAGGTGCGACTGTCATGACCACCCGCTCCCAGACCTCCCTGCTGCGCCGGCTGCTGCGCCGGCCGCTCGCCGTCGCCTCCGTCGCCGTGCTCGCGGTCGTCGCGTTCGTCGCGGTCCTCGGCCCGGTCCTGGCGCCCCTCGACCCCAACTACGCGAACATCGGCTCGATCCTGCAGGGCCCCGGCGCCCTGCATCCGCTCGGCACCGACTCCGCCGGTCGCGACGTGCTCTCCCGCCTGCTCGCCGCGACCCAGATCAGCGTCGCCTCGGCGCTCGTCGCGCTCGTCACGGCGCTCGTCATCGGCGTGACCGCCGGTCTCATCGCGGGCTACTACCGGGGATGGTTCGACGCGGTGTCGTCGTGGGTCACCTCGCTCGTGATGGCGCTGCCCGGCATCGTCGTGCTGCTCGCGGCGCGCTCGGTCCTCGGGCCGAGCGTGTGGATCGCGATGCTCGTCTTCGGCGTCCTCATGTCGCCGTCGTTCTTCCGGCTCGTGTACGCGAGCGTCAGCGCGGTGCGCGGCGAGCTGTACGTCGACGCCGCGCGCGTCTCCGGGCTCGGCGACGCGCGCATCATCGCCCGCCATGTGCTGGGGGTCGTCCGCGCGCCCATCCTCATCCAGTCGGCGATCATCGCCGGCATCGCCATCGCCATCCAGTCCGGCCTGGAGTTCCTCGGCCTCGGCGACCTCTCGGTGCCGACGTGGGGCTCGATGCTGAACGACGCCTTCACGAGGATCTACAACCAGCCGCTGCTCATGCTGTGGCCCTCGCTCGCGATCGCGCTCACCTGCATCGCCCTCACGCTGCTCGCCAACGCCATGCGCGACGAGCTCGAGCGCACCGTCACCGTCCGGCGGCGGCGCCGACGGGCCGTCTCCGGCGCGACGGGGTCGGTGGCGGCGGTCACGACGTCGTTCTCCACGAGCGGCGCCGACGCCCCCGTCGACCTCGACGAGGTCCCGGTCTTCGACACGGCTCCCGTGATCGTGCACGAGGACGACGAGCGCGCGAGCCTGCGCTCGCAGCCGACGCTGCTGTCGATCCGCGACCTGCGCGTGGGCTACGGGCAGTCGGACGGGCCGGGGGTCGAGGTGGTCCACGGCGTCTCGCTCGACGTCCGCAAGGGCGAGGTCCACGGGCTCATCGGCGAGTCGGGCTCCGGCAAGACGCAGACGGCCTTCTCCGTCCTGGGGCTCCTGCCCCGCGGCGGACGCGTCACCGCCGGCACGATCTCCTTCGACGGCGTGGAGCTCGCCGACGCCGACGAGCGCGCCTATGCGGGGATCCGCGGCGCCCGGATCGGCTACATCCCGCAGGAGCCGATGTCGAACCTCGACCCGTCCTTCACGATCGGGTCGCAGCTCGTCGAGCCGCTCCGCTCCGGCCTCGGGATGAGCACGAAGGACGCGACGGACAAGGCACTCGCGCTGCTCGACCGCGTCGGCATCCCCGAGCCGAGGCGCACGTTCGACGCGTACCCGTTCCAGGTGTCGGGCGGGATGGCGCAGCGCGTGCTCATCGCGGGCGCCGTCTCGACGGACCCCGACCTCATGATCGCCGACGAGCCCACCACGGCGCTCGACGTGACGGTCCAGGCGGAGGTGCTCGATCTGCTGCGCGATCTGCAGGCCGAGCGTCACATGGCGATGCTCCTCGTGACGCACAACTTCGGCGTCGTCGCCGACCTCTGCGACCGCGTGTCCGTCATGCAGGACGGCCGCTTCGTCGAGCAGGGGCCCGTCCGCGCCATCTTCCGCAGAGCGGAGCACCCCTACACCCAGGCGCTGCTGGACGCGATCCTCGACGAGGGTCCCGCCCGCGGCCCGCTCCAGACCACAGGAGGTGCGCGATGAGCGCTCCGCTGCTCGAGGTCAAGGACCTCGTCGTCGAGTACCCCGGACGGGGCCTCCGGGCCCAGCCGTTCCGCGCCCTCAAGGGGGTCTCGCTCGACATCCGTCCGGGCGAGTGCGTCGGCCTCGTGGGCGAGTCGGGATCGGGGAAGACGACGCTCGGACGCGCCGTGCTCGGGCTCGCGCCCGTCACGGAGGGGACGATCGCGTACGACGGCGCCGACATCTCGCATCTGCGCCGGCGCGAGCGACGCGCGCTGAGCAGCGAGATCCAGGTCGTCTTCCAGGACCCCTACTCGTCGCTCAACCCCTCGATGACGATCGAGCAGATCCTCGCGGAGCCGCTCACGGTGCAGGGCTCGAGCCAGGCCGATGCGAAGACGCGCGTGCGGGACCTCCTCGACCAGGTCGGCCTGCCGTCGGACGCCCGCGACCGGCTGCCTCGGGAGTTCTCGGGCGGCCAGCGCCAGCGCATCGCCATCGCGAGGGCGCTCGCGCTCTCGCCGCGGCTCATCGTGTGCGACGAGCCCGTCTCCGCGCTCGACCTGTCCACGCAGGCGCGCGTGCTCGACCTGTTCATCGAGATCCAGGAGCGCACGGGGGTCGCCTACCTGTTCATCACGCACGACCTCGCCGTCGTCCGTCACATCAGCCATCGCGTCGCGGTCATGTACCGGGGCGAGATCGTCGAGGACGGCGACGGCGACCAGGTGACCTCCGCGCCCGTCCACCCCTACACGCAGCGTCTCTTCATGGCGGCGCCCGTGCCCGACCCCGATCGCCAGGAGGAGCGCCGCGCACGGCGCCGCGCCCTCATCGCCGCCGAAGGAGCGCACCGTTGACCGCGTCGACCGACCATCTCCTCCCCCTGCTCGCCCGGCTCTCGCTCGAGGAGAAGGCCGCCCTCGTGCAGGGCGCCGACTTCTGGACGACGGTTCCCCTCCCGCGCATCGGGCTGCGGGCGATGACCTTCTCGGACGGTCCCGCCGGCGTGCGAGGGCCGCGCTGGGACGAGCGCGAGCCGTCGCTCAACCTGCCGTCGGGCTCGGCGCTGGCCGCTTCGTGGGACGCCGATCTCGCGCACCGCTACGGTGCGGCCGCGGCCTCCGAGGCACGGCGGAAGGACGTCGACGTGGTCCTCGGACCGACGATCAACCTCCACCGCTCGCCCCTCGGCGGCCGCCACTTCGAGTGCCTGAGCGAGGATCCCGAGCTGACCGGCGCGCTCGCCGAGGCGTACGTCCGCGGCCTGCAGGACAACGGCGTGGCGGCCACGCCCAAGCACTACGTCGCGAACGACTCGGAGACCGACCGGTTCACGGTCGACGTGCACGTCGACGAGCGCGCGCTGCGGGAGCTCTACCTCGCTCCGTTCGAGCGGGCCGTCGCGGCGGGGGCCTGGGCGATCATGAGCTCGTACAACTCCGTCGACGGCGTGACGATGACCGAGAACGCGCTCCTCGAGACGCCCCTCAACTCGGAGTGGGGCTTCGACGGCGTCGTCGTGAGCGACTGGACGGCCGTGCGCGGGCTCGACGCGGTCGCCGCGTCGCAGGACCTCGCGATGCCCGGCCCCGCGCCGGCCTGGGCGGGCCTCGCCGACGCCGTGCGGGAGGGGGCGGTGTCGGAGAGCGACATCGACCGCAAGGTGCTGCGCCTCCTGCTGCTCGCGGAGCGCGTGGGCGCCCTGGAGGGGACGGCGCCGCGCGCGACGACCGGCCTCGACGGCCGCGCGTTCGCACGAGAGGCGGCGATCGCGGGCTCCGTCCTGCTGCGCAACGACGGCGTCCTGCCCCTCGACCCCGCCGCCGTCTCGTCGATCGCCGTGATCGGCCAGAACGCCCGCGACGCGCGCACGCAGGGCGGCGGGAGCGCGACCGTGCTCCCGGAGCAGATCGTCGTCCCGCTCGACGGGATCCGCGCCGCCTTCCCCCGGGCGGACGTGAGCTTTTCGCTCGGCGCCGTCGTGCAGGAGGGCGTCTCGGAGCTCCCGCTCGCGCAGATCACGAACCCCGCGACGGGGAGCCCGGGCGTCCGCGTCGCCTTCCGCGACGCGGACGGCGAGGAGATCTTCGCCGAGGACCGCCGGTCGACGGCGCTCGTGTGGTTCGGCGGCGACGCACCGGTCGCCACGGCGTCGACCCTCGAGCTGCACACGACGTACGTCGCCCCGGAGAGCGGGACCGTCCTCCTCGGGTTCGCCGGGGCGAACCCGGGCCGCGTCTTCGTCGACGGGTCGCTCGTCCTCGAGGACACCCCCGTCATCACCGGCACCGACCTCGGCGCGGCCTTCCTCAGCCCGCCGTCGGCGACGACCCCCGTCGCGGTCGAGGCCGGCGTCGCCTACGACCTGCGCGCGGAGATCGAGATCGCGCAGGCGGGTCGCGCCCCGCTCGGCGCCCTCAGCGCGACCGTCGGCATCGCCCCCGACGACGGCGACCCCGACGGGCTCATCGCCGCGGCCGTCGACGCCGCCTCCTCCTCCGACGTCGCCGTGGTCGTCGTCGGCACGAACGCGAAGGTCGAGTCGGAGGGCTACGACCGCACGAGCCTCGCGCTCCCCGGACGTCAGGACGACCTCGTGCGCGCCGTGCTCGCGGCGAACCCGCGCACGGTCGTCGTCGTCAACGCGGGCTCCCCGGTCGAGCTGCCGTGGGCCGACGACGCCGCGGCCGTGCTGCTGGGATACTTCGGCGGCCAGGAGTTCGGCTCGGCCGTCGGCGACGTCCTCACGGGGGCCGCCGAGCCCGGGGGCCGGCTCCCCACGACCTGGCCGCGTGCGCTCGCGGACGTCCCCGTCACCGAGGTGGTCCCCGTCGACGGCGCGCTCCGTTACGCCGAGGGCGTCCACATCGGCTACCGGGCGTGGCTGCGCTCCGGCGCCGAGCCGCATTTCCCGTTCGGCCACGGCCTCGGCTACACGTCGTGGGCGTGGGGCGTCGCGTCGCGCGACGGCGACACCGTCGAGGTGACGCTGGCGAACACGGGCGACCGCGCGGGCAAGCAGGTCGTGCAGGTCTATGCGGAACGGCCCGGCTCCGCGGTCGAGCGTCCCGCGCGCTGGCTCGTGGGCTTCGCCGTCGTGCACGCCGCTCCGGGCGAGACCGTGACGGCCCGCGTCGACGTCCCCGCCCGGCGCCTCGCGCACTGGGACGGCGGATGGCGCGTCGAGCCCGGCGTGTACGCGTTGAAGGCGGGGGGCTCCGTCGCCGCCCTCCCCCTCGCTCTCGAATGGAAGGTGCCGGCATGACGTTCCCCAACCCTCAGCTCAACGGGTTCCACCCCGATCCCAGCGTGGTGAAGGCGGGCGACGAGTACTACCTCGCGACGTCGTCGTTCGAGTACCTCCCCGGCATCCCCGTCCACCGTTCGCACGACTTCGTCGACTGGGAGCTCGTCGGCCACGTCGCGACGAGCCCCGAGCGGCTCGGCGTGTCGGACGTCGCGACGGGCGGGGGCGCGTGGGCGCCGACGATCCGCTTCCACGACGGCGTCTTCCATCTCGTCGTCACGGTCGCGATGGGCCGCGGCATGCTGCACTTCACGGCATCCGACCCCGCGGGGCCCTGGAGCGACGGAGACGTGGTCCTCGACGTGTCGGGCTCGGGCAGCGTGAACGGCATCGACCCCGACATCGCGTGGGACGACGACGGCGCCTGCTACATCACCTACTCCGGGCTCGTCCTCTCGGGCGACGGGATCGGCGAGCACCTGGGCATCCAGCAGGTGAGGGTCGATCTCGAACGGCACGTCGCCCTCGAGGAGCCCCGCTCGCTCTGGTCGGGATCGGGCTTCATGTTCCCCGAGGCGCCGCACCTCTACCGGCACGGCGAGCACTGGTACCTCATGATCGCCGAGGGCGGCACGGAGCGCGGACACAGCATCAGCATCGCGCGCGGCCCCTCGCCGGAGGGACCGTTCGCCCCCGCCCCGGCGAATCCGCTCGTGTCGGCGCGCTCGACGGCGAGACCCGTCCAGAACACGGGACACGGCGATCTCGTCGAAGGCCCGGACGGCGGATGGCTGTGCGTGCTGCTGGGCGTCCGCCCGCGCAGCGCGACACGGGCGTTCTCGGCGCTCGGCCGCGAGACGTTCGTCACGCCCGCGCGCTGGCGCGCGGACGGATGGCTCGAGATCGACCCCGTCGAGCTCGCGCCGCGCGCCGGCGACCGCGTCGAGATCGACTTCGCCGACGACCTCGACGGCGAGTGGATCGCCGTGCGTCGGGCGCCCGCCGACGTCGCCGCGCGCGCCGCGGGAGGTCTCGTCGTCCGCGGGGACGGCCAGACCCTCGACGACCCGCGCCCGGCCTTCCTCGGGCGGCGTCAGGAGCACCTGGCGAACAGCGTGACGGTCGACCTCGCCCCGGTCGCGGGCGTCGGGGGACTCGCGGTGCGGTACGACGAGGAGTTCCACGTCGAGCTGGAGGTCGGCGGCGGTCTCGTCACCGCCCGAGCCGTGGTGCCGACGCTCCGTCAGGAGTGGACCCTGCCCTACGACGGCGGCGCCGTCTCGCTGCGGATCTCGTCCCGGCAGGGTGCCGGCGGCGGCTTCGGCACGCCCCGGGACGAGCTCGTCCTCGCCGCGTCCGTGGGAGGAGCGGAGTTCGCCGAGCTCGCTCGCGTCGACGGGCGCTTCCTCTCGAGCGAGACCGCGGAGTCTTTCACGGGGAGGGTCATCGGCCTGTACGCGGTCGACGGAGAGGTCACCGCCACCCGCTGGGTCGCGGAGGGGGATGACGACTGATGCCGTTCCATCGCTCGTCGACCTTCGGGGACGCCCTCGACAGCCCCGCGGCTCGGGCCGTGCTGGAGACGTTCCTGCCCGGCGTCGCCGCCTCTCCCATGGCCCTCCAGTACCGCGGCGTGCGCCTCGGCCAGCTCGTGGGACTCGTCCCCCAGCTCGAGGAGCCGGAGGCGCGCGAGCGCCTGTGGACGGCGCTCGCGGACGTCGAGGACGGAGACGAGGCCCCTCGCGCCCATCCGCCCGCCGTGGATCCCGATCCCGCGTACGAGGGCGAGGACGTGCGGCACGCGTCGGCGCCGGCCTCGGTCTCCTCTCCCGTCCCGCGCTGGGGCGTGGTCGAGGTGCGCCTGGACGGCCCGAGCCACGGGAATCCGTTCGTCGACGTCGAGCTCGACGCGGTCTTCCGGCGCGGCGGACGCGAGCTGCGCGCGGGAGGCTTCTACGACGGCGACGGCGCCTGGATCGTCCGGCTGCTCGCCGACGAGGAGGGCGAGTGGACGTTCGAGACGCGCTCGACGGCGCGATCCCTCGACGGCGTGACGGGCGCCTTCTCCGTCACCGCGGCGGAGGAGGGGGCGCACGGTCCCGTCCGCGTGGACGGCTTCCACTTCCGGCACGCCGACGGCACGCGCTACCGCCCCGTCGGGACGACGGCGTACGCGTGGACGCACCAGCCCGAGGCGCTGCAGGAGCAGACGCTCGCGACGCTCGAGGGATCGCCGTTCACGAAGGTGCGGATGTGCCTCTTCCCGAAGTCGTACCTGTACAACGGCAACGAGCCGGAGGACTTCCCCTTCCCGGGCTCGGCGGCGTCCGGCTTCGACCTGGAGCGCTTCGATCCCTCGCACTTCCGCCGGCTCGAGAAGCGGATCCGCCAGCTCGGCGAGCGGGGCGTCGAGGCCGACCTCATCCTCTTCCATGCGTACGACCGCTGGGGCTTCGCGGATCTCGGCCCGGCCGTCGACGACCGGGTGCTGCGCTACGTCGTCCGCCGCCTCTCCGCCTTCGCGAACGTGTGGTGGGCGCTGGCGAACGAGTACGACCTGCTGTGGGCGAAGACCGAGGAGGACTGGGAGCGCTTCGCGCGCATCGTCGTCGAGGAGGATCCGCACGGGCACCTGCGGAGCATCCACAACTGCCGGCCCTTCTACGATCAGACGCGCCCGTGGGTCACGCACGCGAGCGTGCAGCGCCAGGACGTCTACCGCACGGCGGAGTTCACCGACGAGTGGCGCGCCCGGTGGGGCAAGCCCGTCGTGATCGACGAGGTCGGCTACGAGGGCGACATCGATCAGGGATGGGGCAGCCTCACGGCCGAGGAGCTCGTGCGCCGCTCGTGGGAGGGCGCCGTCCGCGGCGGGTACGTCGCCCACGGCGAGACGTACCTCGCCGACGACGAGGTGCTGTGGTGGTCGAAGGGCGGGGTCCTCAAGGGCTCGTCGCCCGAGCGGCTGGCGTTCCTCGACGGCATCCTCGCGGAGGCTCCGGAGGGCGCCATCGACCCGCTGCCGAGCGACTGGGACGTGCCATGGGGCGGCGTCGCGGAGCGATACCTGATCGGGTACTTCGGCTTCAACCGCCCGCGGTTCCGGAACCTCGTGCTTCCGGGCGACGGCGAGTGGCACGTCGACGTCATCGACACGTGGAACATGACGGTCGAACGCCGCCCGGGCCTCCACCGCGGCACGTACCGGGTCGAGCTGCCCGGCCGGCAGTACATCGCGGTGCGGCTCGTCGCGGCGTGAGGACCGGGGCGTCGCGGGATCGCCACGCCCCGGCTCTCAGCCCTCCGCGAGCTCGGCCTGCAGGCGCTCGCCCGCGGTCGCCATGTGCACCGCCATCGTCGACGCGGCGGCGTCCTCGTCGGCCCGCTGCACGGCGGCGAGCACGGACTCGTGCTCCTGCAGCGCGACGAGCGCCGCATCGCGATCGTGCACGGCGCGATCGGCGTACACCTGCAGGAGCGAGCGCACGACGTGCAGCAGATCGACGAGCACGGCGTTGTCCGCCGCCTCGGCGAGCGTGTGGTGGAACTCCCGATCGGCGCGGGCGAACGACGTCAGGTCGTCGACGCTCTCCCGCATGCGCCCGACGTGGCCCGCCAAGCGTTCGCGCCCGGCATCGTCCATCCGTCCCGCGGCGAGACGTGCGACGTAGATCTCGAGCCCCGCGCGGAGCTCGAGAAGCTCCTCCGTGCTGCGCTGCCCGATCAGCAGGCCCCAGCGCAGGGTCTGCGGGAGGAGCTCGCTCGCCTCGCCCCGCAGATAGGTTCCGGATCCGGGACGCACGTCGACGATCCCGAGGATCTCGAGCGCCGCCAGCGCCTCGCGGACCGCGGACCGCCCGACTCCGAGCGAGGCCGCGAGCTGCCGTTCGGGCGGGAGCCTGGTCCCCGGCGCCACGGAGCCGCCTGTGAACAGGTCGAGCAGTCTTCGCGCGACCTCCGACACGGGGGTGCCGGAGGGCAGCGAGCCGAGTGCGGACACGATCTCGTCGGAGCGGTCGGCGGGATATGCGGGCATAGAGGACAACTTACTGGGCGCGAAGCCCCCGCGCATTTGCCATTGGTCAACCGGTTTGTCACACTGTTGAGGCAGACCTCACGAAATCATCGTCGATCGACAGTCGGAGTCACCGTGGACCCAGTACAGGCGCCCCAGGCGCAGGAGAGGGACGTCGCACGCTCGGCGATCCGCAAGATCTCCTGGCGGCTGGTCCCCTTCGTCGCCCTCATGTTCTTCATCAACTATCTCGACCGCACCGCGATCGGCTTCGCGGCGCCCAACGGCATGAACGAGGACCTGGCGCTCAGCGCCGCGCAGTTCGGCTTCGCCTCCGGCGTCTTCTTCGTCGGCTACATCATCCTCGAGGTGCCGTCGAACCTCGCCCTCCACAGGTTCGGCGCGCGCCGGTGGCTCTCACGGATCATGGTGAGCTGGGGCATCGTCGCGCTGCTGTTCACCTGGGTGCAGAACGTCGAGCAGCTCGTCGCGCTGCGGTTCCTCCTCGGCGTCGCCGAGGCGGGCTTCTTCCCCGGGGCGATCCTCTTCCTCAGCCTGTGGGTCCCCGCGGCGCACCGTGGCCGCATCCTCATGCTCTTCTACCTCGCCCAGCCGCTCACGACCGTGATCGGCGCACCCCTCGCAGGCGCGCTCATCCAGCAGCACGGGCTGTTCTTCGGCCTCGAGGGCTGGCGCTTCATGTTCCTCGGCGTCTCGATCCCCGCGATCATCGTGGGCGTCGTCGCCTGGTTCTACCTGAAGGACCGCCCCGCCGACGCGTCGTGGCTCACAGACGCGGAGAAGAGGTGGCTGACGGACGCGCTCGAGAGCGAGCGCTCGACCACGGGCACGCAGGAGCACGTCTCCGCCCGCTTCGCGTTCCGCAGCGGCCGCGTCTGGGCGCTGTCGTTCATCTACTTCGGCTTCATCTACGGCCTCTACGCGCTCGCCTTCTTCCTGCCGACGATCATCAACGGCTTCCAGGAGCAGACGGGCGTGACCTTCGACGTCTTCCAGCAGGGCCTCATCACGGCCGTCCCCTACCTGCCCGCTGCCGTCGTCATGTACCTGTGGTCGCGCGACGCGTCCCAGCGCGGGCTCAAGACCTGGCACATCGCGATCCCCGCGGTCGCGGGGGCCGTCTCGATCCCGCTCGCCCTGTTCGCCGGCTCGCCCGCGCTGACGATCGCCGTGATCACGATCACGGCCTGCGCGATCTTCGCGGCGCTGCCGAACTTTTGGACGCTGCCCACGCGCTTCCTCACGGGTGCGGCCGCAGCGGCCGGCGTCGCGCTCATCAACACCGTCGGAAACCTCGCCGGCTTCAGCGCGCCCTACGTCACGGGCGCCCTGCACGACTGGACCGGCGGCTACGAGGTCCCCCTGTTCGCGGTGGGCTTCTTCATGCTGCTGTCCGCCGTCCTCATGGTGCTGCTCGCGCGGCGCGGAGGCGATTCCCCGCAGGAGGCCACGGACCCGACCCCCGCCGAGGAGAAGCGATGACCCGTCTCTGGAACGCACCGGCCGATTTCGCCGACGAGATGATCGACGGCTTCGTCGCCGCGAACGGCCGCTACGTCCGGCGCGTCACAGGAGGGGTCGTGCGCAGCGCCGGCGCCCCCGAAGGCCAGGTGGCGCTCGTCGTCGGAGGCGGCTCAGGCCACTACCCCGCCTTCGGAGGGCTCGTCGGGCGCGGCCTCGCGCACGGCGCGGCGATGGGGAACCTCTTCGCCTCGCCGTCCGCACAGCAGGTGACATCCGTCGCGACGACCGCCCAGCGCGGCGGCGGCGTCCTGCTGAGCTACGGCAACTACGCCGGCGACGTGCTCAACTTCGACGCCGCGCAGGAACGGCTGCGCGCAGCGGGCATCCCGTGCGAGAGCGTGCCGGTGACCGACGACGTCTCGAGCGCCCCCGCCGACGAGCGACACAAGCGCCGGGGCATCGCGGGGGATCTGACGGTCTTCCGCACCGCCGGCGCCGCCGCCGAGGCCGGATATCCGCTCGCGGAGGTGGCCCGCGTGGCGCGTCTGGCGAACGAGCGCACGCGTTCGTTCGGCGTCGCGTTCACCGGCTGCACGCTGCCCGGCGCGGACGAGCCGCTGTTCGAGGTGGCGGAGGGGCGGATGGCCGTGGGCCTCGGGATCCACGGCGAGCCCGGGATCGGGGAGGAGGACGTCCCGACCGCGGACGAGCTGGCGGAGACGCTCGTGGCGCGCCTCCTCGACGAGCTGCCCGACGGGGTCGCCGCCGCGGAAGACGCCCGTGCGATCCCCATCCTCAACGGCCTCGGATCGCTGAAGTACGAGGAGATGTTCGTCGTCTACCGGCGCATCGCCCAGCTCCTCGAGGCAGCGGGCGTCGAGATCGTCGACCCCCACGTGGGCGAGTACTGCACGAGCTTCGACATGGCCGGGACGTCGCTCACGCTGTTCTGGCTCGACGACGAGCTCGCCGAGCTCTGGGAGACGCCCGTCGACGCGCCGGCCTATCGCCGCGGCTCCGACGTCCCTGCCGCGACGACCGCCGATGCGGCCGAGGCCGCCGCCGAGGACGAGGCGATCGCACCGTCCGACGACGCGTCGCGGGAGACGGCGCGCATCGTCGTCGATGCGGTCGCCGTGATCGCGGCGACCGTGGACGCCCATGTGGACGAGCTCGGCCGGATGGACGCGATCGCGGGCGACGGCGACCACGGCATCGGGATGCAGCGCGGCTCGCACGCCGCAGCCGAGGCGGCGAGGGCGGCCGCAGAGGCCGGAGCGGGAGCCGCGACGACCCTCCTCCGCGCCGCCGACGCGTGGTCCGATCGAGCGGGCGGCACATCGGGCGCCCTGTGGGGCGTCATCCTGTCTTCCGTCGCCGACCGCATAGGAGACTCCGGTCGTCCGGACGCCCCCGCCGTCGCCCGCGGCACGGCCGACGCCGCGGCGGGGGTCATGGCGTACGGCAAGGCCGAGCCGGGCGACAAGACCCTCGTCGACGCACTCGTCCCGTTCGCGGAGGAGCTCGGACGGGCCGTCGCCGCCGGCGCGTCTCTGGCCGACGCATGGCGGACGGCGTCCGGTGCGGCGACGGAGGCCGCTGCCGCGACAGCCGACCTCCTGCCCCGCATGGGCCGTGCCCGCCCGCACGCCGAGAAGTCGCTCGGCACCCCCGACCCCGGCGCGCACTCGCTCGCCCTGATCACCGCAGGCGTGGCCGACGTGCTCGCCGCAGCAACCGAAGGGAACTGACATGCCCGAACCCCTCCGCATCGTCATCGGCTCCGACGACGCCGGCTACGACTACAAGGAGATCCTCAAGCGCGACCTGGAGCAGGACCCCGGCGTCGCGGAGGTCGTCGACGTGGGCGTGGACGCCGATGGCCACACGCCGTATCCGAAGGTCGCGATCGAGGCGGCCCAGCGCGTGGCGGCAGGCGACGCAGACCGCGCCCTGCTCGTCTGCGGCACGGGCCTCGGCGTGGCGATCGCCGCCAACAAGGTGCCGGGCATCCGCGCCGTCACCGCGCACGACAGCTACTCGGTCGAGCGCGGCGTGCTGTCGAACGACGCGCAGGTGCTCACGCTCGGTCAGCGCGTCGTCGGCATCGAGCTCGCCCGCCGGCTCGTGCGCGAGTGGGTCACCTATCGCTTCGACACGTCGTCCGCCTCGGCGGAGAAGGTCGCCGTCATCGGCGAGTACGAGGCCACGGGAGCCTGCTGATGACGGTGACGGTGGGCGTGAGCCTGAAGATGTACTTCGGGCACCGGCAGGCGACGGAGTGGTTCCGCACCGTCGCCGAGCGGGTGCGCGCGCACGCGGCCGTGGCCGCGGGCGACGTGGAGCTCTTCGTGGTCCCCACGTATCTGCAGGTCCTGCCCGCCGTCGCCGCCTTCTCCGGCACCCCCGTCCGCGTCGGGGCGCAGGACGTCGCGGCCGCCGACGCCGGCGCCTTCACGGGCGAGGTGAGCGCCGCCGAGCTCGCGGAGGTCGGCGTCGCCCTCGCCGAGGTCGGGCACGCCGAACGACGCGCCCTGTTCGCAGAGACGGACGAGATCACGGCGGCGAAGGCCGCCGCGGCGCTCCGCAACGGCCTCACCCCCGTCCTCTGCCTCGGAGAGGACCGACGGGTCCACGCGGAGGCGGCCGCCGAGGCCACCGTCGCACAGCTCCGCGCCGACCTCGACGGCGCCCCCGGCGGACGCGTCGTCCTCGCGTACGAGCCCGTCTGGGCGATCGGGGCGGCCGACCCCGCCCCCGCCCACCACATCCGCACGGTCGCCGGCGCCCTCAGAGCCGCGCTCGACGACCTCCCCGGCCGCGAGGGCAGCTCCGTCGTCTACGGCGGCTCCGCGGGCCCGGGCCTCCTCGGCTCGCTCGGGGACGACGTCGACGGCCTCTTCCTCGGCCGCTTCGCCCACGATCCCGACGACCTCGTCGCGGTGCTCGACGAGGCCGCCGCGCTCGCCAGGACGAGGAGGGCGGCATGATCGGCCTCGGCACATACGCCTTCTTCTGGCAGCACTCCGATCGCGTTCCCGAGCCGCTCTCTCTCGTCGGGGCGTTCGAGGCGACGCGGGCGCTCGACGTCGACCTCTTCCAGATCTGCGACTACGCACCGCTCGAGGCGATGGGCGACGACCGCCTCCGCGACGCGGCGTCCGCGGCGCGCGATCTCGGCCTGACCGTCCAGCTCGGCACGAAGGGCATCGAGCCCGAGAGGCTCGCCCGCTTCCTCGCGATCGCCGAGATCTTCGACGCGCGGCTCGTGCGCAGCATGGTCCACGGTCCGGACAGCCGCCCCACCCTCGAGCAGGCCGGTGCGTGGCTGCGCGGCGCGATCGGCGCATACGAGTCCGCGGGCGTCACGCTCGCGCTCGAGACGTACGAGCAGGTGGCCACAGCCGACCTCGTGTCGCTCGTGGAGGCCGTCGGCAGCCCGCGGCTCGGCATCTGCCTCGATCCCGCGAACGTCGTCGCCCGGCTCGAGCTCCCCCGAGACTGCGTCGAGCTGACCGCGCCCCACACGGCGAACGTCCATGTGAAGGACTTCGCGTTCGCCCGGCAGCCCGGATGGGTGGGGTTCATTTACTCCGGGGCGCCCATGGGCGAGGGGCTGCACGACTACGACCACCTGCTGGCCGCCGTCCGCCCGCGCGAGCGAGGCGTCGACGAGATCGTCGAGCACTGGCTGCCCTGGCAGGGCGCCCCGGAGACCACCGTCCGCACAGAGCGGGAATGGACCCGCAGAACCCTGGAACACCTGAGGAGAACATCATGACCGAGACCACATACAAGATCGCCGTGTTCGGCGCCGGCGGCAAGATGGGCACGCGCGTCTCGAACAACCTCGTGAAGACGGGCCACCGCGTCTGGTACGTCGAGAACTCCCCCGCCGGTCAGGAGCGCGTCGTCGCGGCGGGCCGTGAGCTCTCCGACGCCGCCGCCGCGGTCGCCGACGCCGAGATCGTGGTCCTCGCCGTGCCGGACCTGGCGCTCGCACCGGTGACCGCGGAGCTCGTCCCGCAGCTGCGCCCGGGGACGATCGTCCTCACGCTCGACCCGGCCGCCGCCTACGCGGGGCTCCTCACGACCCGCGACGACGTCATCCAGGCCGTCGCCCACCCCTGCCATCCGTCGATCTTCCTGCAGCGGGAGACCCCCGAGCAGTGGGCCGACACCTTCGGCGGCATCGCGGCCCCGCAGGACGCCATCGCCGCGATCGAGTCCGACGACCCTGCGAAGAAGGCCGTCGTCGAGGCCACCGTGCGCGCCATCTACGCGCCCGTGATCGACGTGCACTGGGTGACGATCAAGCAGCTCGCCCAGCTCGAGCCGACGCTCGTGGAGACCGTCGCCTGCATGATCGGCGACCTCCTCAACGAGGCCCTGCAGGAGGCCGTGCACACGATGGGCGTCCCCGAGGCCGCCGCGCGCAGCATCCTCTACGGTCACACGCAGGTGGCGCTCGCGAACGGACTGCGCGGCGACAACCCGTTCAGCGACGCGTGCCTCATCGCGATGGACTACGGTCGCGAGAGCATCGTCAAGGAGGACTGGAAGAAGATCTTCCGCGACGACGAGCTCGACAGGAACCTCGCGCGCATGCTGCACCTCGACGAGATCACACGATAGGACGGATGCGATGAGCAGGCTCGCAGGGAAGACGGCGCTCGTCACGGGATCGGCGACGGGCATCGGCCACGCCGTGGCCGCGCGATTCGCCGCGGAGGGCGCCCGCGTGGTCATCGCCGACCGCGACGGGGAGGCCGCAGAGGCCGCCGCCGCCGGGATCGGGGCCGACCGGGCGCGGGCGGCCGTCCTCGACATCTCGCAGGAGGACTCCGTCGCCTCGGCGTTCGCCGAGCTGGAGGGCGCAGGCTGGGCGCCCGACGTCGTGGTGGCGAACGCGGGCGTGCAGCTGTTCGGGCAGGACGCGAAGGCGGCCGAGCTCGACCTCGACGTGTGGCGGCGCACGGTCGACGTCAACCTGACCGGCACCTTCCTCACGATCAAGCACGCCGTCCGCTCGATGCTGCCCCGCGGCGGCGGCTCGATCGTCCTCACGGGCAGCCCGACCGGCTTGAACGGCGAGGGGGCGGACTTCACGGCGTACAGCGCGACGAAGGCGGGCATCCACGGACTCGCCCGGACGGTCGCGGCCGCCTACGCGAAGGAGAACATCCGCGTCAACACGGTCGTCCCCGCCTACACCGAGACGTCGCTCGTGACGACCATCACGAGCGACCCCGAGGCGCGCGCCGCGATCATCGGGCGCATCCCGCTCGGCCGCGCCGGGGCGCCGCGCGACGTCGAGGGCATCATGGTGTTCCTCGCGAGCGACGACGGCGCCTTCGCGACGGGTTCGCTGTTCGCCGTCGACGGCGGCATGACGACGCTCTGACGACATGGCCGGCATCTCCCCCGCCGGGGCGACCCGCCCCGCGACCTGGACGAGCGGGGCGTGGTCGGTCGAGCGACGAGACGACGAGCTCGCCGACCTCCGCTTCCGCGGGCGTCTTGTGCTCCGGAGCGTCCGGGCCGTCGTGCGCGATCACGACTGGTCCACGCCGGCGCTCGTCGTCGAGGAGGTGCGCGACACCGGAGACGAGCTGACGATCGCCGTCCGGAGCGAGGGCTTCGGATCGGCGATCGCCGGCTCCGTGTCGGTGCGCGCGGACGGCGATCGCCTCTCGGTCTCCTGGCGCGGCTCCTCGGCGGTCGACTACCTGACCAACCGGACCGGTCTCGTCGTCCTGCATCCGCCCCACCTCGCCGGCGCCGCCCTCGACGTCCTGCACCCCGACGGCTCGCGCGAGCGCACGGCGTTCCCGCGCGACATCAGCCCGCATCAGCCCGTCCTCGACATCGCGCGGCTCGGATGGCAGGACGGAGGGGTCGATGTCGAGGTCGCGTTCGAGGGCGACGTGTTCGAGATGGAGGACCAGCGCAACTGGACGGACGCCTCCTACAAGACGTACAGCCGACCGCTCGGTCTCCCCTTCCCCTACGCGATCGCAGCCGGCGAGCAGCTGCGGCAGACGGTGGAGGTCCGCGCCTCGGGCGTCCCCGTCCCGGGACGGGAGGACGGCGCGGCGCACATCTCGCTGACGCCGTCCGGCCCCTTCCCCGCCGTCCTGACCTCGGCGTCGTCCGCCCCCGACCCGGCGCCCGCGGTCCCGCCGATCGGCGACGCCCTGCTCGTCGAGCTGGATCTCGCGACGCCCTCCTGGCGCGCCGCGCTCGACCGCGCGGCGGCGTCGGGGCTCCCCCTCGACGTGCGCCTCGTCCTCCCGCAGGACGAGGCGGAGGACCTCACCCCCGCGTCGCTCGCCGCCCTCGACGACGCCGTGACGGCGCTCGCGCCGCACACGGTCGTGCGCATCGCGGCGTTCTCCCGTCTCGTGCACACGAGCCGGGCGGCGCACGTCGAGGCCCTGCGGGATGCGCTCGACCGCGCCGGGTCGTCCGCGCAGGTCCTCGGCGGCGCCCGCTCGCACTTCACGGAGCTCAACCGCGAACAGGCGCACATCCCCGCGGGCGTCGACGGCGTCGTCTTCAGCGTCACCCCCCTCTTCCACGCCCTCGGGACGGAGCAGCTCGTCGAGTCGGTGCCGATGCAGCGCCTCGTCGCCGAGCAGGGCGTCGCCATCGCCGCGGGACGCCCCGTGCACATCGGCCCCGTCACGCTGCGGCCGCGGTTCAACGACGTCGCGACGGCTCCGCAGCCCGCGCCCGCGCGGACCGACCTCGCGGAGGGATACGGCGCGCAGTTCACGGGCGCCGACGACGCACGCCAGTCCGCCCCCGAGCTCGCCGCCTGGACGATCGCGAGCGCCGCAGCGCTCGCCGTCCCCGGCGTGGCGAGCCTGGTCCACTTCGAGGAATGGGGGCCACGGGGCCTGCGGGACGCACGCGGCGCAGCGCGTCCCGTCGCCGCCGCGGTCGAGGCGCTCGCGGCGCTGTCGGGCGCCGAGCTGCTCACGGGGCCGAGCCCCGACGGCCTGGTCTGGGCGATCGGCGGGCGCCGGGCGGGCGAGGAGGTCGTGCTCGCGGCGAACCTGTCGGCACAGGCCCGCGAGATCGAGATCGAGATCGGGATCGGCGAGCGGACGATCCGGGCGACGCTGCCCGCAGGGACATGGGCACGGCTCGCCCCGGAGGGCGGACATGCTCGAAGGCCTGGCCCGACGACGCGCACCTCGCCGCCCTGGCGACCCGGCACCGCGCAGCCGTCGTGACGTTCGACGCGGACGTCGGCCGGTCCCCCGACGTCGCAGGGGAGAGACCCGCCCTCGTCGTCGGCGCGGCCGCTCCTCGGCCCTCGGCAGCGGCGCCTGGCCCATCGCCGTCCCGCTCGGACGCTACGCCGTCCCGCGCACGACGACCTCCGGCTCGAAGCGCACGTGCTCGCCCGGCGGACGCGACAGCAGCTCGACGGCGGTGGCGCCCAGCTCCTGCGCGGGCTGACGCACGGAGGTGAGCGGCACGACGGCGGAGGCGGCGAAGTCGATGTCGTCGTAGCCGACGATGGCGATGTCGCCGGGGACGCGCACGTCGCCCGTCATGGCGAGCGCCTGCAGCAGCCCGACGGCCACGAGGTCGTTCGCCGCGAAGACCGCGTCGGGCCGGGCGGCGGCGGGGCGCGCGAGCAGCGCCTCCCCCGCCGCACGGCCGTGCGCGACGGTGAGGTCGTCGACGTCGATGCGCTCGAGGGTCGCGCCCCCCACGGCGTCGACGGCGCGACGGGCGCCCTCGTAGCGATCGCGCACCTGGCGCAGGTCGCGCGGGCCGCCGATGAAGGCGATGCGACGGCGGCCGATGCCGAGCAGGCGGTCGGTCGCGAGACGCCCGCCCTTCCGGTCGTCGGCCGAGACGATCGACAGCCCGTCGGAGACCCCGTCGTGGTCGATGAGGACGACGGGGACTCCGCGCGCCGCGAGGCGCTCGAACGGCTCGAGGTCGGGAGTGAGCGGCGTGGCGATGACGCCGCTCGCCCGCTGCTCCGCGAAGAGGTCCACGAGTCGTCGCTCCCGCGCGCGGTCGCGTGCGCTGTCGGACACGAGCACGGAGAGCCCGTCCCGCTCGGCGCGGCCGTCCGCCCCGCGCGCGACATCCGCGTAGAAGGGGTTGCGCATGTCGAGCACGATGAGCCCGATGCTGCGGCTGCTGCCCGCCCGCAGCTGGCGGGCGGCGTCGTTGCGCACGTATCCGAGGTCGCGGATGGCCCGGCGCACGCGCCCGACGGTCTCCTCCGCCACGCGTTCGGGATGGTTGAGAGCGTTCGACACCGTCCCGGCCGACACCCCCGCCGCGGCGGCGACGTCCTTGACGCTCACCGTCATCGCACCTCCCGGTTGACCTTCCGGCTCATCGTACATACGATGAGCCGGACGATTGATTAAATCGTTTCAAATACGAAAGGCCACCGTCGATGACGACCTCCACCTCCTCCGTCGTGCTGGACGACGAGCTCCTCCGTCGGCTCGAGAAGCAGGCGATCGAGCTTCCCTCCTGGGCGTTCGGCAACTCCGGCACCCGTTTCAAGGTGTTCTCGACGCCCGGCACGCCGCGCGACCCCTTCGAGAAGATCGCCGACGCGGCCCAGGTGAACCGGCTCACGGGGCTCGCCCCCTCCGTGGCCCTCCACATCCCCTGGGATCTCGTCGACGACTTCGACGGCCTGCGCGCCCACGCGGAGGACCTGGGCGTCTCGCTCGGAACCGTCAACTCCAACACCTTCCAGGACGACGACTACAGGTTCGGCGCGCTCACGCACGAGGACCCGAAGATCCGGCAGAAGGCCGTCGACCACCACTTCGCGTGCATCGACGTGATGGATGCCACGGGCTCGCGCGACCTGAAGATCTGGCTCGCCGACGGATCGAACTATCCCGGCCAGGCCGACCTCCGCGGGCGTCAGGACCGCCTGAACGAGTCGCTGCAGAAGATCTACGCCCGGCTCTCGGACGACCAGCGCCTCGTGCTCGAGTACAAGTTCTTCGAGCCGGCGTTCTACCACACCGACGTCCCCGACTGGGGCACGTCCTACGCACAGGTGGCGACGCTCGGCGACCGCGCGCTGGTGTGCCTCGACACCGGCCACCACGCCCCGGGCACCAACATCGAGTTCATCGTCATGCAGCTGCTGCGCCTCGGCCGGCTCGGCTCGTTCGACTTCAACTCGCGCTTCTACGCCGACGACGACCTCATCGTGGGCGCGGCCGACCCGTTCCAGCTGTTCCGCATCCTCTTCGAGGTCGTCCGCGGCGGCGGCTACGCGAACCCCGACGTGGCGTTCATGCTCGACCAGTGCCACAACGTCGAGAACAAGATCCTCGGCCAGATCCGCTCCGTCCTGAACGTGCAGGAGATGACGGCGCGCGCGCTGCTCGTCGATCAGGGGTCCCTGCGCGCCGCGCAGGTCTCGGGCGACGTGCTCGCCGCGAACGCCGTCTTCATGGACGCGTTCTACACCGACGTCCGTCCCGCCCTCGCGCAGTGGCGCGAGACGCGCGGCCTTCCCGCGGATCCCACGGCCGCCTACCTCTCCTCGGGCTACCAGGCGAGGATCGAGGCCGAGCGCGTCGGCGGGGCCCCGGCGGGCTGGGGCGCCTGACCGGCGCCGTCGACCGGAGGGGGACGGCCGAGCCGTCCCCCTCCGGTCATCTCTCGGCGTTCAGCCGGGCGATGCGATCCGCCCACGCGAGCTTCGCGCGGTAGGCGGCGTGACGGTCGGGATCGGGATGGAACGTCGTCTCGATCCCGCCTCCCGCCACGACCTCGTCGAGCCGGTACTCCCCCGCCGCGGCACCCGCGAGATAGGAGGCGCCCTGCGCCGCCCCGTGGCCGCGCTCCGCACGGTGCACCGGCACCCCGAGCGCATCCGCCTTGATCTGCAGCCAGAGGTCCGACCGCGCGCCGCCGCCCGTGGCGAGGACCTCGGCCACGGGATACCCGTGCGCGCCGAGCGCGACGACGTCGCCGGCCAGGGCGAGGGCGTTGCCCTCGAGCGCCGCGAGGAGCAGCTCGACGCCGTCGGTCCCGAGGTCGATCCCGTCGAGGATGCCGCGGGCGCGCGGATTCCACGTCGGTGTGCGCTCGCCGGCGAGCGGGGTCGCGAAGGTGAGCCGAGACGGGCGGGAGCGCGTCGCGAGCGCGGGATCGTCGCGCAGATCGTGCGCGGGATCGAGTGCGTTCACCCAGTCCACCGTCGCCCCCGCCGTCACCTGCGCGGCGATGAGGAGGTCGGTCCCCGGCACGCAGTGCCGGGCGTGGATGAAGCCGGGCACGGCGGTGCCGGAGGGGACCGCGAGCATCGACACGCTGGAGAACCCGGTCATCTCGATGAGCGGGCCGCCCGGCGCGAGCACGCCCGCCTCGAGCGCCGAGCCCACCGCGTCGATCGCGCCCGCGATCACCCGCGCGCCGAGCGTGATGCCGGTCGCGGCCGCCGAGGACGCGGAGACCGCGCCGACGACGGTCGACGACGCGACGGTCTCCGGGAGCAGGTCGAGGCCCGCCACCGCCTCGCGCAGCGCGGCGGGGAACGACGAGGACTCCTCGTCGAACCCCTGCATGAGCGAGGCGGAGGTGTCGTCGAGCACGACGGCTCCGCCCAGCCGGGCGACGATGTAGCCGTTCGCGGACACGACCCGGTGCGCCGCGTCGGCGATCGCCGGACGCTCGCGCGCCAGCCAGGGGAGCTTCGCCGTCCCGAAGAACGCGTCGGCGCCGTTGCGTCCCGGCGCGACGGCCGCGACGCGGGCGGCATCGGCCTGCGCACGCCGGTCGAGCCAGGTGAACGCCGGGCCGACGGCGGCGCCGTCGGCGTCGACGGGCACGAGCGTCGGGGCCTGCGAGGTGACCGCGACCGCCACGACCTCGTCGCCCGCCACCACGCGCGGGGCGATCTCGCACAGGGCGCGCCACCAGACGTCCGCGTCCTGCTCGGCACCGCCGTCGGCGTCCGTCGCCGTCGGATAGCGCACGGCGCCCTCGCGGACGAGCCGGCCGTCGCCGTCGGTCGCGACCGCCTTCAGCGACGTCGTGCCGACGTCGACGCCGAGGAGGATCCGCACGGTCACCGGCTCCGCGCCGAGACGCCGGTCAGCGCGTGCCGCACGGGCTCGCCGCGGAGGACGCGTCCGAGCTCCTCCGCGACGCCGGCGGCGGCGCGCTCCGCCGTCTGCCTGCTCGCGCCGGCGATGTGCGGCGTCATGACGACATTGTGTCCCGCCGCCGACGCCGCGAAGATCGGATGGGAGAAGTCGACGGGCTCGCTCGGGAAGACGTCGAACGCGGCGCCCGCGAGCTGGCCGGAGGCGAGCGCCGCGGCCACCGCCGCGTAGTCCACGAGCCCGCCGCGCGCGGCGTTGACGATGTGCGCTCCGCGCGGCATGAGCGCGATGCGCTCCGCCGACACGACTCCGGCCGTGTCGGCGTTGAGCCGCGCGTGCACCGTGAGGATGTCGGAGCGTCGGAAGAGATCGTCGACGTCGTCGACGATCTCGGCGTCGGGCAGCGCTCCGCTCGGCAGGTAGGGGTCGTACACGAGCACGCGCCCGCCCATCGCCGCGACGACCGACGCGACGCGGCGGCCCACGGCGCCCGCGCCCAGGACGCCGACGACGGCGCCGTCGATCTCGAGGCCGACCTGGTCGTCGCGGTAGAAGCGCCCCTCCCAGCGCCCGCTCTCGAGCGTGCGCTGCGTGAGGGGGATCCGGCGGAGGACGGCGAGCATGAGCCCGAGGCTCATCTCCGCGGTCGCGACGCCGTTGCGACCGGGGACGTTGCAGACCAGGACCCCGCGCCGCTCGGCGGCCGAGAGGTCGATGTTCGTCGGCCCGCCGCGCGAGACGCCGATGAATCGCAGCGACGGGGTCGCGGCGAGCACCCTGTCCGTGACGGGGGCCAGCTGCGTGACGAGGGCGTCGGCGCCGTCGAGCGCCGCGATGATCGTCTCCTCGTCGCTCGACGCCTCGTCGACGTCGCCCACGCGGCCGAACGGCACATCGGGCCACGGCAGCTCGAGATCGCGCACCTCGTCGACGAGATCGCCCGCCTGCGCGAGCACGTGGTCGCGGAAGAGGCGGGGCCTGATGAAGCGGTCGCCGGCGGCGAGCACGATGGTCATGGGGTCTCCTTCCGCACCGCGGCACGTGTCCGCGATGCACACTCCGGCGGACCGGCGGCCCGCCCGGGCGTCCCGGCGCGCACGCCGGGACGCCCGTCGGCGTCAGTCGCCGAACACCTCGTCGTAGTACTCCTGCGCGTTGGACGCGTCGATGACCTCGATCGGCATGAACTGGTCCTTCTCGACGGCCTCGCCCGCGAGGAGGTCGACCGTGATGTCGATGAGGGTTCGGCCGTGAGCCCGGCCTCCGCCCAGGCTGATCGTCGACTTCTCCGGATCGCCGTCGATGATGTTCTGCACCTCGTTCTCCGTGGCGTCGATGCCGAACAGGCCGAACGACTCGTCGTCGGTCACGCCCGCGGACTTGACGCCCTCGTTGCCGCCGACGGCCCCGCCGCCGCCGATCGTCGCGATGACCTTGAGGTCGGGGTTCGCCTGGAGGAAGTTCTCGGCGTTGGCGACGCCGTCCTCCGCCGTGAGGGCCGGCGCGGTGGCCACGAGCTCGGCGTTGGGCGCGAGCTCGGCGATGGCGTCCTTGATGCCGTTCGCGCGGTCGATGATCTCGGGGAACCGTGGCAGGTCCATGAGCGCCCATTCGACCGTCTCGTCGGCGTCGAAGTTCTCGTCGATCCACGCCGCGGCCGCCTCGCCGTTGGCATAGCCGGTGTTGTAGGCGTCCACGAGATACTGCGCGTCGTAGTTCTCCAGGACCTGCGTGTACCCGACGACCTCGATGCCGGCCTCCTGCGCGCGCTTCGTGACGCCGGCGAGAGCGTTGGCGTCGACGGCGCACACGATGATCGTGGATACGCCCTGCTGGATGAAGTTCTCGATCTGCGTGACCTGCGTGGCGGCGTCGTTCTTCGCGTCCACATAGGTGACCGAGAGTCCCTGCTCGGCGCCGTAGGACTGCGCCTCCTGCACGAGCTCGGCCCAGACCGGATTGCTGAGGTCGGAGAAGGTGATGCCGACGGCGTCGTCGCCGCCTGCGCTCCCTCCGGCGGGAGCGGTGTCGTGGACGGTGGTGCACCCGGAGAGCGCGAGCGCTGCGACCGCCGTGGTCGCGGCGAACATGCCGATCTTCTTCACAAGGGGCTTCCTTTCGTGTGCGGACGCGCGGGTCCCGCCTTCGTCGGCGAGCACGTCCAGGGGATGGCCGGAGACGGGCGGTCTCCGGAGCGGGATGGTCAGGCGGCGACGGGCGTCGCGGGGACGGAGAGCGGCACGCCGCCGATCTGCTTGCGGCGACCTCGGGAGTTCTTGGACATCGCGTCGTACACGACGGCGGCGAGCAGGATGCATCCCTTGATGACGAGCTGGACGTACTCGCTCACGTTCATGAGCACGAGCCCGTTGTCGAGCACGCCGACGATGAGGACTCCGACGAAGGCGCCGAAGAGCCTGCCTCGGCCGCCCATGACGCTGATCCCGCCGAGCACGCACGCGGTCAGCACGGTGAACTCGAAGCCCGCGCCGGTCGCGGACTGCGCGGAGTTGAGACGCGAGAGCAGGAGCACGGCGCCGATGGCCGTGAAGAAGCCGCACAGGGCGTAGACGAAGACGATCGTGCGGCGCGTGTTGACGCCGGACAGGCGCGCGGCCTCCGCGTTGTTGCCGATGGCGTAGAAGTAGCGGCCGACGTACGTCTTGTCGAGGATGAACAGTCCGATCGCCCACACCGCGACGAGGAAGAGCAGCGACACCGGGATGACGCCGGCGATCGCGCCCTGCCCCAGCACCGAGAACTCGGCCGGGAACCCGAAGATCGGCAGGCCCCCGGAGAGCAGGTAGCTCACGCCGTTGAGGATCATCATCATCGACAGCGTCACGATGAGCGGCGCGACGCCGGTCAGCGTGATGATGAGCCCGTTCACGACGCCGATCAGGGCCCCGAGCACGAGCGCCGCGAGGCACGCCGCGTACCAGGGCACCTCGAACCGGGCCATGAGCATCCCCGTCACGACGACGTTGAGGGAGATCTGGTACCCGATCGACAGGTCGATGCCGCCCGTGATCAGCACGAACGAGAACCCGACCGCGCAGATGCCGAGAGTCGCCACCTGCCGCGCGATGTTGAAGATGTTCGCGGGATCGAGGAAGTTGGGCGTCGCCAGGCTGAACCCGATGACGAGCACGATGAGCACGAGGAGGATGCCGAGCTCCTTGAGCCGGGGCATGAGTACGGACTTCATTCGGTGTCTCCTTGCGCAGCCAGGGCCATCACGGTCTCCTGGGTGATCTCTTGCCTGGGCAGCGTCCCCTGCTGGACGCCTTCGCGGAGGACGACGATCCGATCGGACATGCCGATCAGCTCCTCCATGTCGGACGAGATCATGAGCACGGTCTTGCCGGCCGCCGCGAGGCGGTTCATGATCGCGTAGATCTCGGCGCGCGCCCCGACGTCGATGCCGCGCGTGGGCTCGTCGAAGATGAGGACCTCGGGCTCGGTCGCGAGCCATTTCGCGAGGACGACCTTCTGCTGATTGCCCCCGGAGAGGTTGCCGACGATCTCGGCGCCCGAAGGCGCCTTGATGCGCAGGTCGCGCATGTACGTCTCCGCGAGACGGCGCTCCTCACGGCGCGACACGACCGTCGCGCGCGACAGCGTGGGGAGCAGCGGGAGCGAGATGTTGCGGAGGATCGAGAACTCCAGGACGAGCCCGTGCCGCTTCCGATCCTCCGGCACGAGCGCGATACGGTTGCCGATCGCCTGGATCGGAGAGCGCGACACCACGGAACGGCCGTGGAGCGTCACCTCTCCCCCGTCGATCGGCGCCGCCCCGAACAGCACCTCCATGAGCTCGGTGCGCCCGGCGCCGATGAGGCCGGCGAACCCGAGGATCTCGCCGGCGCGCGCTTCGAAGGAGATGTCGCGCACGCCGTTGCCCGTGAGGCCCGCCACGCGCAGCGTCACGTCACCGGGAGCGCCCTCGCGCAGGGGGTACGCCTCCGTGAGCTCGCGGCCCACCATGAGGCTGATGAGCTGCGCACGGCTCGTCTCGCTCGTCCGCTGCGTCGCGATGCGGCGGCCGTCGCGGAGCGTCGTCACGCGGTCGGCGAGGCGGAAGATCTCGTCCATCCGGTGGGAGATGTAGACGATGGTCATCCCCTGCGCCTTGAGGGCGTCGACGACGCGGTGCATGGCCTCCACCTCGGCGGTCGTCAGCGGAGCCGAGGGCTCGTCCATGATGAGCAGGCGGGCGTCCCGCGAGAGCGCCTTGGCGATCTCCACGATCTGCTGGTATCCCGTCGTGAGCTCGGACACCGGCGTGCGGGGGTCGATGTCGACGCCGAGTCGGGCGAAGAGCTCCGCGGTGCGCGCGTGCATGCGCCGACGGTCGAGCACGGGTCCGCGTCGGAGGTAGTGCCCGAGGAAGACGTTCTCGGCGGCGTCGAGGGTCGGGACGAGCGTGAACTCCTGGTAGATGACGGCGATGCCGAGCTCCTGCGCGAGGGCGGGCGTGAGCCGTCCGTGTGCGACGCCGTCGACGACGATCGACCCCCCGGTCGGCTCCACGGCGCCTGCGAGCACCTTGATCAGAGTCGATTTGCCGGCGCCGTTCTCGCCGACGACCGCGTGCACCTCCCCGGGAGCGAGCGCGAGGCTGACGCCGTCGAGCGCCACGACGCCGGGGTAGTGCTTCGTGATCCCCTCCAGGGAGACCGCGATGCCGCCCGATGATGCCATCCGAACCCACTCCTTCGTGTCGGCTGTGATGGGACCATGGTGTTAGCAGCTGTGAACTTTTGTCAAATCCTGTTCTAGAGGAGGGTCTCGACGATGCGCGCGTAGGGTGCGAGGTCCGTCGCGTCCGGCGCCAGCTCGGTCGCCAGCACCCCCACGCGATCGAGCGTGACGGCCGCCGCCGTGGCATTGCCGGAGAGCTTCTCGGAGTGGGCGCCGATGACCACCTGCGCCGAGGAGCGCGCGAAGGCGCGCTTGATCTCCGCCTCCTCGAGCGTGTCCTCGTAGCAGGCGCGTTCGTCGATCGCCGCGGCGGACGAGAAGAAGGCCGCGAAGCGCATGCCGTCCAGGAACGCCGTCGCGACGGGGCCCACGAGCGAGCCCGATCTCCGGTCGGCGGCCCCGCCCGTGAGGATCGCCGTGACCCCGGGCCGCTCCTGGAGCGCCTGGAAGGTCGTCAGCCCGTTGGTGACGACGGTGAGGTCGTCGCTCGGGGCGATGAGCTGCGCGAGGCGGTGGATGGTGGTGGACGAGTCCATCGCGATGACCCCGGACGACGGCACGAAGGGCAGGAGCTTCTCGGCGACGACGGTCTTCTCCTCCGCATGCGATCGCTCCCGCCCCTCGAAGCTCACGGGCCCGCTGTACACGGCGCCTCCGCGCACGCGCCGTGCGATGCCCTGCGACGCCATCCCGCTGAGATCGCGGCGCACGGTCATCTCGCTGACGCCCAGGACCTCGGCCGCCTCTGCGAGCGACACCGCCTTCGATTCCTTCAGACGGGTCAGCAGCCAGTTCCAGCGCTCTTCTGCGGCCAGGGAGTTCACGAGCACGAGTCTAGGCAAGCCCGCTCCTCCTCGTGACAGAAGTTGACAACTTCTCACATCCGGTCGGGCACACCCTCCTCCTAGGATGCCCCCATGGCCATCTCGAATCTCGACGCCGAGCGTCGCCGCGAGCGCCTCGTCGCGCTCGCCCACGAAGCCGATGGCGTGCTCATCGACGCCGCCGCCGAGCTCTTCGCGGTGTCGACCATGACCATCCGGCGCGATCTGCTGGATCTCGAGGCGGAAGGGCGCGTCCGCCGGGTACGCGGCGGGGCGGTCGCGGCCGAGACCGCACGCGCCTTCGACGCCCGCTCCGCCGTGCGCGCGACCGCGAAGCGCGCCGTCGCCGCGAAGGCCCTCTCACTCGTCCCCCGCCGCGGCGTCGTCGCCCTGGACGCCTCGACGACCGTGCACGCGCTGGCCGCCTCGCTCGGATCGCGAGACCGGCTGATGGTGTGCACGAACGCGTTCGAGACGTTTCAGGCGGCGAACCGGCTGGAGGGCGTGACGGCCGTCCTCTCGGGAGGCGCCGCGGAGCCCACGACGGGCAGCCTCGTCGGCCCGATCGCACGCCGCTCGCTGAGCTCGGTGTACTTCGACGTCTTCTTCGCGTCGGCCGACGCGGTCGACCCCTCGGACGGCACGTCGGAGGTCTCCGTCGAGGAGGCCGAGGTCAAGCGCATGCTGGCGGCCGGCGCGAGCCGCACCGTCCTCTGCGTCGATGCGAGCAAACTCGGGCGACGCTCCGTCGCGCGGGCGCTGGAGAGCGACGAGATCTCGGCGATCGTCACCGAGCTGGAGCCCTCCGATCCGCGGCTCGACCCCTACCGCTCACTCGCCGAGATCATCTGAGCCCTTTCGCCATACGTTCACGTGTGTTATCTTTCACATGAGATAACAGCACCGTTCGGTGCTCCCGTTCGAAGGAACCCCATGACGAATCCCACCGTCGCTGACCTCATCGCCCGGTCGAACCGGCTGGGCTCCGACCCCCGGAACACCAACTACGCCGGCGGCAACACGTCGGCGAAGGGCGCGGACATCGACCCCGTCACCGGCGAGCCCGTCGAGCTCCTCTGGGTCAAGGGATCCGGCGGCGACCTCGGCACGCTCACCGAGAAGGGCCTCGCGGCGCTGCGCGTCGACCGCATGCGCGCGCTCGTGGACGTCTATCCCGGCCTCGACCGCGAGGACGAGATGGTGGCCGCCTTCGACTACTGCCTGCACGGCAAGGGAGGAGCGGCGCCCTCGATCGACACCGCCATGCACGGCCTCGTCGACGCCGCGCACGTCGACCACCTCCACCCCGACAGCGGCATCGCGATCGCCACGTCGGCGGACGGCGAGGAGCTGACGAGGAAGATCTTCGGCGACAGGGTCGTCTGGGTGCCGTGGCGGCGCCCCGGCTTCCAGCTCGGCCTCGACATCGCGGAGATCAAGAAGGCCAACCCGCAGGCCGTCGGCACGATCCTCGGCGGCCACGGCATCACGGCCTGGGGCGACACGAGCGAGGAGAGCGAGCGCAACTCGCTCTGGATCATCGAGACGGCCGCGGCCTACATCGCGGAGAACGGCGCGGCGGAGCCCTTCGGCCGCGTGCGGCCCGGCTTCGAGGCGCTGCCCGAGGCCGAGCGCCGGGCCAAGGCCGCCGCTCTCGCCGCGACGATCCGCGGCCTCGCCAGTCACGACAGGCCGCAGGTCGGGCACTTCACCGACGCGGACGTCGTCCTGGACTTCCTCGCGCGCGAGAAGGCTCCCGCCCTCGCGGAGCTCGGGACGAGCTGCCCCGACCACTTCCTGCGCACGAAGGTCAAGCCGCTCCTCCTCGATCTCCCGGCGACGGCGAGCGTGGAGGAGTCGATCGCGCGGCTGAAGGAGCTGCACGAGCAGTACCGGGCCGACTACACCGCCTACTACGAGCGCTACGCGACGGAGGACAGCCCCGCCATCCGCGGCGCCGATCCGCTCATCGTCCTCGTCCCGGGCGTCGGGCAGTTCAGCTACGGCGCGAACAAGCAGACCGCGCGGGTCGCCGGGGAGTTCTACGTCAACGCGATCAACGTCATGCGCGGCGCGGAGGCGCTCTCCACGTACCGGCCCATCCCCGAGTCGGAGAAGTTCCGCATCGAGTACTGGGCTCTCGAGGAGGCGAAGCTCCGGCGGCTGCCGAAGCCGAAGACCCACCAGGGACGCATCGCGTTCGTGACGGGTGCCGCATCCGGCATCGGCAAGGCGATCGCGACGCGCCTGGCGGCCGAGGGCGCGTGCGTCGTCGTCGCCGACCTCGACCTCGAGAAGGCGCAGGCCGCGGCGGCCGAGCTCGGCGACGCGGATGTCGCGATCGGCGTCGCGGCGAACGTGGCGGACGCGGACGGCGTCCAGGCGGCCGTCGACGCCACGCTCCTGGCGTTCGGGGGCATCGACCTCGTCGTCAACAACGCCGGCCTGTCGCTGTCGAAGCCGCTGCTGGAGACGACGGAGAAGGACTGGGACCTGCAGCACGACGTCATGGCGAAGGGCTCCTTCCTCGTGTCGAAGGCCGCGGCGAAGGCGCTCGTCGAGCAGGGGCTGGGCGGCGACGTGGTCTACATCTCGTCGAAGAACTCCGTCTTCGCCGGCCCGAACAACGTCGCCTACTCGGCGACGAAGGCCGACCAGGCGCACCAGGTGCGCCTCCTCGCCGTCGAGCTCGGCGAGCACGGGGTGCGCGTCAACGGCATCAACCCCGACGGCGTCGTGCGCGGATCCGGCATCTTCGCCTCCGGCTGGGGCGCGAACCGCGCCGCCACGTACGGGGTGAAGGAGGAGGACCTCGGGCAGTTCTACGCGAACCGCACGATCCTCAAGCGCGAGGTCGTCCCCGAGAACGTCGCCGATGCGGTGTACGTCCTCACGGGACCCGAGCTCAGCCGCACGACCGGTCTGCACATCCCGGTCGACTCCGGGGTCGCCGCGGCCTTCCTGCGCTGATCCCCGGATCCCCGCCCCGCCCCGCCCCTACAGGAGTCCACGCCCATGAGCGTCACCGTCGCCGCCGTCGATCTGGGAGCCACGAGCGGCCGCGTCATGCTCGGCCGCGTCGGACGCGACGAACTGCGGCTCGAGGCCGTCGCACGGTTCCCCAACACCCCCGTCGAGACGATCGACGGCCTCCACTGGAACATCCTCGAGCTGTACCGCTCGGTCCTCGAGGGCCTCCGCGCCGCGTCCGCCGGCGACGTCGCGTCGATCGGCGTCGACTCGTGGGCCGTCGACTACGCGCTGCTGCGCGGAGGGCGCATGCTCGGCACGCCCTACCACTATCGAGACGCGCGCACGCGGGCCGGCGTCGACGCCGTGCACGCGGTCGCGCCGTTCGACGAGCTGTACGCCGAGAACGGCCTGCAGTTCCTGAGCTTCAACACGCTCTACCAGTACGCCGCCGACGCGGCGGCGGGCACGCTCGAGCTCACGGACGAGGCGCTGCTCATCCCCGATCTCATCGCGTACTGGCTGACGGGAGAGCGCGTCGCGGAGACGACCAACGCATCGACCACGGGCCTGCTGCGCGTCGACGGCTCGGCGTGGAACCTCCCGCTCGCCGAGAGGCTCGGCATCCCCTCGCGCATCCTGCCGCGCCTCGTCCGGCCGGGCGAGACGATCGGCGCGCTCCGCGACGCCGTGCGCACGACGACGGGGATCGACGCGCCCGTCGTCGCCGTCGGATCCCATGACACGGCATCCGCCGTCGTGGCCATCCCCATGACCGACCCCGACGCCGCGTACATCAGCTGCGGCACCTGGGGCCTCGTCGGCGTCGAGCTGGACGCTCCCGTCCTCACCGAGGCGAGCCGCGCGGCGAACTTCACGAACGAGGGCGGCGTCGACGGCCGCGTCCGGTTCCTGCACAACGTCATGGGCCTGTGGCTGCTGTCGGAGTCCGTGCGCGCGTGGGAGCGCGAGTCCGGCGAGACGATCGACCTCCGCTCCCTCCTCGCGCAAGCCGCGGACGTCACCGCGCCGCAGCCGGTCTTCGACGCGAACGACGCCGCCTTCACCGCGCCGGGAGGAATGCCCGAGCGCATCACGACCTGGCTGAGGGAGCGTGGGCTCCCCGTCCCGCGGACGCGCGCCGAGTACGTCCGCTGCATCGTGGAGAGTCTCGCGGACGCCTTCGCGGAGGCGGTGCACACGGCGTCGGACCTGTCGGGGAAGCGCGTCGGCGCCGTCCACCTCGTCGGCGGCGGCTCCCTCAACGAGCTCCTCTGCCAGCTGACCGCCGACCGTGCGGGGCTTCCCGTGCTCGCCGGCCCCGTCGAGGCGACGGCGCTCGGCAACGTCCTCGTCCAGGCGCGCGCCCTCGGCGCCGTCGACGGCTCGCTCGAGGACCTGCGCCGTCTCGTCGCCCGCACGACGTCCCCGAGGCGCTACGCGCCGCGCGGGACGGCCGGTGCCTGATCGGTGCCGAAGCACGGTCGTCGGCCGCCGGAACGGCGCCTCCGCGCCGAGGGACGAGACGGGGATCGGTCATCGATCCGACGGCGGAAACGCCTCCAGCGCCCGCGGGCTCGTGAACTCCCGCTCCGCGCCGTCGACGGGGTCGACGAACCGCAGCGTGCGGGCGAGCAGCTGCAGCGGCGCGGAGAAGTCGTCGACGTCGACGTCATCGACGAGCGGGTAGAGCGGGTCGCCGACGATGGGGCGGCCGAGGCGGTTCATGTGCAGCCTGATCTGGTGCGTCTTGCCCGTGAACGGCGTCGCCCGGTAGCGGGCGAGGCCTCCGCGCTCCTCGATGAGCTCGACGAGGGTGTGCGCGTTGGGCGCGCGGTCGTCGTGCTCGAACGCCTGCATCACGCCGTGCTGCTTCGTGATGTGGCTGCGCACGTGCGCGGGGAGCTCCAGATCGCCGGGAGCCGCGGCGACGGCCTCGTACTCCTTCCGCGGCACGCGCTCCTCGAACATCGTCTGGTACGCGCGACGCCATCGCCGTTCGGTCGTGAGCAGCAGCACGCCCGCCGTCACGCGGTCGAGGCGGTGCGCCGGGGACAGCTCCGGCAGCCCGAGCATGTTCCGCGCGCGCACGACGACGCTCTGCCGCACGTGCCGGCCGCGTGGGATGGTCGCGAGGAAGTGCGGCTTGTCGACGACGACGACGCGCTCGTCCTGGTGCAGGACGTCGAGGGGGAAGGGGACCTCGGCCTCGTCGCGCAGATCGCGGTGGAACCAGACGATGGCGTGCGGCCGGTAGGACTCGTCCGCGGCGAGCGGACGGCCGGAGTCGTCGACGAAGGCGCCGTCGCCGAGCATCTCGTCGATGCGCGCGGGAGTCAGGCGCGGGAGCCGCTCGACGAGGTGCTCGCGCATCGTCGCCCACGTCGTCTCCCGGGGCGTCCGCACCCACGCCGCGTCGAGGCCGTGGCGCTGGGGCAGAGGGGAACGGGGCACGCCTCGACGCTACCCGCTCCGGGGCACGACCGCCGTGGTAACGTGTGGTCGGACCACAGCGGTCCGAGCACAGGAGGCATCGTGGCCGACGAGCAGCGGGCGTGGGAGATCGTGCTCTCGCATCTCGAGCGCGCCCTCGTCGACGGGGAGCTCTCCCCCGGCGACCGCCTCCCCGGGGAGCGGGCGCTGGCCGGGGAGCTCGGCGTGGGGCGGTCGAGCGTGCGCGAGGCGATCCGCGTGCTCGAGGTGCTCGGCCTCGTGCGCACCGCGACCGGCTCCGGCCCCTCGTCGGGCGCGATCATCATCGCCCTCCCCGGCGGCGGCATGTCCGCCCTCATGCGCCTGCAGCTGGCCGCGACCGGCTTCCCCGTCGGCGACGTGGTCGACACGCGCCTCGTGCTCGAGACGCACGTCGCCGAGGACCTCGCGGCCTCCGCCCCCGATCTCGCCGGACCGTCCGCCCTGCTCGACGCCATGGACGACCCCGCCCTCGCCGAGGCGGGGTTCCTCGCGCTCGACCAGCGGTTCCATCTCGCCCTCGCCGAGGCGTCGGGCAACCAGGTCATCACGGCCACGATGGCGGGGCTTCGATCCGCCATCGAGGCGTACGCGACGGCGGGCGCCCTCTCGGTCGACGACTGGGAGACGACGTGCACACGCCTGCGTCGTGAGCACCGGGGCATCCTCGCCGCGATCTCGGCGGGAGACCCGGACGCCGCGGCGGACGCCGTCCGCGCGCACATCACCGGCTACTACGACCAGATCACCATCGGAAAGGACCAGCATGGTCACGCGACAGCTGCCGAAGCCCGCTGAGCTCTTGGAGCTCATGCAGTTCAAGAAGCCGGAGCTCGACGGCAGGAAGCGCCGCCTCGACGCCGCGCTCACGACCTACGACCTGCGCCGGATCGCGAAGCGCCGCACCCCCGCAGCGGCGTTCGACTACACCGACGGCGCCGCGGAGGGCGAGCTGTCGATGCACCGCGCGCGCCAGGCGTTCGAGGACATCGAGTTCCATCCCGACATCCTCAGGCCCGCGGAGGACGTCGACACCTCGACGACGATCCTGGACGGTCCGAGCGCCCTGCCGTTCGGCATCGCGCCGACGGGGTTCACGCGCCTCATGCAGACCGAGGGCGAGACGGCCGGCGCGGGGGCCGCCGCCGCCGCGGGCATCCCGTTCACCCTCTCGACGCTCGGCACGACCTCCATCGAGGACGTCAAGGCGGCGAACCCGCAGGGCCGCAACTGGTTCCAGCTGTACGTCATGCGGCAGCGAGAGATCTCGTACGGGCTCGTGGAGCGCGCGGCGAGGGCCGGCTTCGACACCCTCATGTTCACGGTCGACACGCCCATCGCGGGCGCACGGCTGCGCGACAAGCGCAACGGGTTCGCCATCCCGCCGCAGCTGACGCTCGGCACCATCCTCAACGCCATCCCGCGGCCGTGGTGGTGGATCGACTTCCTCACCACGCCCAAGCTCGAGTTCGCCTCGCTCTCGACGACGGGCGGGACGGTGGGCGACCTCCTCGACGCCGCCATGGATCCGACCATCTCCTACGACGATCTCGAGATCATCCGCGGGATGTGGCCGGGCAAGCTCGTCGTGAAGGGCGTGCAGAACGTCCCCGACGCCGTCAGGCTCATCGACCGCGGCGTCGACGGGATCATCCTCTCGAACCACGGCGGTCGTCAGCTCGACCGCGCTCCCGTGCCGTTCCACCTGCTGCCGCAGGTCGTGCGCGAGGTCGGCAAGGACGCGACCGTCATGGTCGACACGGGCATCATGAACGGCGCCGACATCGTCGCCTCCGTGGCGCTCGGGGCGACGTTCACGCTCGTCGGCCGCGCGTACCTGTACGGCCTCATGGCGGGCGGGCGCGAGGGCGTCGACCGCACGATCGCCATCCTCCGCAGCGAGATCGAGCGGACGATGAAGCTCCTCGGCGTCTCCTCGCTCGACGAGCTCGAGCCGCGCCACGTGACGCAGCTCAGCCGCCTCGTGCCGGTGGAGCCGACGGTGTCCGCGGCCGCGGAGGCCGTCGTCGCGCAGAGCTGACGCGCCCGCCGTCACACACCGTCACAGGGGGTCCCGATCGGCCGCGAGGCCCGTCGGGATCCCCCGCTTCGCGGTACCGTGAGACACATGGCGAAGGCGATCCAGTACTCCCAGCTCGGCGGCCCCGACGTCCTCGCGGTGACAGACGTCCCCGATCCCGTCGCCGGAGAGGGACAGGTCGTGATCCGCGTGGAGGCGGCCGGCGTCAACCCGGTCGACGCGAAGCTGCGGTCGGGCGTGCGAGCCTCCGGGCCGTTCACCGCGCCGCGCGGCGTCGGCACCGACGGAGCCGGCTTCGTCGTCTCCGTGGGCGAGGGCGTCGACGGCCTCCGGACGGGCGATCCCGTGGTGTTCTTCGAGACGCCGGGCGCGTACGCGACCGACGTCGTCGCCTCGGCGTCGAAGGCGTTCCTGCGACCCCCCGGAGTCACGGCGGCGCAGGGCGCCGCGCTCGGCATCCCCGTCGGCACCGCGTACCAGTCGCTGCGATCGCTCGGCGTGCGCGGAGACGACACGCTGCTCGTGCACGGCGGCTCCGGCTCGGTCGGGCAGGCGGTCGTCCAGTTCGCCGCGCTGTTCGGCGCCCGCGTGATCGCCACGACGAGCGACGCCCGCGCCGACCGCGTGCGCGGCCTCGGCGCCGAGACCGTCCCCTACGGCGAAGGGCTCGCCGATCGGGTGCGCGAGATCGCCCCGGAGGGCCCCACCGTGGTCCTCGACGCCGTCGGCACGGACGAGGCGCTCGCGGCCTCTCTCGAGCTGCTCCACGACCGGCGGCGCATCGCGACCCTCGTCCAGGGGGCGAAGGCCGCGGATCTCGGCATCCGCGCCTTCGCCGGCGGCTCGCCCGTTCCCCTCACGGCACAGCAGCTGGCCTGGCGCCACGAGGCGGTCGCCGTCGCGATCACACTGCTGGCCGCCGGGCGGTTCAGCGTCGAGCTCGGAGAGGCGCTCCCCCTCGCCGAGGCCGCACGGGCGCACCGCATCGTCGAGTCCGGCGCGCGCGGCAAGGTCGTGCTCGTCCCCTGACGAGCCCGGCCGAAACAGGACGTCACACGGATTCCCGACACGCCGGAGCAGGTCGGGAGAATGGCCGGATGACACAGGCCGACCGACCGTCCGGATTCGCGACGACGCAGCTCCACGCCGGATACGTCCCGGGGACGCCCGAGTACACCGTCGTCCCGCCGGTCTACCAGTCGTCGGCCTACGCCTTCTCGTCCCTCACGGAGGCACGCGAGAAGTTCGCGCTCCGCGAGCAGGGCTACATCTACAGCCGCAACAGCAACCCCACCCAGGCCGTCCTCGAGCAGCGGCTCGCCGTGCTCGAGGGCGGCGTGGCCGCGGCGGCCGTCTCATCCGGTCAGGCGGCGGTCGCCCTCACGACCTTCGCGCTGCTCGGCCGCGGGGGTCACGTCGTCGCATCGAGCCAGCTGTACGGCGGCACCGTCGACCTCTTCGGCGACACGTTCGGCGACTTCGGGCTCGAGGTGACGTTCGTCGACCAGGACGATTTCGACGCCTGGCGCGACGCCGTGCGCCCGAACACCCGGGCGTTCTTCGCGGAATCGGTGGCGAACCCCATCGCCCAGGTGCTCGACGTCGCATCGGTCGCCGAGATCGCCCATGAGGCCGGCGTGCCGCTCGTCATCGACAACACGGTGGCGACGCCGTACCTGCTGCGCCCCCGCGACTTCGGCGCCGACTTCGTCGTGCACTCCGCGACGAAGTTCATCGGCGGGCACGGGTCGTCGCTCGGAGGCGTCGTCGTGGATCTCGGGACGTTCGACTTCTCGGCGGAGCCGGAGAAGTGGCCGGGCCTCTTCGTGCCGCACTGGCGCTACGGCGACGTGTCGCTGTGGGAGGCCTTCGGCCCCGAGAGGGCGTTCATCACGCTCGTGAAGTCGAAGTTCGTGGGCGACCTCGGCACCGCGCTCTCGCCCTTCAACGCCTTCCAGCTGATCACGGGGCTCGAGACGCTCGATCTGCGCATCGCGCGCCACGTCGACAACGCCAAGACCGTGGCGTCGTTCCTCGACCGGCACCCGGCGGTCGGCGTCGTCTTCCACCCGTCGATCGGCACGAACCCCTGGAAGGGCGTCGCGAGGACCTACCTGCCGAAGGGCTCCCCGAGCGTGTTCGCGTTCGAGCTCGTGCCGAGCGAGGAGGACGCCTTCGCCCGGGTCGAGCGCGTGGTCGACGCGCTGCGGACCATCCGGCTCGTCGCCAACATCGGCGACGCCCGGACCATCGTCGCCCACCCCGCGTCGATGACGCACAACCACATGACGCCGGGCCAGCTCGCCGCTGCCGGCATCTCGCAGGCGACCATCCGCATCTCGGTCGGTCTCGAGGAGGCGGACGACATCGTCGCCGACCTCGAACAGGCGCTCGCGCGGGCATGACGGCGGGGCCGCGCTGATCCGGAATCCGGAGCCGGATACCCCCCAGGGGTATATCGTGGACGCATGAGCACGACTCACGACCACGAGGGACACGACGCGCACGGCGACCGCACCGGGCACGACCACGACGCGCATACGGAGCACGACGCGCACGACGCGCACGGGGACCGCACCGGACACGACGACACCCCGCACACGGACCACGCCGGCCACACCGGCCACGCCGGGCACACCGGCCACGTGGCGAGGTTCCGGCGCCTGTTCTGGGCGATGCTGGTGCTGGCGATCCCCGTCGTGGGATTCAACGGGATGTTCGCGCACCTGATCGGCTACCACCTGCCCGAGGCGGCCTGGGCGGGATGGGTCTCGCCCGTCCTGGGCACGGTCGTCTACCTCTGGGGCGGATGGCCCTTCCTGACCGGCGCGGTCTCGGAGGCACGGTCCCGCAAGCCTGGGATGATGCTCCTCATCGGCCTGGCCATCAGCGTCGCCTTCGTCGCGTCGTGGGGCGCGAGCCTGGGCCTCCTCGACGAGGAGCTGGACTTCTGGTGGGAGCTCGCGCTGCTCGTCGTCATCATGCTGCTGGGCCACTGGATCGAGATGCGCTCCCTCGCGCAGACCACCTCCGCCCTCGACTCGCTCGCGGCCCTGCTGCCGGACGAGGCGTGGCGGGTCGACGGCGACGACGTCGTGAAGGTCGTCCCGTCCGAACTCGCGGTCGGCGACGTGCTCGTCGTGCGTCCCGGTGCGTCCGTTCCCGCCGACGGCAGGATCGTGGACGGCTCCGCGAGCATCGACGAGTCCATGGTCACCGGGGAGTCGAAGCCGGTGCGCCGCGGCGTCGGCGACCAGGTCGTGGCGGGGACGGTCGCCACGGACTCGGGTCTCCGCGTGCAGGTGACGGCCGTCGGCGACGACACCGCGCTGGCCGGCATCCAGCGCCTCGTCGCCGACGCCCAGGCGTCCTCGTCCCGCGCCCAGCGGATCGCCGACACCGCGGCGGCCTGGCTGTTCTGGTTCGCGCTCGGCGCCGCGGCGATCACCGCCGTGGTGTGGACGGCGGTCGGCGCACCGGACACCGCGGTCGTGCGCACCATCACGGTGCTCGTGATCGCGTGCCCCCACGCCCTCGGGCTGGCCATCCCGCTCGTGGTGTCCATCGCCACGGAACGCGCCGCCCGCGGCGGCGTGCTCGTCAAGGACCGCCTCGCGCTCGAGTCCATGCGCACGGTCGACACGGTGCTGTTCGACAAGACGGGGACGCTGACCAGGGGCGAGCCGACGGTCACGGCCGTCGCCCCCGTGGCCGGACGCGACGCCGACGAGGTGCTCGCGCTCGCCGCCGCGGCCGAGGCCGACAGCGAGCATCCGCTGGCCAGGGCCGTCGTGGGCGCCGCACGCGCCCGGGGGCTGCGCGTCCCTGGAGCGGCCGAGTTCGCCTCGTCCCCCGCCGTCGGCGTGCGCGCCTCGGTCGAGGGCACGACGGTCGAGGTCGGCGGTCCCCGCCTTCTGGAGGGGCACGGTCTCGCCGAGCTCGCCGTCGCGGACGACTGGCGCGCCGAAGGGGCGATCATCCTGCACGTGGTGTCGGGCGGAGAGGTCGTCGGCGCCCTGAGGCTGGCCGACGAGATCCGCCCGGAGTCCCGGACCGCCGTCGACGCGCTGCACGCGTCCGGCATCCAGGTGGTGATGATCACCGGCGACGCCCGGGCGGTCGCCGAGACCGTCGCGGCCGATCTCGGCATCGACCGGGTCTTCGCCGGCGTCCGGCCGGAGGACAAGGCCGCGAAGGTCGCCGAGCTGCAGCGGGAGGGCCGCAAGGTCGCCATGGTGGGCGACGGCGTCAACGACGCCCCCGCCCTGGCGCAGTCGGACGTGGGCATCGCGATCGGCGCGGGGACGGATGTCGCCATCGGCTCGGCCGGCGTCATCCTGGCCTCGTCGGACCCGCGCTCCGTGCTCTCCGTGATCGCGCTGTCGCGCGCCGCCTACCGCAAGATGACGCAGAACCTGTGGTGGGCCGCCGGCTACAACCTGATCTCCGTGCCCCTCGCGGCCGGCGTCCTCGCGCCGCTCGGCTTCGTCCTCCCCATGAGCGTCGGCGCCATCCTCATGTCGGCCTCCACGGTCGTCGTGGCGGCGAACGCCCAGCTGCTGCGCCGCCTCGACCTGCGACCCGAGACGAGCGCAGGCGCGCTCCTCCGCCAGGACGAGCGCGTAGCGGAGGACGACGCCCCGCTACGCTCGAACCCATGACCGGACTTCGCTGGGGAATCCTCGCCACGGGCGGCATCGCCCGCTCCTTCGCAGACGACCTGCGCACCGCAGGGCTCGACATCGCCGCCGTGGGCTCGCGGTCGCCGGGCTCGGCCGCCCGCTTCGCGGCGGAGTTCGGCATCGCGCACGCGCACGGCTCGTACGAGGAGCTCGCGGCCGATCCCGGCGTCGACATCGTCTATGTCGCCACGCCGCACCCCGCGCACGTCGAGAACGCGCGCCTCGCCCTGGAGAGCGGCAAGCACGTGCTCGTGGAGAAGCCGTTCACCCTGACGGGGGCCGAGGCCGCGGAGCTGCGCGACCTCGGCGCACGGCAGGGCCTTCTCGTGATGGAGGCCATGTGGACGCGCTACCTGCCGCACATGGCCCGCATCCGCGAGATCGTCGCGGCGGGGGCCCTCGGCGAGATCCGCGTCGTGACGGCGGACCACACGCAGCGCATCACGAGCGACCCCGGCCATCGCCTGAACGCCCTCGAGCTCGGCGGCGGGGCGCTGCTCGATCTCGGCGTCTACCCGATCTCGTTCGCATGGGACGTCCTGGGCCGGCCGACGACCGTCCGTGCCACCGCCCGTCTCGCCGAGACCGGCGCCGACTCCGAGGTCGCCACGATCATGACGCATGAGGGCGGCGCGATCTCGACGACCGTGTCGTCGTCGCGCGCAGCCGGTCCGAACACCGCCCACATCGTCGGCACGGAGGCGCGCATCGACGTCGACCGCGTCTGGTACACGCCCACCACGTTCCGCGTGACGACGCCCGACGGGACGGTGCGGGAGGAGTTCGCCGCTGAGCCGTTCGAAGGTCGGGGGATGTTCTTCCAGGCGCTGGCCGCGGAGCGCCTCGTCGCCGAGGGACGCACCTCCAGCGACATCCTGCCGATCGACGAGACGGTCGAGATCATGGGCGCGCTCGACGAGATCCGACGCCAGATCGGCGTCCGGTACCCCCAGGAGGCGTGAGAACCTCGCCCCTCGAGCACCTCGGGCCGCCGCGCCGTGTGAAGCGCCGTCCGCGTGAAAGCGGTTTCTCCGCTAGGCTGTGACGGTTCCGCCTCGTCGGGACACCGCACCGACGACGCGATGGAGCCCGCACCATGCCCCCGTCCCCCACGGCCGACCGCCCGCACAAGCGCGCGCGGCTCGCGGCGATCCTCGACGCGCGCGATGCGGAGGCGATCCTGCTGACCGCGCCCGAGAACCTCGCGTGGTTCTTCGACGGGGCGCGCACGAGCGTCCCCTACGGCGGCGCCGCCGTCTTCTCCGCGATCGTCCGCCGGGACGGCTCCGCCGTCGTCACCGCCCCGGCGAACGAGGCCGCACGGCTGGCGGAGGAGGAGGTCGGCGGCGCCGAGATCCGCGCGGTGGACTGGTACGCCGACCTCGCCGGTGCGGAACCCGGCGTCCTGCACGACACGGATGCCGTCGAGGAGCTCCGCGCCGCACGGGCCGCGCTGCTGCCCGTCGAGAGGGAGCGGTACCGCGCGCTGGGCCGGGAGACGGCCCGCGCGATGACCGCGGTGCTGCGGGACGCGCGTCCTCGGACCTCCGAGCGCGATCTCGCGGGCGAGCTGGCGCGCGCCGTCGTGGCGGCCGGCGCCGATCCCGTCACGATCCTCGTGGCGGGGGAAGGCCGCACGCAGGTGCAGCACCCCCTCCCCACCCGCACGCCGCTCGGCCGGCGTGCGATGGCCGTCGTCTCCGCCAGACGCCACGGCCTGCACGTCAGCCTCACCCGGTGGGTGCGCTTCGGCGGCGGCGCGCCGGACACGGAGCGCGCCATCCGGGAGGTCGAGGCCGACGCGTTCGCCGCGACCCGTCCGGGCCGCGAGCTGCGCGCGATCCTCTCGGACATCGCGGCATCCTACGAGCGCCACGGTCTCGGGTCGCCGTCGCGCCCGGCATGGCTCGCGCACCACCAGGGCGGTCCGACCGGGTATCTCGGCCGCGATCCGAAGGCCGGCCCCGCGAGCACGGCGCGCGTCGCCACGGGCCAGGCGTTCGCGTGGAACCCCTGGGCGCCGCACGTCAAGATCGAGGACACCGTCGTCGTCGACGACTCCGGCCTCGAGGTGCTCACGGTCGACCCCGCGTGGCCAACGGTCGGCGTGCGGGGCGTCGCACGCCCCGTCGAGCTCGATCTCTCCTGACAGGCCCCTACCGCGGAAGGACACCTCCATGCGACTCGACGACATCCAGATCCGCGATCCGTTCGTTCTCCGGGCGCCGGAGGACGGCCGCTTCTGGCTGTTCGGCAGCACCGACGCGGACATCTGGAGCGGTCCCGCGACGGGCTTCGACACGTACTGGAGCACCGACCTGGAGGAATGGCACGGTCCCCTCCCGGCGTTCCGTCCGGAGCCGGGCTTCTGGTCGCACACGCAGTACTGGGCGCCGGAGGTGCACGTGCACGACGGCGCCTTCTTCATGTTCGCGACGTTCACGGCGGAGGGGCGGCGGCGCGGCACGCAGGTCCTCCGCGCCGAACGGCCGGAGGGCCCGTACGCGCCGTGGTCTCCCGGACCCGTGACCCCGCACGACTGGGAGTGCCTCGACGGCACGCTGCACGTCGAGGACGGCCCGGACGGCGTCGTGCCCTACCTGGTGTTCTGCCGCGAGTGGAAGGACGTCGGCGACGGGGAGGTGCACGCGGTGCGGCTCTCGGACGACCTGCGCGAGGCGATCGGCGAGCCGTTCCTGCTCTTCCGCGCATCGGAGGCCGCCTGGGCGCGACCCCTCCCCCGGCCCGGGTTCCCCGAGGTGCACGTGACGGACGGCCCCTGGATGCACCGGACCCGCGACGGACGCCTCACGATGCTCTGGTCGAGCTTCGGCGACTCCGGGTACGCGATGGGGGTGGCGACATCGGGTTCCGGCGACGTGCGCGGACCGTGGACGCAGTCGGACACACCGCTCTGGCCGGCCGACGGCGGGCACGGGATGATCTTCGCCGACGGCGCGGGGCGCCTCCTCCTGACGCTGCACGCTCCCAACGGCACACCCGACGAGCGCGCCCGCCTCTTCCCGCTCGAGGAGACCCCGGACGGCCTGCGCCTGACGGCCTGACGCGCCGCAGAGGACCGCGCATCACAGGACGGGGGCGACGAACTCCACCCGAGAGCGCGCGCCCGCCGCTGCGCCGTCGAGCTCGACGCGCTCGTTCGGCGCGACCTCGAGGGACACGGATCCGCCGGGGAGCGTCAGCTCCCCGGCGACCGTGCGCGCGCCGATGCCGACGACCGCCCGCGCGCCGCCCACGGTGTCGGTGACGACCCGCCAGCCCCGCGGGAACGCGAACGCCGCCTCGCCGTCGCGCACGGCCTCGACGCGCTCGTCGTCGGCGACGAGCTCCCATGCGCTCCCACCCACGGTGCGCGCGTAGGCGACGGCCTCCGCCGCCGTGCCGTGATCGAGCCGGGTCGGCGGGAGCCCCGTGAACCAGACCTCGCCATCGGGGCGTGGGAGGATGCCCGCGTAGCGCTCGATCGCGTCGAGGAACCACAGGATCGCGGGCGAGTACGCCTCCGCGAAGCCCGCGTCCCCCGACCACGGGTCGAGGCACTGCGGGAAGCGGTCGGCCCTGCCGAGCGCCGCGAGGACCGGCGCCGACGCGAGAGCCAGCTCGGCGACGTGTCCGTGGTGCTCGAAGGCATGCGGCGCCCGCAGCAGGGCGAGGAAGTTGACCGGGCCGCCCCACGAGTTGCGCGACGCGTCGTGATCGAACCGGGGATCGTCGAGAGCGAGCGAGGTGAAGCCGTGGTGCGCCAGGAGCTTGCGCGTGTTCATGAGGTACCGGCGGAGGCTCTCGGCGAAGAAGGCCTCGTCGCCGACCTCGTTCGCCAGGACCCGCGGCAGCACGTCGCCCTGCACGCGCACATGGTCCCCGTTGCGATCCCGGTCGTAGAAGAAGCCGTCGGCCTCGTCGAAGCACTGCGCGTAGAGGGCGTCGAGCGACGCCCGCGCCCGCTCGCGCCACCGCGCCCCCTCCGCCGCGCCCGCACCGCCGTCGAGCTCGTCGGCGATGCGGGCGAGATACGCGCGCTGGCACGCGACGTTCGACGTCAGGTCGGGCGCGACGTACGGCACGAGCGGCGCCGCGGGATCGACCTGCCGCGCGTCGCCGCGGAACGCGCGATCGGGGGCGAACCAGAAGCGCGGCGACAGATCGTGCCCCGTGTCGAAGGCGCAGAACGCCTCGACGCCGCCGGTCCCGCGCGTGTCGCGGTACTCCTCGAGCCAGGCGTCGTATCGCGTCATCGCACGGCGCATCGTGTCGAGGAAGGGCCGGTCGCGCCCCGTCAGCAGGTAGTGGTTCCAGACGGTGCGCGCGAGAGGCGTGACGATCTGGATCTGGCCGAACCCGGGTCCGTCGGCCGTCACCTTGTACGGGATCATCCCGTCGCGACGCTGACGGGCGGCGAACAGCAGCAGCGTGTCGCGGGCGATGCGCGGGGCGAACCGGGTGAGCACCTCGGCGCTGATCGTGCCGGTGCTCTCGAGCCACGCCCCGTGGTACACGCCGCCCTCGTGCAGCACGGGGGCGGCGCCGCCGAGCGGGCGCACGCACATCGCCAGCTCGGCCAGCGCCGTGTGCCACCGTTCCTCGAGCGGTCCTCCCACCGCGGCGAAACGCACGCCCGCCGCCGCGAGCCCGCGTCCGAGCGGCGACGCGCCGGTCCCGGACCGGCCGGTCGCGTCGCCCCCGCGCAGGCGCCGCAGCGCCTCCTCCCTCGCCGTCACTGCAGAGCCGCGCCGAGCTCCGAGACCCATCCCTCGCCGGCCTGCTGCGGGGTCGCGCGTCCGAAGAGCAGGTCGGACTCCATGCGCTGCGAGAGCTCGTTCATGATCCCGCCGCCCGCAGGCTGCGGCGGCGCCACGACGCCCTCCTCCAGGATGACGTCGACGTAGTCGGCGGCCGTCTGGCTCGGACCGCTCAGCAGCGGGCGCACGACCGCGAGGGTGTCGGGGTTGAACGGCACGCCGCGCGTGTCGAGGATCAGCTCGGCCGCGGAGGGCTCGTGCAGGAACCAGTCCACCAGCATGGCCGCCGCCTCGGGGTGAGCCGACGCCGCGTTGATCGACCAGAAGGCCGAGGGGAGCAGCGCGACGCCCGTCACGCCCGTCGACGTCGGCGGCAGCTGCATGCGGACGTCGCCGGCGTCGGAGTACGCCTCCATCAGGTTGCTGTAGCCGAACGTGATGGCGGCCTGGCCGAGGGTGAACGGCTGCTGGTCGGGCGGCAGCTGCCAGTTGGCCGTCACGACCGACGGGTCGGGCAGTCCCCCGCCCTCGGCCAGCTGCTGCTCGATCTCGTACCAGCCGGCCATGTCGTCGGCGGTGACGCCGAGCTGTCCGTCCCAGTCGTACATGCCGAGCTCGCTCACCTGCCCCGCGTACGTGCCGATGATGTCCTGGATGCGCAGGTCGATGCCGTAGACGGGCTGACCGGCGTCGTTCACGAGTCCCGCGCTGCCGATGTCGTTCGCCGCCTCGACGAGGTCCTCCCACGTCCATCCGGCGTCGGGCACGGGCACCCCTGCCTGCGCGAAGACATCGGCGTTGACGAACGCGGCCGTCGCGTTGCCGCCCGTGGGGAGTCCGTAGAGCGTGCCGTCGACGATCCCGTTCGTGAGCGAGAACTCGGGATAGTCCGACGCGTCGAGCACGTCGCCCACCGTCGACAGGTCGAGCAGCGCCCCGAGCGAGCCGTACTCCTGCGGCTTCGCGCCGCCGAGCGCGAAGACGTCGGGCGCCGTGTCTCCTCCTGCCGCGAAGTCGGTCGCCAGCCGGTTGAAGAGGTCGTCCGGCGATCCGACGGGCGTCTCGTCCACGGTGATGTTCGGATGCTCGGCCTCGAACTGGTCGATGACCTCTCCGAAGAGCGCGGAGCGCGTGTCGTCGCCCCACCAGGAGATCTCGAGGGTGATCTCCTCGTCGGGGTCGTACTCGCCGCCGCCGGCGGCTCCGCCGGAGCAGCCGCCGAGGATCAGGGTCGCGGCGACGGAGCCGAGCGCCGTGACCACCGCGCGTGATCGTGTGATACGCCTCATTGCGCCTCGTTTCGAGTCGGAGCGGCCCTCTCGGCCGCCGTGGTGCCGTGTGCAGGGCGGAAGGGTGTGCCGCCCGGAGCGGCTCGCCGAGCACTCTCGGAGAAACCGCTTTCACGCAAGCTAGCACCAGCCTCGAAAGCGTGTCAACGGTCCCGGCCGTCGTCTCGGCCGTCCGGACGACGAGAGCGACCCGCCATCGGCCGCGAAACGGGTCGATCTCGTCGGACGAGGGCGCCGCGCCGGCCGCGGGGGTCTACGCGGGCGGCGCGACGGAGTCGCGCAGCTCGAGGCGCGGCTGGAAGACGACGTTGTGCCCCGGCTCCTCGCCGCGGATGAGCGCGCGCATTCGCTGCCAGGCGACCACGCCGAGCTCGGCGTGCGGCACCGAGGCCGTCGTGAGCGCCGGCGCGACGTACTGCGCCAGCGGGATGTCGTCGAAGCCGGTGACCGAGACGTCCTCCGGCACGCGCAGCCCAAGCTCGCGCAGCCCGCCGATGAGACCGATGGCGACGAGGTCGTTGAACGCCAGCGCCGCCGTCGCGCCGGAGTCCCTCACCGTCGGCGCTGCGGCGCGGCCGTCGTCCGAGCCCGCCCCCGCGGGCACCCGGTCGACGCGCACGTCCGGATGCTCCTCGGCGAAGTCCCGCAGCCCGCTCTCGCGATACGCGTTCGAGGCGCTGCGCTCCGGCCCGTAGAGGTAGACGAGGTGCCGATGGCCGAGGTCGTGCAGATGACGCGCGAGGGCGTAGATGCCGGTGCGGTAGTCGATCGAGAGCGAGGGCGCGGCGATCTGCGTGGCCACACGGTTGATGAGCACCAGCGGCTGCAGCTGCGAGGCGATCGCCCGCAGGTCGTCCTCGGGCATGCGCGGCGCGCAGAGCACGATCGCGTCGGTGCGGCGGCGGATCTCCGTCGACAGAGCGGCCTCGTCCGCGGGCGACTCGCCCGAGTCGGCGACGAGGACGCGGTATCCGTCTCCCGCGGCCGTCTTGCTGAGCCCCGCGAGCACCGACTGGAAGGCCGGGTTGGCGAGGTCGGGCACGACGAAGGCGATCGCGTTGGTCTGCCCGAGGGCGAGGCTGCGGGCGAGCGGGCTCGGCACGTAGGAGAGCTCCAGCGCGGCGACCCGCACGCGCTCGGCGATCTCCGGATCCCCCGCGAAACGCCCGTTCATGACGCGGGACACCGTCGCAGGCGACACGCCGGCGTGACGCGCGACGTCCGTGATCGTCGCCGATCCGCGATTCGTCGCCATCCTCGCCCTCCCCGCCCCGCCGCCGTCTGCGGACCCCACAACCCTACCGGCGCGCATTTGACGAATCGCGCGAGACGTGCTGATAATCGTCGGGAGGTGAGAAACCGCTTTCACCGGCCGCGATCCCACACGGGCCGTTCCTCGTGACAGCGGCTCCGATGACGAGGAGGTCAACGTGAGCAGTATCGGCGAGCTCCGCTCCATCGCGCTGACACGGCGCAAGGGCGGGCCACGCGTCAGGGAGAAGCACCCCGACGACAAGGCGGCCCTGCTCTTCCTGCTGCCCTGGCTCGTCGGCGTGCTCGGCCTGACGGTCGGCCCCATCGTCGCCTCGCTGTACCTGTCGTTCACCGACTACAACCTGCTCCAGCCGCCCGTGTGGTCGGGACTGGACAACTTCGTCCAGATGTTCGGCGACGCGCGGTTCTGGAACTCGTTCCGCGTCACGGTGACCTACGTCGTCGTCGGCGTCCCCCTGCAGCTCGCGCTGGCCCTGGGCCTCGCGGTCCTGCTCGACAGGGGCATGCGCGGGCTGTCGTTCTACCGGTCGGTCTTCTACCTGCCGTCGCTGCTGGGCGGATCGGTCGCGATCGCGATCCTGTGGCGTCAGGTGTTCGGCAAGGAAGGCCTCGTCAACGGCTTCCTCGCGTGGTTCGGCGTCGAGGGCCCCGGGTGGATCGGCCACCCCGACTACGCGCTGGGCACGCTCATCGTGCTGCACGTGTGGACGTTCGGCTCCCCCATGGTCATCTTCCTGGCGGGCCTGCGCCAGATCCCCGAGATGTACTACGAGGCCGCCTCGATGGACGGCGCCGGCAGGATCCGTCGGTTCTTCTCGATCACGTTCCCGCTGCTCACGCCGGTGATCTTCTTCAACCTCGTGCTGCAGATCATCTTCGCGTTCCAGTCGTTCACACAGGCCTACGTGGTCTCGGGCGGCACGGGCGGGCCCGGCGACGCGACGATGTTCTTCACGCTGCTCCTCTACAAGGAGGCGTTCACCGAGCTCGACATGGGCTACGCGTCCGCGATGGCCTGGTTCCTCGTGGTCGTGATCGCCGCCTTCACCGCGTTCAACTTCTGGCTCTCGAAGTACTGGGTGTTCTATGACGACTGAGACCGAGACCCTCCTCCGCCCCGACGCCGCGAGACGGCCCCGGAGGCGCGCAGCCGCCGGGACGAGCACGCTCAGATCGGTCGGGAAGCACATCCTGCTGGGCGCCGTGTCGCTCGTCATGGTGTACCCGCTCGTCTGGCTCGTCGTGTCGAGCTTCAAGCCCAACGGCGAGATCTTCCGCGACCTGTCGATCTTCACGACCGACCTCACGACGGAGAACTACGCCAACGGATGGAACGATCTGCAGCATCCCTTCGGGCTGTTCCTGCTGAACTCGTCGATCATCGCGCTCGGCGCCATCGTCGGGAACCTGCTGTCGTGCTCGATGGCGGCCTACGCGTTCGCCCGGCTGCGGTTCCGCGGCAGGAACCTCGCGTTCGCCGTGATGCTCGGCTCCATCATGCTGCCGTTCCAGGTGCTCCTCGTGCCGCAGTTCCTCATCTTCAAGGAGCTCGGATGGCTGAACACCTTCCTCCCCCTCATCGCACCGAAGTTCCTCGCGACCGAGGCGTTCTTCGTGTTCCTCATGGTGCAGTTCATCCGCGGGCTGCCGAAGGAGCTGTTCGAGGCGGCTCGCATCGACGGCGCCGGCCACGCCCGCAGCTACTTCCAGATCACGCTGCCGCTGATCGTCCCCTCGCTCGCGACGACCGCGATCTTCACGTTCATCTGGACGTGGGGCGACTTCTTCGGCCCGCTCATCTACCTCCGTCTGCCCGAGCTGTTCCCCGCCTCGTTGGCGCTGAAGGGGTTCCTCGACGCGCAGTCGAGCTCGGACTACGGCTCGATGTTCGCCATGAGCGTCGTGTCGCTGCTGCCCCTGTTCCTGGTCTTCCTGTTCGGCCAGCGGTTCCTCATCCGCGGATCCGCGACGTCCGGCATCAAGTGAGGAGAAGATCCGCATGACCCGCCTCCGCTACGCCCTCGTGGGCTCGGGCTCCCGGGCCCAGATGTACCTCCAGGCGATCGCCGAGACGCACGCCGACGCGGCCGAGCTCGTCGCCTGGACGGACACGAACGCCGGCCGTCAGGAGTGGTCGCTCGGACGACACCCCGGCCTCGGCTCGCCCGCGCGGTTCGAGCCGGACGGGCTCGCGCGCGCCGTGCGCGAGCACCGCGTCGACCGCGTGATCGTCACGTCGCCCGACGTCACGCACGCCGACTACATCGTCGCGTCGCTCGAGGCCGGCGCCGACGTCGTGGTCGAGAAGCCGCTCACCACGAGCGAGGACGGCGTGCGGCGGATCGCCGAGGCGGCCGACCGCACGGGACGCGACGTCACCATCACGTTCAACTACCGGTACTCGCCGCGCAACAGCGCGCTCAAGCGCGTGATCGACTCGGGCGAGATCGGCGAGGTGACGAGCGTGCACTTCGAGTGGGTGCTCGACACGGCGCACGGCGCCGACTACTTCCGTCGCTGGCACCGGATCAAGGAGATGTCGGGCGGCCTCCTGATCCACAAGGCGAGCCATCACTTCGATCTCGTGAACTGGTGGACATCGGATGTCCCGACACGGGTGTTCGCGTCGGGCGGCCTGCGCTTCTACGGCGCCGAGAACGCCGCGCGGCGCGGGCTCGGTCCGCGCCCCGCGCGCGGCACCACCGACTCGCCGCTGCGCGACCGGTTCAGCCTCGACCTCCGCACCGATCCGACGTGGAAGGGCCTGTACCTCGATCAGGAACGGCACGACGGATACCTGCGCGACCGCGACGTGTTCGACGACGGCATCACGATCGAGGACAACCTGTCGCTCGTGGTCGACTTCGCCCGCGGCAGCACGATGTCGTACTCGCTCAACGCGCACTCGCCGTGGGAGGGGTACACGGTGGCCGTGAACGGCACCCTCGGCCGCGCCGAGCTGACGGTCGTCGAGCGCGGCACGGTGCTCGTCGACGAGGAGGGCCGCACGGTCGTCGACCCCAGCGCGCGGCCCGACCTCGTCGTCGATGCGACCGAGCGCCCCGTCGGCGAACGGCTCGTGGTCCAGCGCCACTTCTCCCCCGCACGCGACGTGCCGATCCCCGCGGGGACCGGGGGCCACGGCGGCGGCGACGCCGTGCTGCTGCGCGACGTGTTCGAGGGCCCGCGGGCCGACCCGCTCGGCCGCACGGCGGACTGGTCGGACGGCGTCCGCAGCGTCGTGGTGGGGCTGGCCGGGAACCGCTCGCTCGCCACGGGCCAGGCCGTGCGGATCGCCGACCTCGATCTCGGCACCGCCGGCGCCGTCCTCGCCGGCGCCCAGCCGTGAGTCACGCGCGCCCGCTCCGCGTCGTCGTCACCGGCGGAGCGGGGCGCCTCGGACGCAGCGTCGTCCGCGCCCTCGCCGCGGCCGGTCACGACATCGTCTCGATCGACCGAGAGCCCGCCGCCGGCCTGCCGGCGAGGCAGCTCACGGCCGACCTGCTCGACGCCGACGCCGCACGCGGCGTGTTCGCCGACGCCCGCCCCGACGCGGTCGTCCATCTCGCCGCCATCGCCGTGCCCGGGTCGCGCCCGGACGCCGAGATCTTCGACGTCAACACCCGCCTCGTGTGGAACGTGCTCGAGGCGTCGCTCGCCGCCGGAGCGCGCGCGCTCATGGTCGCCTCGAGCCCGACCGTCATCGGCTACGGCGCCCCGTCCGGCTGGACGCCGTCGTATCTGCCGCTCGACGAGGACCACCCGGTCGCACCCTGGAACGGCTACGCGGCATCGAAGGTCGCCGTGGAGGAGATCATGCGGATGGCCGTGCGGCGCGACGGCCATCGGATGCGCTTCGCGGCGTTCCGCCCCGGCTATGTGATCGCCCCCGAGGAGTGGGCGGGCGCGCCGACCCAGCAGGGGCACACGATCGCGGAGCGTCTCGCCGACCCGGCGCTGTCGGCCGTCGCGCTCTTCAACTACCTCGACGCCCGCGACGCGGGCGACTTCGTGACGGCGTGGATCGACGGGGCGCACGACGTCCCGAACGGAGAGGTGTTCTTCGTCGCGGCCCCCGACTCGCTCGTGGACGCGCCGATCGCGAGCTCCCTCGCCGCGCACGTCCCGCTGATCGCCGAGGCCGCCGCCGGGCTCCGGGGCGACGCCGCGGTGTTCTCCAGCGCCCGCGCCGAACGCCTGCTCGGCTGGCGGGCGCGGCGCACCTGGCGCGACGAGCTGACCGAGCGCGCCGCGTCGACCGTCGCACCCGCCCCTCATCCGCCGGAGGACGACCTTGTCTGAGCTGACCATCCCCGACCGCGTCCTCTTCTTCCCCGTGACGGCTTTCGACGCGGCCGTGCTCAGGCCGGCCGGCCGCGTGCCGGTGGTCGCCGGGGCGGGAGGACCCCTCGGCCACGCCCTCGACTGCGCACGGGCGACGCAGAAGCTCGGCGCCGACGGACTCCTCGTCCTGCCGCCCCACCTCGTCGGGGCGCCGCAGGCGGGGCTCGTCGCCTATGTCGAGCGCGTCGCCGCCGCGAGCGATCTCCCCGTGATCGTCTACCACCGCGGCAACGCCCGGTTCACACCGGCGTCCGTCGCGGGCCTGTTGCAGAACCCGAGGGTCGCGGGCCTCAAGGACGGCGCGGGCGATGTGGCCGTCGCGCAGCAGTTCGTGCTCGAGGCCGGGCGCAGCGGGCGCGACGTGCTGCTCTTCAACGGGCTCCTCACCGCCGAGCTCTCGCAGGCGGCCTACACCGCGATCGGCGTGCCGCTGTACTCCTCGGCCGCGTTCGCGATGCTGCCGGAGATGGCCGTGGCGTTCTTCGCGGCGCATCGCGCGGGCGACGTCGTCCGTCAGCGGGCGCTGCTCGACGGCTTCTCCTCCCCACTCATCGCCCTCCGCGACGAGACGCCGGGCTTCGCGGTCTCGCTCGTCAAGGCGGGGGTGCGCCTGCAGGGAATGCCCGTGGGCCCGGTGCACGCTCCGCTCACGGACCCGTCGCCCGAGCAGGTCCAGCGCCTCGCGCGCATCGTCGAGCGCGGCAGAGAGCTCGTCGCGTGACGGCCATCCGCTCGCTGTCGGCGCGCCTGGAGCGCGTGCCCCTGTCGCGCCCGTGGGGCGCGGAGGTGACCTCCGTCGGCGTCATCGCGACGCACGTCGCGCTCACGGACGGGAGCGAGGGATGGGGCTTCTCGTGGACGCCACAGATCGGCGCGGAGGCGGTGCTCGCCCTCGTCGAGCACGACATCGCCCCCGCCGCCGTCGGGCGCGACGCCGACCCGCGGGAGACGTGGGAGCCGCTCTGGCGGCACCTGCACGAGGCGGGAGGCGGCGGCGTGACGACGATCGCGCTCGCCGGCCTCGACCTCGCGCTGTGGGATGCGGAGGCGCGCGCCGCCGGCGTGTCGATATCGGCTCGGCTCGGGCGCCGGCGCCCGTCCGTCCGGGCCTACGGCTCCGGGGTCAACCTCCACTACCCGCTCGACGAGCTCGTCGCGCAGGCTCGGCGCTGGGTCGATGCGGGGTTCGACGCCGTGAAGGTCAAGGTCGGCCGCCCCGACATCGCCGAGGATGCCGATCGCGTCGCCGCGGTACGCGACGTGCTCGGGCCCGGCCGCGCCCTCATGATCGACGCCAACCAGCGGTGGGATCTGGACACGGCGACGGCGGCCATCGCCCGGCTGGAGCCCTTCGCGCCGGCGTGGATCGAGGAGCCGCTGCGCGCCGACGACCTCGCGGCGCACGTCGAGCTCTCCCGGCGCATCACGACGCCCATCGCGGCGGGCGAGAACGTGCACACCGTCCACCGGTTCTCCGAGTACCTCGACAGCGGTGCCGCGGGCGTCGTCCAGCCGAACATCGTGCGCGTCGGCGGCATCACGCCCTTCCTCCGCATCGTCGGGCTCGCCCGCGCGCACGGCGTCCCGGTGCACCCGCATCTGCTGCCGGAGCTCTCCGGCCAGCTCGCGCTGACCCTGCCGGGAGACCCGTTCGTCGAGGACGTCGAGGACGCGGGCTTCGGCGCGCTCGGGGCGCTCGCCGATCCGAGCCCGGTGCGCATCGCGGACGGCCTCCTGACCGAGCTCCCGCACACGGGCCTCGGGCTGCGCTTCCGCCACCACCCGACCGACGCGATCCCGCGCTGAGGAGACACCATGGCCGCCACCGCAGAAGGTCTCGACGCGATCGTCGCCCGGGCGGATGCCGCGGCTCCCGTCTGGCGCGACGCCGACGCCCCGACGCGGGCGGGCTGGCTGCGCTCGCCGACGCCCTCGACGGCGCCGCCGACGAGCTCGTCCCGCTCGGCGTCGTGGCGGTGTTCTCCGCCTCGAACTTCCCGTTCGCCTTCTCCGTCTGCGGCGGCGACACGGCGTCGGCCCTCGCGGCGGGCAATCCCGTCGTCGTGAAGGCGCACTCGGGCCATCCCGAGCTGTCTCGTCGCACGGCGGCGGTCGCGGCGTCCGCGCTCGAGGCGGCGGGGGCGCCCGCGGGGTCGATCGCGCTCGTGGAGGGACGCGAGGCGGGGAACGCCCTCGTGCGGCATCCCGCGGTCAGAGCGGCGGGGTTCACGGGATCGGTCGCGGGAGGCCGCGCGCTGTTCGACATCGCGAGCCGGCGCCCCGATCCCATCCCGTTCTACGGCGAGCTCGGCAGCGTCAACCCCGTCGTCGTCACGCCCGCCGCGGCCTCGGCACGCGGAGGCGAGCTCGCGCAAGGCCTCGTCGGCTCGTTCACGCTGGGCGTCGGCCAGTTCTGCACGAAGCCCGGCGTCGTGTTCGTCCCGCGCGGGGCGGGCTTCGAGGACGAGGTCGCCTCACGCGTCGCGGACGCGGCCGGCGGCCCGCTCCTCACGGACCGCATCGCGGACGCCTTCCCCGGCGGGGTCGCCCGTCTCGCCGACGACCCGTCGGCGACGATCATCGGGCAGGGGGCCGGATCGCACGACGTGCGGCCCGTGGTGATCGCGACGGACGCCTCCGCGGTCGCCGAGCGACCCGACGTGCTCCTCGAGGAGGTGTTCGGCCCCGCGACGCTCCTCGTCGCGTACGACGACGAGGCCGAGCTGCTGCACGCCCTCCGCGCCGTGCCGGGGAGCCTCACGGCGACGCTGCACGCCGAGGCGTCGGACGACGTGCGCGCCGTCCTCGGCGCGCTCGCCGCCGTGGCGGGACGCGTGCTCTTCGCGGGATGGCCGACGGGCGTCGCGTCACCTGGTCGCAGCACCACGGCGGCCCGTGGCCGGCGACGACGTCGCTCCACACGTCGGTCGGCGCCACAGCCATCCGCCGCTTCCTGCGACCCGTCGCGTTCCAGGACGCGCCGGAGGGGCTGTTGCCCCCGCCGTTGCGCGACGCGTCGCTCGCGCGACTGCCCCACCGCAGGAACGGCCGGCTCGTCGTCCCCTAGGGTCGTCGTCCCGCGTCCGCGGCCGGACGCGACCGGCGCGACGGAGCTGCGCGCACGACGCCGCCCTCAGGCCAGCGGGTCCGCGAGCAGCGCGCCCAACGCCGCCTCGGCCGCGCCGATGAGCAGCCGGTCCTCCGCGAGCGCGGCGGGGCGGATGTCGAGGCCCTCGGCGGGGGCGGCGAGCGCGTGCTCGCGCACGGCCGCGTCAAACCCCGCCTCGTCGGCTGCGACGAGCATGCCGAGGAATCCGCCGAGGACGATGACAGACGGGTTGAGCACGTTGACGGCGTTGGCGAGCGCCGTCGCGAGGATGCGGCGCTGCCGGCCGACCTCGTCGGCGACGGCGGCCGTGTCCGCCTCCGCGAGAGACCGCGCGAGGGTCGGGTCGTCGGCGGAGGCGAGTCCGAGCACCTCCAGCAGGCGCCAGCGGCTCACCTCGTCCTCCAGCACGCCCGCCGCCGTGCGGCGATCGGCGTCGTCGAGGATGCCGGGCCGGTTCTGCCCCCACTCCCCCGCATAGCCGCCGGCGCCGCCGATGGTCCGGCCGCCGAGGATGAGGCCGCCGCCGATGCCGCTCGCGCCGCCGTTCAGGTAGACGACGTCGTCGTATCCCTTCGCGGCCCCGAACAGGTGCTCGGCGCGGGCGCCGAGGCTCGCGTCGTTGCCCACGACGACGGGCAGCGCCGTCGCCTCCCGCAGCGGCTCGCCGACGGCCGCGTCGCGCCATCCGAGGTGCGGGGCGAGCCGGACGACGCCGTCGCGCGCGCGCACGAGCGCCGGCACGGCCACGCCGACGCCGACGACCCGGGCGCCGGCGAGCTCGTGCGTCCGCCATCCGTCGAGGACGCGCGCGACGATCCGCGCGGTCTCGTCCGGCGTGAGCAGATGGTCGACGTCCTCGCGCACGCGGACGCGGACGGCGCCGCCGAGCGCGACGGCGCCGACCTCGATCGCGTCCACCTCGGGGTTGACGGCGATCGCCACGACGTCCTCGCTCGGCGCGACGATGGGCGAGGGCCGCCCGACGCGGCGGGTCTGGCCGGGCTCCCGCTCCTCGACGAGACCCGCCTCGGCGAGAGAGGCCACCAGGTCCGCGACCGTCGAGCGGTTGAGGCCGGTCGCCGCCGTGATGCGCGCGCGCGACTGCGCGCCCTCCCGGTGCACGAGCCGCAGCACCTCGCCGAGGTTGCGCCTGCGCACCCCCTCGACGCTCATCCCGCGCTCGGCCATGGTCGTCCCCCGTCATGCCGTTCGTGACCCGACCGGCGTCTTTCGCTGACCCCACGATATCGACCGCGTCGTGCAACGCCCTCGCGGCGGGCGGGCGGGCGTCAGACGAGCGTCTCGGCGTCCGCGACGCTCACGCCGACGATCCGCGGGTCCGCCGGCGTCACCTCGTGCACGCCGCCCGTGAGCGAGACGACGGCGCGCGGGGTCGCGTCGCCGGGAAGCGCCCGCCCCGCGCGGGCCGACGCGCCGCGGGCCGGCCCGTCCGCCGCGTCCACGGCCTCGGCGTGCGCGCCGACCCACACCTCGACGTCGCCCGGCTCGACGACCCGCACCATCCGCCGGTCGCTGAACGCGAAGCGCTGGACGGGCACGTCGAACCCGACGCGTCGCGACTCTCCGGGCTCGAGCGCCGCCCGCGCGTAGCCGAGCAGCTGCGCGACCGGCCGCGTGACGGAGCCGACGACGTCGCGCCCGTAGAGCTGCACGACGTCGACGCCCTCGCGCTCCCCGGTGTTCGTCACCGTGACGGCGGCCCGCAGGCGTCCGTCCGTCGGCGCCGAGCGGTCGACCTCGAGGTCGGAGTACGCGAACGACGTGTACGAGAGCCCGAACCCGAACGGGCGCGACGGCGTCGGGTCCGCGGACGTCACGTCCGACGGCCCGCCGAGGCGCGGATGCAGGTACGTGTACGGCTGGGCGCCCGTGGACCGCGGCAACGACACCGGCAGCCGGCCCGAGGGCGAGACGGCTCCCGTGAGCACGTCCGCCAGCGCGAGCCCCCCGCCCTCCCCCGGGAAGAACGCCTGCAGCACGGCGCCCGGCGCCCCGTCGCCGTCGAGCGCCCATCCGACCGCATAGGGCCTGCCGGTGAGGAGCACGAGCACGACGGGCGTGCCGGTCGCGACGACCGCCTCCACGAGCTCGCGCTGCACGCCCGGCAGCTCGAGCGACTCCGCGTCGTTGCCCTCGCCGACCGTGCCTCGGCCGAAGAGCCCCGCCTGGTCGCCCACGACGACGACCGCCACATCGGCCTCGCTCACGGCGCTGAGAGCCTCGCCGAACCCGGCGCGATCGGCGCCTTCGACCTCGCATCCGGCTGCGTGGACGATCTCCGCCCCGGGCAGCGCTCCCGCGAGCGCCTCGCGCACGGTCGGGATGGCGAACCCGAGCGGATGCCCCGGGAAGTGGGCGAGCACGTGATTCGCGAACGAGTAGCAGCCCTGCAGCGCCTCGGCGCGATCCGCGTTGGGCCCGACGACCGCGATGCGCCGCGCCGACGCCGCGAGCGGCAGCACCCCGTCGTCGCGCAGCAGCACGACCGACTCCGCCGCCAGCCTGCGGGCGATGTCGCGGTGGCGAGGCGAGTCGACGTCGACCGCCGACGACGGCTCGTCCTCGAACGCGGCGGGGTCGAGCAGGCCGAGCTCCTCCTTCTGCGCGAGCACGCGCAGCACGGCCCGGTCGACGACGCCCACGTCGACGCGGCCCGAGCGCACCTCCTCGGCGAGCGGCCCGAGGAACGCGTCGCCCGACGGCAGCTCCACGTCGATCCCCGCCTCGATCGCCTGCGCCGCCGCGTCTCCGCGTCCGGCGGCCACGCCGTGCATGACCTCGAGGAACGCCACGGCGAAGTAGTCGGAGACGACGACCCCGTCGAAGCCGAGCTCGTCGCGCAGGGTCGTCGTCAGCAGCCCCCGGTCGGCGGCCACGGGCACCCCGTCGACGTCGGCGTAGCTGTTCATGACGCTGCGGACGCCCCCGTCGCGGATCGCCATCTCGAACGGCGGCAGGTAGACGTCCGCGAGCGCGCGCCGCCCCGCGGACACCGGCGCATGATTGCGGGCCGCCGTCGATGCCGAGTACCCCACGAAGTGCTTGAGCGTGGCGTGCACCCCCGCGCCCTGCAGGCCGCGCACGTACGCGGTGCCGACCGTTCCCACGAGGTAGGGGTCCTCCCCGATGCACTCGTCCACCCGCCCCCACCGCGGGTCCGCGACGACGTCGAGGACGGGGGCGAGCCCCTGATGGATGCCGAGGGAGCGCATCGTGCCGCCGATCGCACGGGCCATCTCCTCGACGAGCTCCGGGTCGAACGACGCGCCCCACGCGAGCGGCGTCGGGAACGTCGCGGCCTTCCACGCCGCGAGCCCCGTGAGGCACTCCTCGTGGACGAGCGCGGGGATGCCGAGCCGCGTCTCGGCCTTCAGCCGCCGCTGCTCCGCCCACAGCCACGCCGCGCGCTCGGCCGGGTCGACCGGCCGCGTCCCGTACACGCGCGTGTAGTGCCCGATGCCGTGGCGCGTGATCTCGGCGAGCCCCGCCGCGCCGTCCGACGCCATCTCGCCCTGCAGCGGCGCGACGACGTTCCCGCCCTGGTCGAGCCAGTAGCCGACGAGCTGCGCGAGCTTCTCCTCGAGCGTCATGCGGGCGTGCAGGGCCTCCGTGCGCCGGCTCATCCCTTCACCGCTCCTGTCAGCCCGCCGACGATGCGCCGTTCGAACAGGCTGAAGAAGAGGAGCGCGGGCAGCATCGACAGCGATGTGAACGCGAGCACCCGAGCCGTGTCGACGGAGTACTGCGAGGCGAAGTTCTGCACGCCCAGCGGCAGGGTGAAGAGGTTCGGGTCGCTCAGGATGAACAGCGGCAGGATGTACCCGTTCCACGATCCGATGAAGGCCAGGATGCCCGTCGTGACGACGCCGGGAAGGCTCAGCGGCAGGACCATCCGGAAGAAGAAGCCGAGACGCCCCGCCCCGTCGATCGACGCGGCCTCCTCGATCTCCGCCGGGATCGCCCGCAGGAACGGCACGAGGATGATGATCGTCGTCGGCAGCGCGAACGCGATCTGCGGCAGGATGACCCCGAGCAGGCTGTTCGTCAGGCCGAGGTTGCGCACGAGCAGGTACAGCGGGGTGATCGCGACGGTCACGGGGAACATGAGCCCGGCCGCGAAGAGCGCGTACAGGGCGCCCTTCCCCGCGAAGTCGTAGCGCGCGATGACGTAGCTCGCCATGAGCCCGAGGGCCACGACGCCGGCCGTCGTCGCGACGGCCGTCACGGTGGAGCTCGCCAGCGCCTGCCAGAAGGAGCCGCTCGCGAGGACCTCGGTGTAGTTGGCGACGACCCAGGGCGCCGGGAGACCCGAGGGGTCGGCGGTGATCTGCGAGTTCGTGCGGAAGCCGCCGAGCACGATGTAGAGCACGGGCCCCATGCAGATCGCGATGAGCACGACCGCCGCGAGGTAGGTGAGGGGGCTCCCCCAGCGGAGCCCTTCCGGCGTGCGTCCGGCCGCGCGGCGGCGACGGCGCGCGTCGGGGACGACGAGGAGGGTCGTGGAGGTCATGGCTTCTTCTCCCTGCCGCCCGTGAGCGCGCCGGCCGTGTCGCGGCGCAGCACGAACCGCTGGTACACGAGCGCGACGACGAGCGAGATGAGGAACAGCACCACCGCGACGGCATTGCCGTAGCCGTAGTTGCCCGCCATGTGCCCGTTGAGGTACATGTACGTCGCCATGGTCGACGTGCCGGCGGTCGCGGAGACGTACTGGCCCCAGATGATGTTGACGAGGTCGAACAGCTGGAGCGATCCGATGATCGACAGGAACGCCCAGATGCGGATGGTCGGCGCCAGGAGCGGCAGCGTGATGAGGCGCTGGATCTGCCAGAAGGACGCGCCGTCGATGGCGGCGGCCTCGGAGAGCTCCTCGGGGATGCCCTGCAGTCCCGCGAGCATGAGGATGACGGCGAAGCCGATGTACTTCCACGTGATGATGCCCATGAGCGTCCACATCGCGATCGAGGGATCGGCGATCCACGAGCTCTGCCAGCCCTCGAGGCCGATCCTCTCGAGGAGGCCGTTGACCGCGCCGGCGTCCTGGAGCATGAGGCTCCATCCCGTGCCCACGACGACCTCCGAGATGACGTACGGCACGAAGATGAGCACGCGGATGATCGAGCGTCCGCGGATGCGCTGGTTGAGGAGCAGCGCGAAGAGGATGGCGAGCGGGCCCTGCAGCACGAGCGAGGCGACGACGATGAGGAAGTTGTGCGCGACGGCGTCGCGGAAGGTGGGGTCCTCCAGGATCGTGACGTAGTTCTGCAGCCCGGCGAAGTCCTCCGGAGGGCCGAAGCCCCGCCATCGGAAGAAGCCGTAGTACGCAGCCATCAGCACGGGGAGGATGACGAAGACGACGAAGACGACGAGCGCGGGGCCGGCGAGGAGCACGATCTCCGCGCGCCTGCGCCGGTCGTCGCGGAGACCGGCCCCGCGCCGACGAGGGACGGTCGGCGGCGCCGGGGCCGACGCCGCGACGTCGGCCTCCGGGGCCGCCTCGATGGTGGGCGAGGTGCGCGTCATGGCCCGCTCAGCCTCGCGCCGCGGCGCCCGTGACGGCCTCGACGATGCCCTCCGGCGAGCCGTTGCCCGACAGGAGCTCCACGACGGACGTGTTGAGCGCGTTCCCGACGCTCTGGCCCAGCAGCGTGTCGAGCCAGACGACGACGTACGAGGCGTCGTTGTACGAGGCGATGAGCGGCTCCAGCGCCGGGTCGGTCACGGCGCCCTGCGCCGCCTTCGACGCGGGGATGGTCTGGTACGCCTCGGCGTACCTCTCCTGCCACTCCTGCGAGGCGATGAAGTTCAGGAAGTCCTCGCAGGCCGGCGGCGAGTCGGCCGAGCACGAGTACCCGTCGACGCCGCCCATCATGGCCGTCGGGTCGCCGTCCCCGTCCTCGACGGCGGGGAACGGGAACCAGCCCAGGTCGGCGAGGGGCTGCTGATCGGGCGTGAGCGACGCGATCACGCCGACGTCCCATCCGCCCATGAGCTCCATGGCCGCCTGATGGTTCGCGAGGAGCCCGGCGGACGATCCGGCGCCCTGCTGCGCGGAGGTCGTGAGGTATCCCTCGTTGAACGGCTCGGTCGCCGCGAAGTCGGCCAGATCCTCGCCCGCGGCGAGCCAGCAGTCGTCGCTGAAGTCGCGCGTCGTGGCGATGTCGGAGATGACGTCCTGCCCGCACTCGCGGAGGGCGAAGAAGTAGTACCAGTGGGCGGCGGGCCACGCGTCCATCGCGCCGAGGGCGATGGGGGCGACGCCCGTGTCCTTGATGGCCTCCGTCGCCGTCACGAGGTCGTCGATCGTCGCCGGGGCCTCGGCGACCCCCGCGTCGGCGAAGAGGTCCTCGCTGTAGAAGATGCCGCCGGGCAGCACCGCGACGGGGAGGCCGTAGGTCGCGCCGTCGACCGTGAACGCGCTGAAGACCGCCTCGCCGTAGTCGGCGCGCACGTCGTCGGACACGAGATCGCTGAGGTCCTTGACCGCGCCCGCCGCGACGACGTCCGCGAGCTTGCCCCCTCCGCGCGCCATGAAGACGTCGGGCATGTCGCCGGAGTTGACCGCTGTCTGCAGCCGTCCGTCCATGTCCTCATTCTGGATCGACTGGATGTCGATCGTGACGCCCTCGTTCTCGTCCTCGAAGGCCGCGGCCGCGTCCTCCCAGTACTGCTTGCCATCGCCCGTCGTGGAGTTGTGCCAGAGCGTCAGGGAGACGTCGCCGCCGTCGTCCCCGCCCCCTCCCGCGCATCCCGTCAGGGCGAGCGCCGCGATCGCCGCCGCGACCGTCGGGATCCTGTGTGCTCTCATCGTGTCTCTCCTCGTCATCGAGTGGGAACAGGCGAGGCCGGAGTCGGACGCGCCCTCACGCAGACGACACTGACACCGCCGATCCCGAGTGTCAATCGTTATCGATAACGTTTTCGATAACGATTGTGCGACCTCGCGTCACGCAGCGGATCCGCGGGCTCCGGGCGCTACCGTTGACGCGTGACCACCTCGGAGACGCGAACCGCCCCGATCGTCGGGCGCGCGACGATCCATGACGTCGCCCTCGCCGCCGGCGTCTCCGTGTCGACCGTCTCCAAGGTCGTCAACGGCCGCTACGGCGTCTCGGCGAAGACCTCGGCTCGCGTCCTGGGCGTCGTCTCGGAGCTCGGATACGAGACCTCGCTCATCGCGTCCTCGCTGCGCCGCGGGCGCACGAACGTCGTCGGCGTGCTCGTGGCGGAGTTCGAGCCCTTCGCGCTCGCGCTGCTGCAGGGGATCTCCGAGGCGCTCCAGGACAGCGGCTACGACCTCCTCGCCTACGCGGGCAGCCTGTCGGGGACGGACGACGCGCGTCACGAGGGCTGGGAGCGCCGTTCGCTCTCGCGGCTCGGCGGCACCCTCATCGACGGGGCCGTCATCGTGACCCCCACCGTCGACTCCGCCACGGCCTCGGTGCCCGTCGTCGCGATCGATCCCCACACCGGGGCATCGGGCCCCGCCGCCATCGACGTCGACAGCCTCGACGGCGCCCTGCAGGCGACGCGGCACCTGATCGAGCTCGGGCACCGGCGGATCGGCCATGTCCGCGGACGCACCGACCTCGAGTCGGCGAGACTCCGAGAGGAGGGCTATCGACGCGCGCTCGGCGAGGCGGGCATCGTCGTCGACCCCGCGCTCGTCCGCGACGGCGGCTACCGCGCCGCCGAGGCGACGGATGCGGCGGGCTCCCTGCTCGACCTGGAGGACCGCCCCACGGCGATCTTCGCCGCGAACGACCTCTCCGCGATCCGCACGATCGAGGTGGCGGCCGGCCGCGGGCTCCGCGTGCCCCACGATCTCTCGGTCGTGGGGTTCGACGACATCCCCGGCGCGGCGTCCCACGAGCCGCCCCTCACGACCATCCGCCAGCCCCTCCACGAGATGGGCGCCACGGCCGTCCGCCTGCTCCTGCGGAAGCTCGACGACGAGGACGACGCGCCCGCGGAGCACGTGCGGCTGCCGGCCTCGCTCGTCGTGCGCGGCTCGACCGCCCGCCGCGGCTGAGGCCCCGCACCCGGTCGCCCTTGCCCCTGCCCCCGCCCCTGAGGACCGGAGATCCCGCGAACACCGGACCCGATCGGCCGTTTCGATCCGGCGTTCGCGGGATCTCCGGCGTTCGCGACGTCTCCGACCTCCGGACTCCCCGCGGTCAGACCTCGAGCTCCACCACGCCGCCGGCCGCCGCCGTCGTCTCGCCGCCGATCCGTCCCGCCGAGAACTCCGCGACGTCCGCCGACGAGATGCGCACGGACCCGCCCGCACGCTCGACGCGGAACCGCGCCGTGCGGCCGCCCGCCGTCGTGACGTCGAGATCGCGCTCGCCGTCGCCGCCGCCCGGCGCCACGCGCAGGGTGAGGCCGTCGAGGTCGTCGTACTCCGTGCCGTCGTCACGGGCGCGGACGGGGATGACCGCGCCAGGGCGCGCATAGAGCGGGACGCTGTCGAACGCATGCCTCTCGCGCCGCCAGCCGCCGCCGACCGTCTCGCCCGTCAGAAGGCTCGTCCACTCCCCCTCCGGAAGATAGAGCTCGACCTCGCCCTCGGCGGAGAACACCGGCGCCACGAGGAGGTCGGGACCGAGCAGGTACTGGCGGTCCAGATACGCCGCCGCCGGGTCGTCGGGGAACGCGAGCGGCATGGGCCGCATGACCGGGATGCCCGTCCGGTGCGCCTCGAGCCCGGCGGCGAGCAGGTACGGCAGCAGCGAGAGCTTGAGGCGCGTGAACCGCCGCGTCACCGACACGGCGCTCTGCGGGTCGGACTCGTCGCGGCCCTCCGCCTCGTCGAACAACCACGGCACGCGGTAGCTCGTCGATCCGTGCAGGCGGCTGTGGCTCGACAGCAGGCCGAACGCGACCCAGCGCTTGAAGACGGCGGGATCGGGCATCCCCTCGAAGCCGCCGATGTCGTGGCTCCAGAAGCCGAAGCCGCTGAGCGAGAGGGACAGCCCTCCCCGCAGGCTCTCGGCCATCGACGCGAACGACGAGGTGTTGTCGCCTCCCCAGTGCACCGGCATCCGCTGGCCGCCCGCCGTCGCCGAGCGGGCGAACAGCACGGCCTCGCCCTCGCCGCGTTCCTCCTGGAGCACCTCGAAGACGGCCTCGTTGTAGCGCTGCGTGTAGAGGTTGTGCATGCGCTCGGGGCTGGAGCCGTCGAAGTAGTCGACCTCCAGGGGGATGCGCTCGCCGAAGTCGGTCTTGAAGCAGTCGACGCCCTGGCCGACGAGACGCCGCAGATGCCCCTGGTACCAAGCGGTCGCCTCGGGGTTCGTGAAGTCGACGAGCGCCATCCCGGCCTGCCACATGTCCCACTGCCACACCGATCCGTCGGGACGCGTGACGAAGTAGCCGTGCTCCTTGCCCTCCGCGAACAACGGCGAGCGCTGGCCGATGTAGGGGTTGATCCAGACGCACACCCGCAGCCCCCGGTCGTGGAGACGCGCGAGCAGCCCCTCGGGGTCGGGGAAGACCCGCGGATCCCACGTGAAGTCGCACCAGGCGAACTCCCGCATCCAGAAGCAGTCGAAGTGGAAGGTGCCGAGCGGGATGTCGCGTTCCGCCATCCCCTCGATGAAGCGCATGACCGTCTCCTCGTCGTAGTCGGTCGTGAAGCTCGTCGAGAGCCACAGTCCGTACGACCAGGCGGGCAGTCGCGCCGGACGCCCCGTGAGCGCCGTGTACCGCTCGAGCACCCCCGCCGGGCTCCCGCCCGCGACGACGTGGTACTCCAGCGACTCCCCCGCGACGGAGAACTGCACGCGTTCGACGTTCTCCGACGCCACCTCGTACGAGACGAGCCCCGGGTGGTCGACGAGCACGCCGTAGCCGCGGTCGGAGAGGTAGAAGGGGACGTTCTTGTAGGCCTGCTCGCTCGACGTGCCGCCGTCGGCGTTCCAGACGTCGATGCTCTGGCCGTTCTTGACGAGGGGCCCGAAGCGCTCGCCGAGGCCGTAGATCAGCTCCCCCACGCCGAGCGAGAGCTGCTCGTGGACGTACGCCCCGCCGCGCGCCCCGCTTCCGACGGGGCCCGGCTCGATCCGCGCGTCGCCGGCGACGCGGAGGTAGCCGAGCGACTTCTCCCCGCTGGACGTCAGCACCCGGCCGGTCTCGAGGTCGGTGAAGACGAGGCTCCACGGCGCGCCCCGCGTGATCGTCGCCCGCAGCCGGCCGCTCGTGAGCGTGGCCCGTTCGTCGTCGATCACGACGTCGCCGTGTCCGCCCTCCGCGCCGACGAGGTCGAACGACACCTCTCGACGTCCCCCCTGGTGGTGCTCGACGCGCACGCCGACGATCCCGGGCAGCGGCGAATGCAGCGTGACCGTGAGGGTCGGGCGGTTGAGGGTGTCGCCACGGCGCTCGACGGCCTTCGTCGGCACGATCGCCTTCAGCTCGCGCCCCTCCGCCCAGACGTCGTACGCCTCGCGGCCGTAGAGCGCCTCGACGCCCGGACGCAGCTGCCAGAACCCGTCGGTGAACTTCATCGCTTGACTGCTCCTGACTCGCGCGCGCATGGGCGTGCTGTGATGGACGGGACCTCGAGGCGGGTCGGGCGGCGGACGGGAGCACTCATGCCGAAGACACCTCGACCGGCGCGTCCCGCTCGACGCGCACGACCGCCGCCTCGCCCGCCGCGAGCGAGAGCCCGCGCGCGGCGTCGACGCCGCTGAGAAGGTCGGCGCCGGACGCCACGACGCGCACGTCGACGTCGCCGTGATGCAGCAGGAACACGAAGTCATGCCGGGCGCCGCGGCGACGGACGGCCTCGACGCCCCGTTCCCGCGCCCCGCGCGCCGTCTGCGAGACGCCGGCCGCCTCCGCCTGCCCGGCGAGCAGCCGATCGCGCGACTCCTGGACGAGCCTCGCCGACGCGTAGACGACCGTTCCCGCTCCCCGCCGTGCGACGGTGATCGCCGGCATCCCGGCGAGCGGCCCATCGGCGTAGGAGGCGAGCGCCGTCGCCTCGTCGAGGACGACGCGCTCCGTCCACTCCTCGACCCACGAGCCGTCGTCGAGGGCGACCTTCTCGCCCGGGGCGAGAGGGAGGATCTCCTCGGAGCCCGCGCCGAGGAGATCGCGGAGCATGGCGGGATAGGGACCGTCGCCGATGCGCTGGTGTTCGTCGGCGACGCCCGTCAGGAACGTCACGACGAGCCGCCCGCCCTCCTCGACGTAGCGGCGCAGCCATTCGGCGGTCTCCTCCGGCAGGGAGGCGAGCGCGGGCACCACGAGCAGGCGGTACCTCGACGCGTCGGCGCCCGGGCGCACGAAGTCCGTCGCGATGCCCGCTCGCCAGAACGAGCGGTGGGTGGCCCGCACCTCGTCGGGGTACGCGATCGCGTCGTTCGGCAGATGAGGCGTCTCGAGCGCCCACCATCCGTCCGCGTGCCACACGATGCCGACGTCGGCGTCGAGCACGCGGCCGTCCGCGGGCGGCTCGACGACCTCGGAGAGCGCCTCGAGCATCCCGCCGAGCTCCTCGACCGCCGCGAACGCGGCCGACTCCCCGCCGGAGTGCGGCACGAGGGCCCCGTGCCACTGCTCCGCGCCGCCGGCGCCCGCCCGCCACTGGAAGAACAGCGAGCTCTGCGAGCCCCGCGCGATGTAGGCGAGGGAGTTGCGGATCATCCGTCCGGGCGACTTCGCGAACGTGCGGTCGCCCACCCGGATGCCGCGCGCGTTCTGCTCCATCAGCACCCAGGGACCGCCGGCCCACGAGCGGGTGAGGTCGGAGCCGTAGGCGACGTGGGCTTCGGCGTCCGGCCCCGTCGTGTCGAGGTAGTGGTCGATCGAGACGACGTCCTGCGCGTCCGCCCACGACCACTGCTCGAGGTGGTTCCAGGTCGGGAGCATGAAGTTCGTCGTGACCGGCGCCCGCGAGCCCGCCGCCGCGATCTCGGCCTTCTGCTCGGCGAACGCCGCGAGCATCTCGTCGGACGAGAAGCGCCGGAAGTCCACCGCGAGCGCGGGGTTGTGAAGGTACTGCGTCGCGCGCGACGGCAGGATCTCCTCCCAGGAGCCGTAGCGCTGCGACCAGAAGGCGGTGCACCAGGCGGCGTTGAGGGCGTCGATCGTGCCGTAGCGCGCACGGAGCCACCGACGGAACGCCGTCGCCGCGTGCGGCCCGTGGTCGATCGTGCCGTACTCGTTGTGGACGTGCCAGCCGCGCAGCCGGGGATGACGACCGTACCGCTCGCCCAGCAGGCGGGCGATCCGGCGAGCGGCGGCGCGGTATGCGGGCGCGCTGATCGCGTACGTGTCGCGCGAGCCGTGCGACAGCACCACGCCGTCGGCGCGCACCGGCATCGCGTCGGGATGGGCCAGCGTGAACCACGGCGGCGGAGACGCGGTCGGCGTGGCGAGGAAGAACCCGATGCCCGCCTCGTCGAGGAGACCGACGATCTCGTCGAGCCAGCCCGTGTCGTACTCCCCCTCGCGCGGCTCGAGAAGCGCCCAGGAGAACACCCCCAGCGTCACGGTGTTGACCTTCGCCCGGCGCATGAGCGCGATGTCCTCGCGCCACGTCTCGCGCGGCCACTGCTCCGGGTTGTAGTCGCCGCCGAAGAGGAGCCCCTCCGGAGCGTAGGGCGTCGTCGCCACGGGGGCTCCCGTCGTGTCGCGGATCGAGGCGTTCATCCCTTGAGCCCGCCGCTCACGAGATCGAGGCGCCAGTAGCGCTGGAGCACGAGCATCATGATGATGAGGGGGATGATCGACACCGCGGCGCCGATGACGGCGAGGCTGTACAGCGACGGCGTCCCCGACCCCTTCGAGAGCAGGGTGTAGAGCCCGACGGTGAGCGGGTACATCCGCTCGTCGGAGAGCATGATGAACGGCAGCAGGAAGTTGTTCCAGATGCCGACGAACTGCAGCAGGAAGATCGTCACCATGCCGGGCACCATCATCGGCAGCGCCACCGACGCGAACACGCGCAGGTCACCGGCGCCGTCGATGCGCGCGGCCTCCATCATCTCCGACGGGATGGCGCTCGCCGCGTACACGCGGGCGAGGAAGATCCCGAAGGGCGAGATGAGCGACGGCAGGAGCACCGACCAGTACGAGCCGGCGAGACCGATCCTCGACATCAGCAGGTACTGCGGGATGGCGAGCGTGATGCCCGGAAGGAGCACCCCGGCGAGGATCGCGTAGAACCACGCCTGTCGGCCCGGGAAGTCGTACTTCGCGAGGGCATAGCCCGCCATCGTGGAGACGAGGGTGGACAGCAGCGCGCCGCCCCCCGCGTAGACGACGCTGTTGAGCGCCCAGATGCCGAACTGCCCGTCGCCGTAGCGGAAGAGGTCCGCGAGGTTGTCGAAGAGGCCCGTGCCCGGCGCGAAGGTGAACGTCGTGAACAGCTCGGTGTTCGACTTCGTCGACGCGACGACGACCCACAGGACGGGGACGAGGCAGTAGATCGCTCCGAGGACGAGCACGATGCTCGCGATGACGGGACGCCGCTCGCGTCGTCGCGGCGCGATGCTCGACTCCGGCGTCGTCCGCGCGGCGCGTGCTGCGGTGAGCGCGCTCATCCGTCGCCTCCGAACGAGCTGCGCTGCGTCGCGCGGAGCACGACGATCGAGACCACGAGCGTGCCGAGCGCGAGGACGACGGACGACGACGCGGCCAGCGACAGATCGTCGCGCGCGAACGCGTCGCGATAGATCTGCATGAGAGGGACCCAGGTCTGGGAGATCTCGTTCGTCATGGGCCGGAGGGTCGTCGGCTCCCCGTAGACCTGGAGCGTCCCGATGAGCGAGAACAGGCCGGTGAGCACGAGCGCGGGCGCCACGAGCGGGATCTTGATGCGCCATGCGATCGCCCGTTCGGTGGCGCCGTCGATGCGTGCGGCCTCGTAGATCTCGCTCGGTATCCCGCGCAACGAGGTGTAGATGATGATCATGTTGAAGCCGACGCCGCCCCAGACGGCGATGTTCGCGATCGCCGGATACAGACCGCCGCCGGAGAGGACGACGACGTCGGGGAGGCCGAGCTGGTTCAGGATCCAGTTGAGCGGGCTCGTCGAGGGGAGATAGAGGAACCCCCACAGGAGCGAGGCGATGACGCCGGGGACCGCGTAGGGGATGAAGATCGCCACGCGGGAGAACCTCGCGGCGCGGATGCGCGGCAGATCGAGGAAGAGCGCGAAGAGCAGCGCCAGTCCGAGCGTGAGCGGCACGGCGATGAGACCGTAGATCGCGAGCCGCCCGAAGCCGGCGAGGAACTCCGCATCCGTGAAGGTGCGGACATAGTTCTCGAATCCGACCCAGGTCTCCTCGCGCACGCCGAACGGCCCGCCGCCTCCCACGCGCATGCCCCGGAAGCTGAGGGAGACGGCGTACGCCATCGGCACCGCCAGGAACGCGATGAAGAGGACGCCCGCAGGAAGCAGGAAGAGATAGGGAGCGGCCCAGCGGCGGTGCGCGGGTCGTGAGGGGGCGCGCGACGGCGCGTCTGCGACGGCGCTCATGTCACTCGACGTGGACGGTGAAGCCGGAGGTCTCCATGTCGGCCGCGACGGCCCTCTCCGTCTCCGCGAGCGCGTCGGAGAGGGGAGCACCGTTCGTGACGGCTGCCGACATGGCGTCCTGGAAGGCGGTGGAGGCGACGTTCACGTTGGGCCCCCAGCTGATCTCGGGGATCGTGTCCGCGGCGATGTCGGCCGCGATCCGCCAGTAGTCGTCCTGCCCCTCCATGAGGATCGGAGGCTCGCTGCCGACCGTCAGCTCCTGACCCGCGAGCGACGCGGGATAGGTGCCCTGCTCGATCTGGATCGCGGCTCCCTCCTCGGACGTGGCCATCCACGCGGCGAACTCGGCCGCCGCCTCCGCATGCTCGGAGGAGGTGGTCACGATCGCGGCGGACCCGCCCTGGAACGCGACGGCGGAGTCGCCTTCGGTCCACTGCGGCAGCGGCGCGAGCGCCCACTGGCCGGCCATGTCGGCCGCGACGCCGTTGATGACTCCCGCGGCCCACAGCCCGGCGGGCCAGGCGAGCACGTCGCCGGCGTTGAGCCGGGCGTTCCACTCCGGCGTGAGCAGCGGCTCCGCGAGCACGAGGTCGCGATCGATGAGATCCTGCCAGTAGTCGGCGACGGCGACCGAGGCCTCGTCGTCGAAGTCGACGGTCCAGGCGTCCCCGTCGACCGACCACCATTCGGCGCCCGCCTGCTGCGCGAACCCGGCGAAGCCGCCGAACTCGGCGGGAGCGAAGGTCGTGATGTACGCATCGGGGTCGGCCGCCCGGACCTTCTCCGCCGCGTCGGCGAACTCGGCCCATGTCGTCGGCACCTCGATGCCGAGCTCGTCGAAGCGCGCCCGGTTGTAGGTGAGCGCCTGGGGGCCGGCGTCCTGGGGCACGCCGTAGCTGGCGCCGTCGAACGTCGCCTGACTCCACACGCCGGGCGCGTACTCCGCTTCGAGGTCCGCGGTGTACGCGCTGATGTCGGAGGCGACGCCCGCGACGATCATCGCCGGCAGGGTGTTGTACTCGACGAGGGCGACGTCGGGGGCGTTGTCGGCTCGCGTCGCCGTGACGAGCTTCGCCGACGAGTCGGATCCGCCTCCCGCGTCCGTGTGCGCGACCTGGATGTCGGGATGGGTCGCGTTCCACGCGTCCACGAGCGGCTTCTGGGTGGTGCCCCACGCCCAGTACTCGAGCGTGATGGGGCCGTCCTCGCCGGCGCCGTCGCGTGTGCCGTCATCGCCGGAGCATCCCGCGATGACGACGCCGGCGAGCGAGAGCCCGACCAGTGCGACGGTCAGTCTGCTGCGTTGCATTTCACATCTCCTTCGACGTGGACGTCGAAGCGAGGAAGGGGAGGGACGGTGCTTCGACGTCACCGCCGCCATTATGTCGCGGGACGAAACAAAATGTCAACGGCCATGCCGACGAGCGGCGGCGGGCGCGCCGTCCGCCCCGGGGCGAGCCGGTCCGATCGAATCAGACGAGCTCGCTGATGGCCGTGATCGCGGCGCCCCACGCGTAGTCCGCGAACTGGAACGGCTGCAGGATCACGGTCGGCGGCTCGGCGGCGGGGTCGAGCCGCTCGCGCACCGCCGTCGCCAGATGCTCGGGAGCGTACTCGGCCACGGCGAGCCCCTCCCCCGTGACGATGATCCGCTCGGGGTCGACGAGGTTGGCGAGGGAGGCGACGACCGCCCCCAGCGCCTCCGCGGCGGCGAGGAAGGCGGTGTGGGCGCGCGCCTGGCCGGCGCGTGCCGCGGCATGGCTCTCCCGAAAGGCGCTGCCGCCGGCGTTCCGGAGGATGGCCGGGATGGTGACGTACGCGGAGACGCAGCCGACGTGCCCGACATCGCAGCTCGGCCCGTCCGGCGTGACGGGCAGGTGCCCGACCTTGCCGGGGTGCCCCCTCGCCCCCCGGACGGGCTGATCCCCGACGACGATGCCGCATCCGATGCCTGCGCCGAGCCCGATGACGGCGAGAGAGGAGCTCCCCACGCCCGCGCCGAACCAGTGGTGAGCGGTCGTGAGCGCCTGGACGTCGTTGCCGACCGACACGGGCAGCTCCACGGACTCCTCGATGAGCGCCTGCAGCGGCACCTCGTCCCAGCCGAGGAAGGCCGAGCCCACCACGACGTCGCCCCCGCCGGACGGGTCGACGCGCACGTCGCCGGCGAGGCACACCCCGATCGCGGCGATCCTCGGAAACCGCTCGCGCAGACGCGCAGCGGTCCGGACGATGAGCGCCACCACGTCGGCGACGTCACGGGTCACGAGCGGCTCCCCCTCGGAATGCCGGATCTTCGCGCTCAGATCGGTGACGACCGTGTAGAGCGAGTCTCCCGTGAGCTTGAAGCCGATGAAGTGCGCCGCGTCCGGGACGATCGCGATCATCTCCGACGGCCGGCCGCGGCCCTCCGCCGGCGAAGCGCTCGTCTCGCGGACGAGACCGGCGTCGCCGAGCTCCCGCGTGAGACGGCTGAGGCTGGCACGGGACAGGCCCGAACGCCGCGTGAGGTCCGCACGCGATCGCGTGCCGTGCACGAGGACGTCGAGCAGCACGGTGCGCTGCGCGTCGCGCAGCTCCGGCCACCGCCAGCGCCCGGACGGCGCAGAGGAGCGCTCGGGGCGGCCGGGCGAGCCGATGACACCTGCGTCGGTCATCCCGTCCTCTCTCGTCGACGACGTCTTGCCCTGCAACGATAGAACGGACTGGCTCGCGGCCCGCGATCAGTGATAAGTTCAGAGTAACAACATTTCACCGACGATGCTGAAGGCGGTTCATCCATGTCTCTCATCCCCACCAAGGCCGACAGGTTCTCGTTCGGTCTCTGGACCATCGGCTACAACGGCACCGACCCGTTCGGCGGCCCGACCCGCCCGCCGCTCGACGTGGTGCACGCGGTCGAGAAGCTCGACGAGCTCGGCGCCTACGGCCTGACCTTCCACGACGACGACCTCTTCGCGTTCGGCTCGACCGACGCCGAGCGCCAGAAGCAGATCGACCGCCTCAAGGACGTGCTGGCCGCCACGGGCGTGGTCGTGCCGATGGTCACCACGAACCTCTTCAGCGCACCCGTCTTCAAGGACGGCGGCTTCACGTCGAACGACCGCCAGGTGCGCCGGTTCGCCCTCCGCAAGGTGCTCCGCAACCTCGACCTCGCCGCGGAGCTCGGTGCGAAGACCTTCGTCATGTGGGGCGGACGCGAGGGCGCCGAGTACGACTCGGCCAAGGACATCCGCTCCGCCCTCGAGCGCTACCGCGAGGCCGTGAACCTCCTCGGCGACTACGTGACCGACAAGGGCTACGACATCCGCTTCGCCATCGAGCCCAAGCCGAACGAGCCCCGCGGCGACATCCTGCTGCCCACGCTCGGGCACGCGCTCGCCTTCATCGACTCGCTCGAGCGTCCCGAGCTCGTGGGCCTCAACCCCGAGGTCGGCCACGAGCAGATGGCCGGCCTGAACTTCGCCGCGGGGATCGCCCAGGCGCTGTACCACGGCAAGCTGTTCCACATCGACCTCAACGGCCAGCGCGGCATCAAGTACGACCAGGACCTCGTCTTCGGCCACGGCGACCTGCACAACGCCTTCGCCCTCGTCGACCTCCTCGAGAACGGCGGCCCCGGCGGCGCCCCCGCCTACGACGGCCCCCGGCACTTCGACTACAAGCCGAGCCGCACGGAGGACGAGACCGGCGTGTGGGACTCCGCGTCGGCGAACATGCGGACCTATCTCCTCCTCAAGGAGCGCGCGGCCGCGTTCCGCGCCGACCCCGAGGTGCAGGAGGCGCTCGAGGCGGCCAAGGTGCCCGAGCTCGCGCAGCCGACGCTGAACGAGGGCGAGTCGTACGACGACCTCCTCGCCGACCGCTCGGCGTACGAGGACTTCGACACCGACCCCTACCTCGGCGGCAAGGGGTTCGGATTCGTGCGCCTGCAGCAGCTCGCGACCGAGCACCTGCTCGGCGCGCGCTGAGGGAGGCGGGGGTGACTCTCGTCGCGGGGGTGGATTCGTCCACGCAGAGCTGCAAGGTCGTCATCCGCGACCTCGCCACCGGCGACATCGTCCGCACCGGCCGCGCCACGCACCCCGACGGCACCGAGATCGACCCCCGACACTGGTGGGACGCCCTCCAAGCCGCCCTGACGGACGCCGGCGGACTCGACGACGTCACCGCGATCTCCATCGCCGGCCAACAGCACGGCCTCGTCGCCCTCGACACCCACGGCGAGGTCATCCGCCCCGCACTCCTGTGGAACGACACCCGCTCCGCCGACGCCGCGACCGCCCTCACCGCCGAGATCGGCGCGGCCGCATACGCACAACGCACCGGCCTCGTCCCCGTGGCCTCCTTCACCGCCACGAAACTCCGCTGGCTCGCCGACACCGAACCCGACAACACCGCACGCATCGCCGCCATCGCCCTCCCCCACGACTGGCTCACCTGGCGACTGCGCGGCTACGGACCCGCCCGAGAGTCGACACACGGCCCCGTCCTCGACGAACTCATCACCGACCGCTCCGACGCCAGCGGCACCGCCTACTTCGACCCCACCGCCCACGCCTACGACCACGACCTCCTCACCCGAGCCCTCCGACACGACACCACCCACATCGTCCTCCCCCGCGTCCTCCACCCCGCCGACCACGTCACCGGCCCCGGGCTCCTCATCGCCCCCGGCGCCGGCGACAACGCCGCCGCCGCCCTCGGCCTCGACGCCCACACCGGCGACATCGGCATCTCCCTCGGCACCAGCGGCACCGTCTTCGCCGTCACCGACATCGCCATCCACGACCCCACCGGCACCATCGCCGGCTTCGCCGACGCCACCGGCGGCTACCTCCCCCTCGTCACCACCCTCAACGCCGCACGCGTCCTCGACACCACCGCCACCCTCCTCGGCGTCGACCACACCACCCTCGCCGACCTCGCCCTCACCGCCGAACCCGGCTCCGCAGGACTCGTCCTCCAACCCTGGTTCCAAGGCGAACGCACTCCCAACCGCCCCGACGCCACCGCCACCCTCTACGGCATGACCCTCGCCTCCACGACACGCGAGAACCTCGCCCGCGCCGCCATCGAAGGCATCCTGACCGGCCTCGCCGAAGGACTCGACGCCATCCGCGCCCACGACGTCACCGCAGACCGCATCCTCCTCATCGGCGGCGCCGCACAAAACCCCGCCGTACAGACCATCGCCGCACAGGTGTTCGACGCACCCGTCACCATCCCCGAACCCGCCGAATACGTCGCCCTCGGCGCCACCGTCCAAGCCGCCTGGGCACTCACCGGCACCCGACCCGAATGGCCACTGCACACCGCGACGACCCTCCCCCTCGACACCCGACCCATCATCCGAGAGCAGTACGCCGCGCGTCGGTGATGATCCTCGCACCCGGCTCCCGCGCATCCGCCGCGACGCGACTACGCTCGAAAGAGCATGCCCGCACATCCGCGCGTGCGAACGCCCCGAGGAGACACCGTGCCCGACACCCATGACGACGGCCGCGTGGCCGTCTACCTCGACTTCGACAACATCGTGATGTCGTGGTACGACCGGGTGCACGGGCGCAACTCGTACAGCCGCGACCGCGCGCGCATCGCCGAGAACTCCCAGGACCCGGAGATCGTCGAGCGGCTCGCCCGCGCGACCGTCGACGTCGGGGCGATCATCGACTACTCGGCCTCGTACGGCACGCTCGTCCTCACGCGCGCGTACGCCGACTGGTCCTCGCCGGTCAACGCCGTCTACCGCCAGCAGCTCGTCGCCCGTGCGGTCGATCTCGTGCAGCTCTTCCCCGCGGCCGCGTACGCGAAGAACGGCGCCGACATCCGTCTCGCCGTCGACGCCGTCGAGGACATGTTCCGGCTGCCCGACCTCACCCATGTCGTGATCGTCGCGGGCGACTCCGACTACGTCCCCCTCGCGCAGCGCTGCCGCCGGCTGGGACGCTACGTGATCGGCGTGGGCGTCGCCGGGTCCACGGCGAAGTCGCTCGCCGCGGCATGCGACGAGTTCGAGCCCTACGACACGCTCCCGGGCGTGCAGGTGCCCTCGCCGCCCCCGCGCAGGGCCAAGGCCGACGAGAAGGAGAAGCCGGCGCCCGCCAAGGACGCCGCGAAGGGCGCCGCCAAGGTCGAGGCGAAGGACGCCGCGGAGCCCGACGTGAAGGAGGCAGCCGACGAGCACCCGTCCTCCTCCGGCGAGTCCGAGGCGAAGACGAAGCCGCGCACGCGCCGCGGGACGAAGGCGAAGGTGCAGGAGAGCCCGCCCGAGACGCCCGAGACCTACCCGGCCTTCGGCGAGACGCCCCCCGAGGACCTCCACGCGGCGGCCTCGCGCCTGCTCGAACGCGCCCTCCGGATGGGCCAGGGCAAGGGGGACGACGCCGGCTGGCTCCACAGCTCCGCCGTGAAGCAGCACATCCGCCGGATGGATCCCTCGTTCAGCGAGAAGGCGCTCGGATATCGCTCCTTCTCCGATTTCCTGAAGTCCCGCGAGGACCTCGCCGAGCTCGAGGAGACCGGCCACGAGCGCCTCGTCAGGCTGAGGGCGTGATCGCGGGGCTCACCCCGCTCGTCTGGACCGTCCTCGCCATCGGCGCCCTCGTCGTCGGGCTCTCGAAGACCGCGGTGCCCGGTGGCGGCACCGTCGCCGTCGCCCTGTTCGCGGCGGTCCTCCCCGCCAGGGAGTCCACGGGCGCGCTGCTGGTCCTGCTCATCGTGGGCGACATGTTCGCGCTGCTCTCGTACCGACGCCACGCCGACTGGAGTGTCATCGCGCGGATGGCGCCGGCCGTCGTCGTCGGGCTGGCGGCCGGATGGGCGTTCCTGGCGATCGCGGACGACGCCTGGGTCCGTCGGCTCATCGCCGTCCTCCTGCTGCTCGTCGTCGCGGTCACGCTGTGGCGCCGCCGGCAGCAGGCCCGTTCCGGCGCGGAGCCCGCCGTCGGGTCCGGAGCGGTCGCCGCCTGGTCGTACGGGTCGCTCGGCGGCTTCACGACCATGGTCGCGAACGCCGCCGGGCCGGTGATGTCGATGTACTTCCTCGCGGCGAGGTTCCCCGTGAAGGCGTTCCTCGGCACCTCGGCGTGGTTCTTCGCCCTCGTCAACGTCGCCAAGCTGCCCTTCTCGATCGGCCTGGGCATCGTCACGCCCTCGTCGCTCCTGATGGACCTCCTGCTCGTTCCCGCCGTCGTCGTGGGCGCGCTCGTCGGGCGTCGCCTCGCGGGCCGCATGGACCAGGTCCTCTTCGACCGGCTCGTGATCGCCCTCACGATCGCCGGCGCGCTCTACCTGCTGCTCTGATCCGGCCCGCCGGCGATGAGGTCGACCATCCGCTCCTCGAATCCCGGCCGCACCTCGAGCACGACCCGGTGACGCGCGCCCTCGACAGCGGGCCATCCGCGCCACATGCCGCGCAGATCCGCGACCGTCCGTCCGCGATCGGGACCGTGCGTCGTGTCGATCTCGACGCCGACGACCGGCGCGACGAGGGTCTCGACGAGCCCGCAGGCCACCCCGAGCGCGAGGGCGTCGTGGTTCGCCGACGCCCGCTCCCCCGTGACCCCCTCGTAGAAGCCGAGATAGAAGTCGAGGATGTCGGCGGCGTAGCGGCTCGCGCGGCCCCCCGCCGCGAGCCGCGCCCGGTGATCGTCGGTGACGCGCGATCGCATCGTCACGTCGAGTCCGACCATCGTGACCGGCCAGGACGCCTCGAACACGCGCTGGGCGGCCTCCGGATCGTGCCAGATGTTCGCCTCGGCGGCCGGAGTGACGTTGCCGGGGACGAACGATGTCCCGCCCATGATCGTCACACCGCGGACGCGCGAGGGCAGCCCGGGGTCGGCGTCGAGCGCGTGCGCGAGGTTCGTGAGGGGGCCGACGGCGACGATCTCCAGCTCGCCCGCGTGCTCGCGGCCGAGGCGCAGCAGCAGCTCCACGGCGCTCTCCGGCGCGAGCGCGGGGACGTACCGTGGATCGGCGCATCCGCCCTGTCCGTCGTCCCCGTGCACGTGCGTCGCGAAGTCGACGACCTCGCCGCCGAGGTAGGGCCCTTCCGCGCCCCGCGCGACGGGGACGTCGGCGCGTCCGGCGAGATCGAGCACGTACGCCGTGTTGCGCGCGGCCTGCGAGACGTCGATGTTGCCCCAGGTCGTCGTGCAGGCCAGCAGCTCGACCTCGGGAGCACGGCATGCGGTGAGGATGGCCAGGGTGTCGTCGATGCCGGTATCGACATCCAGCACGATCTTCGTCGTCACCGCTTCAGGGTATTCGGCGCGCATTGCGGGGAGATGACGGGCCGGCTCAGCCGCGGCGCCTCCGCACGCCGTGCGCCAGCCGCGCGAGCACGCCCTCCGTCGCCTCCCAGGACATGCACGCGTCCGTCACGCTCTGCCCGTACACGAGCCCCTCCGGTCCCGCCGCGACGTCGAGGCGCTGCGCTCCGCCGACGATGTTGCTCTCGAGCATGACCCCCGCGACGGCCCCGCCCGCGGCCACCTGCTCCGCGAGCCCGGCGGCGACCTCCGCCTGACGCACGTGGTCCTTGCCGCTGTTGCCGTGGCTCGCGTCCACGATCAGCCGCGGCGACAGGCCCGCCGCGGCGAGCCGCTCGCTCGCCCGCCGCACGTGCTCGGGCCCGTGGTTCGGCCCGTCGGCGCCGCCGCGCAGGATCACCGATGTGTCGGGGTTGCCGGTCGTCGTGACGAGGCCGGCGCGTCCGTCGCCGCCGATTCCGAGGAACGCCTGGGGGCCCGACGCCGAGACGGCGGCGTCGACGGCGACCTGCAGGCCGCCGTCCGTGCCGTTCTTGAAGCCGATCGGCATCGACAGGCCCGAGGCGAGCTGGCGATGGATCTGGCTCTCCGTCGTGCGCGCCCCGATCGCGCCCCATGCGACGAGATCGGCGATGTACTGCGGGCTCAGGGGCTCGAGGAACTCCGTCGCGGTCGGAAGCCCCAAGGCGGCGACGTCGAGCAGGAAGCGCCGGGCGGCCCGCAGGCCGGCCTCGACGTCGTGGCTCCCGTCGAGGTGCGGGTCGTTGATGAGGCCCTTCCACCCCACCGTGGTGCGCGGCTTCTCGAAGTATGCGCGCATCACGACGAGGAGGTCGTTGCGATGCCGCTCGGCCTGTGCGGCGAGCCGCCGGGCGTAGTCGAGCCCCGCGACGGGATCGTGGATGGAGCAGGGGCCGGCGACGACGAGCAGCCGGTCGTCGTCGCCCGCCATGACCGCGCGCACCGCTTCCCGGCTCCGCCGGACGAGCGAGGCCTCATCGGGCCCGGCGGGCAGCTCCGCCGCGATCTCGGCGGGGCTCGGGATGGCCGTGAACGCGGCGACGTGCAGATCGGAGACGGCCGGTGCGGCCTCGAGAGTGGTCATCGTGCGGGGTCCTGTCCGTGATCGGCGGCGGACCCTGCGCAGAGCCCGCCGTGACGGCGAAGGGCAGAGCTTTCGCTCTGCCCTGTCGGCTCTTGAGGGTGCGGGTAGCGCTACATCGCCGCCGGCCCCTCCAGAGCCGACTCGAGATACGCATACCAGCGCTTGGTCATGAGGAAACCCTAGCGTACGCGCGCACCACGATCTCGCCGTCGACGACGTCGAGCGCGGCGTCGCCGCCGTCGGCGAGCTCGCCGCTCACGAAGAGGTCGGCGATGCGGTCGTCGACCTCCCGCTGGATGAGCCGACGCAGCGGACGCGCGCCGGACTCGGGCTCGTAGCCGCGCTCGGCCAGCCACGCGACGGCGGCCTCGGTCACCTCCAGCGTGACCTCGCGCCGGGCGAGCCGTTCGCGGGTCGCGCCGAGGAGGAGGCCGACGATGCGGCCGAGCTGCTCCTCGTCGAGCCGGCGGAACAGCACGATCTCGTCGATCCGGTTGAGGAACTCCGGCCGCATCGACTCGCGCAGGCGCCCCATCACCCGATCGCGCAGATCCTTCTCGTCGAACTCGCGCCCCGTCGCCGAGAAGCCGATCGCACCGGAGCGCGATGTGAGGAACTCGCTTCCGAGGTTCGACGTCATGACGACGACCGTGTTGCGGAAGTCGACCGTGCGCCCCTGCCCGTCGGTCAGCCGGCCGTCGTCGAGCACCTGCAGCAGCAGGTTGAACACGTCGGGATGGGCCTTCTCGATCTCGTCGAACAGCACGATCGAGTACGGGTTGCGCCGCACGCGCTCCGTGAGCTGCCCGGCCTCGTCGTATCCGACGTATCCCGGAGGGGATCCGACGAGCCGCGACACGGTGTGCCGCTCGCCGAACTCGCTCATGTCGAAGCGCACGACGGCGCTCTCGTCGTCGAACAGGCTCGTCGCGAGCGCCTTGGCCAGCTCCGTCTTGCCCACGCCCGTCGGGCCGAGGAACAGGAAGGATCCGACGGGACGATGCGCGTCGCCCATGCCGGTGCGACTGCGCCGGACGGCCTTCGCGACGGCCGCGACGGCGTCGTCCTGCCCGACCACGCGCGCGTGCAGCTCGTCCTCCAGCGTCGCGAGGCGCTCGCGCTCGCTCTCGGTGAGCCGGTTCACGGGGATGCCCGTCGTCCGGCTGATGACCGCCGCGATCTCGGGCTCGCCGACGACCGCGCCGACGCCGTCGCCGGGTGTCGTGGCCTCGGCCAGACGCGCCTGCAGGGCGACGATCTCGTCGCGGACGCGCGACGCCTCCTCGTAGTGCTCGGCCGACACCGCGGCGTTCTTCTCCCCCTCGAGCTCGGCCAGGCGCGCGACGAGCTCCTGCGTGTCCACGGGGGCGCCGAGACGGAGCCTCAGGCGCGCGCCGGCCTGATCGATGAGGTCGATCGCCTTGTCCGGGAGCACGCGCTCGGTGAGGTAGCGGTCGCTCAGCTCGACCGCCGCGCGCAGGGCGTCGTCGGTGTAGCTCACGCGGTGATGCTCTTCGTACGCGGGGCGCAGGCCCTGGAGGATCGCGACCGCGTCGCCGATCGAGGGCTCGCCCACGCGCACCGGCTGGAAGCGGCGCTCCAGCGCCGAGTCCTTCTCGATGACGCGGTACTCCCTGAGGGTCGTCGCGCCGACGAGGTGCAGCTCGCCGCGCGCGAGACGGGGCTTCAGGATGTTGCCCGCGTCCATCGCCCCGTCGTTGCCGCCGCCTGCGCCCACGAGCATGTGGATCTCGTCGACGAACAGGATCAGCTCGTCCTTGCGGGCCGCGACCTCGTCCATCGTCTTGGTGAGGCGCTCCTCGAAGTCCCCGCGGTACCGCGTGCCGGCGAGCATGGCCGGCAGGTCGAGTGAGACGACCCGCTTGTCGCGGAGCTGGTCCGGGACGGCGCCCGCGACGATGGCGGATGCGAGCCCCTCCACGACCGCCGTCTTCCCCACGCCCGCCTCGCCGACGAGCACCGGGTTGTTCTTCGTCCGGCGCGAGAGGATCTCGATCGTCTGCTCGATCTCGTCGGCGCGTCCGATCACGGGGTCGAGCTCTCCGGCGAGCGCCCGTGCCGTGAGGTCGGTGCCGTACTTCTCGAGCATCGAGCCGCCGCTCGCGCCCTGCTCGGGCGTCGCGGGCGCGGCGCCGGGCGCCGTCGCCTCGCGGACGCCCTGGGTGAGCGCCTCCGCCGTCACGCCGGAGCCGGCGAGGATCTGGCCGGCGGGCGTGTCCTGCGCGAGCACGAGGGCGAAGAAGAGGTGCTCGGGATCGATGTAGGTCGACCCGGACGAGCGCGCGACCTGGAAGGCGTGGAACAGCGCTCGCTGGACGGCCTGCGTCACCGCGGCCGTGTCGACCTCCGCCGCCTCGCCGGGCCGCGGGAGCCTCTCCTCGGCGGCGCGGCCGATGGCGGCGACGTCGCCTCCGACCCGGCCGACCGCATCGGCGACGGCGGGGTCCTCGACGAGCACGCGCAGCACGTGCAGGGCGTCGAGCTCGCGCTGGCCGCGTTCGAGGGCGAAGCGCCCCGCCCGCTGCAGAAGCTCCTGCGTACGTGCGCCCAGGAAGCGGCTCAGATCGATGGAGCGTGTCACGCGAGCACGCTCGCCCTGCAGGTAGCGGGCGAGGAACTCGTCGAACGAGCTCGGGCCGTCCTGGGGGAAGTTGTTCTCGGGCATATCCCGTCGTCTCCTCGAAGTTGCGTCGATCCGTGTCAAGTATGAGAACTTGAGTCGGACTATATCAAGTCAAACGGATGAGCCCGTCCGGTATTCCCGCCGCCGTTTGGTTACATGGAGGGATGAGCGAGTTCTGGCAGGGCGTGCGCACCCTCTTCGCGGGGTTCGGATGGTGGCGCCGACGCCCGCGGACGATGGCGGCGGCGCTCGTCCCCGGCGCCGTCGTCGGCGCGCTCATGACGGCGGGGATCATCGCCCTGGTCGCCTTCCTCCCCGCGCTCGTCGACGCGCTCACGCCGTTCGCCGACGACGGGGGCGCCTTCTGGGCGATCGCCGTGCGGATCCTCATCGGCATCGCCGTCCTCGCCGGCGGGATCGTCCTCGCCGTGACGACCTTCACGGCGCTCACCCTGCTCGTCGGCGAGCCGTTCTACGACCGGGTCTGGCGCTCGGTCGAGGAGGAGGCCGTCGGCGGGGTGCCCGAGGCGCGCTACGGGCTCTGGCGTTCCGCACGGGATGCGTTCTCGCTCGTCCTCCGGGGTCTCGGCGTGGCCGCCCTCTCCGTCGCCATCGGCTTCGCGCCCCTCGTCGGCGCGCCGCTCGCCGCCACGACCGGCGTCGCCCTGAGCGGCTGGATGCTCGCCGACGAGCTCACCGCGCGCGCCCTCTCCGCCCGCGGGCTCGGGCCCCGGCGGCGGCGTGCGCTGCGGCGCGCCCGCCGCGCACGCGTGTGGGGCTTCGGCGTCGCCACGCACCTGTGCCTCATGGTGCCGCTCGCCGCGATCGTCGCGATGCCGGCGGCGGTCGCCGGCAGCACGCTGCTCGCGCAGGCGCTCCTCGACGACGAGGCCGCGCGTCGCTGATCCCCGTCAGCCGGCGTTCCCGTGGGCCTCGGCGCGACCGGCGTCGCGCGTCGCGAGCAGGACGACCACGAGCACCGTCACGGCCGGCAGCCCGAGGGCCGCCCCGATCCCCCACTGGGCGTACGCGCCCGTCACGGACCCCACCGCGATCGCGATGACGAGCAGCTGCACGACGATCGCGCCGGAGCGTCCCCACGACCGCCCCGCCCCGATGCCGAGGGCGAAGGCCCCCACGGCCACGGCGCCGACGACCGTCAGGACGACGAGCGCGATCGCGCTCGGAAGCGACGTGACCTCGGCGGTGCCGAGCGTCACGGCCTGCCATCCGGCGAGCGCGAGCATGCCCACCGCCTCCAGCGCGACGAGGACCGTCGCGATCCGCACGATCGGAGGCACCGGCATCCGCTCTCCCGCTCTTCGTCTCTCACACCGTTCACGGCGTGCCATCAGGGAACGGAGAGAAAAAACTCTTGCCCGAAATCGACGCGTGTATGACAATTGTTAACGGTGTGTTTCCCACAGCGTGGTGGGTCGGAGCCGAGACGGCCCGACGCACATCCAGCGTAACCCACCCGATTCGTCACGCTGTGCTTTCTCTGAGAAACCCACCCCGCAAGGAGCACCCCTATGGACTGGCGCGACAAGGCCGCCTGCCTCACCGTCGACCCCGAGCTGTTCTTCCCCGTCGGGAACACCGGTCCGGCGATCGACCAGATCGAGAAGGCGAAGTCGGTCTGCGCCCGCTGCACGGTCACCGAGGTCTGCCTGCAGTACGCCCTCGAGACCGGCCAGGACTCGGGAGTCTGGGGCGGCCTCAGCGAGGACGAGCGCCGTGCCCTCAAGCGTCGCGCCGCCCGCGCGCGCCGCGCGTCCTGACGCGTTGACAGGAGAGAGGCCCCGCTGCGGCGGGGCCTCTCTCCTGTCCGGACTCAGCTGCGGATCCAGCGCAGCGGGACGGCGATCGTCACCTGCGTGCCGCCGTCGAAGGCGATTCCCGGCTCGTCGATCGTCGACCATTCGATCGTGCCGCTGAGCTCGCCCTGGATGAGCGTCCGCACGATCTGCGTGCCGAGGCCCCGCCCCACCTGACCGTCGGGAAGGCCGCTGCCGGTGTCCCGCACGCGCACCTCGAGCCGGTCGTCGTCCCGGTCGGCGACGATCTCCACATCGCCCTCCCTCCCCGCGAGACCGTGCTCGACGGCGTTCGTGACGATCTCCGTGAGGGCCAGCGCGAGGGGTGTCGCGTATTCGCTGGGGAGCGTCCCGAAGCGCCCCGTCGTTCGCGTGTGCGCGACGGTATTCTGCGCGGCCGCGACCTCCGCGACGAGCCGCAGCACGCGGGCGAACACCTCGTCGAAGTCGACGTTCTGCGCGAGTCCCTCCGAGAGCGTGTCGTGCACGACGGCGATGGCCGCGACCCGCTGCATCGCCTGCAGCAGCGACTCGCGGGCCTCCTCCGAGGACGTGCGCCGCGCCTGGATGCGCAGGAGCGACGCGACCGTCTGCAGGTTGTTCTTCACCCGGTGGTGGATCTCGCGGATGGTCGCGTCCTTCGTGATGAGCTCCTGCTCCTGGTTGCGCAGCTCGCTCACATCCCGGCAGAGCACGATGGCGCCCGTGCGATGGCCGTGATCCTTCAGCGGGATGGCGCGCAGCGAGACGGTCACCCCGCCCGACTCGATGTCGCTGCGCCACGGCGCACGCCCCGACACGAGGATCGGCAGACGCTCGTCGACGTCGCGCGAGACGGGAAGGATCTGGCTCGTGACGTCGGCGAGCTCCTCGCCCTCGAGCTCCTCGGCGAAGCCGATCCGGTTGAACGCCGAGAGCGCGTTCGGGCTCGCGAACGTGACGATGCCGTCGACGTCGAGACGGATGAGCCCGTCCGCGGCACGCGGCGCCCCGCGCCGCGGACCCGTCGGCGCGGAGAGGTCGGGGAAGTCGCCCGTGGCGATCATGCCGAACAGATCGTCGGCGCAGTCGTTGAAGGTGATCTGCTGACGCGACGGCGTGCGCACGTCGCCGAGGTTCGTATGCCGCGTGAGCACGCCGATCGCGCGCAGTCCCTCGTCCTCGCGGATGGCGATCGGCACCGCGCGCACGCGCGTCGGGGTCTCCTCGAACCACTCCGGAGACGAGGAGTCGACGATCCGCACGCTCTGGAACGCCTCGCGCACCTGGGCCTGCCACTGGGGGCGCACCCGCCCGCCCACGATGTCGCGGTAGAACAGCGTCGCCGCTCCCCCGGGCCGTGTGTGCGCGACGGCGATGAAGGAGTCGTCGGCCGTGGGCACCCACACGACGATGTCGGCCGACGAGAGGTCCGCGAGCAGCTGTCCGTCTCCGGCGAGACGGTGAAGCCATTCGATGTCGGATTCGCTCGAACGGCCCTGGGCGGAGACGAGATCGCTGAGGGTCGACACGGAACGAGTTTATGCCGACGTCCAGGAGCGCTCCCGCTCCTCGCGTCCGCGGCTCCCCGTTCTCGTCCGCGTGCGCCGGCCGCCGGGCGACGGCGTCACGGCCTCGCCGGTCCGCAGCCCGTGCACGTCGACGATCCGTGCGGCGATCCGCCTGATCGCCTGCGACAGCGCCGAGCGCGCCGCCACCTCTCCGACGGGGCGCGCCTGCAGGAGCGCCGCGTCGGCGGCACGGACGTCGAAGGGGACGAAGCCGATGTCGGCGATGCCCGCGAAGCGCTCGAGCGTGCGGCGGATCTGACCGCGTGCGTCCACGCCGAGAGGGCCGGGGCGCAGGCGGTTCACGACCACCGTCACCGGCGTCGCGCCCGTCACGCCCCGCAGCTCCGCGTAGCCGCGCAGGAATCGCGCGATCGCCACCGGATCCGCTCCGGCGACCGCCACGACGGCGTCCGCCTCGCGCAGCGCCGCCAGCGCGGCGGCGTTGCGGCGCGGGCCGTCGAGGTCGCTCACGATCTCCTCGTCCGCCTCGATCGACGCGGCGACGTCCACGACCGTGACGTCGGCCCATGCGCGGCAGGCGTCGAGCGCGGACGCGACGCGACGCTCGGACAGCTCGGGCCATCGGCCGGCCCGGTTGAGGCCGGGCAGCACGTCGACGACGCCGTCGGCGCCGCCGACCGGCACGCTCAGCCGCGTGAGCTCGGCGGCGTCCAGCCCGCCGAGCTCCGCCTGGCGGCACGCCGCCGCGAAGCCCGGTCCCTCGTCCGCGACCCCGAGCGCCACGGCGACGGCCGGGGCGTGCGTGTCCGCGTCCACGAGCGCGACATGGTCGCACATCCGTGCGAGCTCCACCGCGAGCTCGACGGACACCGTCGTGCGCCCCGGCGCCCCGTGCGGTCCCCACACCGCCACGACCGCTCCCCGGCGACGCTCGTCGCGGCCGGGCCCGGCGAGCGCGTCGCTCCGCACCGCCGCCGCGATCCGCCATCCTCCCGCCGCCGCCGGCAGCGGATCGGCGAGCCCGAAGGAACGCGCCGTGCGCAGCTCTCCGCCGCGATCGCCGAGCGCGACGATGCGCACGCCGTGCCGGTCGCAGGCTCCGACGACGCCCGCCGTCAGCACGCCGCGCGAGGCCGGCACGACGAGGGCGTCCGCCTGGCGCAGCGCCTCCCAGACGGGAGAGGCCGCGTCCCCCGGGAACCCCCCGATCTCCCGGGGCGCGAACGTCGCGACCACGCGCAGTCCCTCGTCCTCCAGCTCCTCGGCGAGCTGCGGCCCGCGCGGCTCGCCGAGCGCGACGACGACGTTCACGATCCCGCGCCCGACCGCGGCACGGCCGAGAGAGCCGATCCCGACGAGACGGCGGCGAGCACGTCGGCGACGTCCGACCGGTCGATGACGAGCTCGATCGACGTTCCCGCCGCCCCCATCACGGCGTCGTCGCGCAGGACGGCCGCGACCGTCGCGTCGGCGACGAGGACCCGAGGGGCGTCGTGGACGCCGGGCTCGAGCAGCGGCGCGACCCACAGCTCGACGGGCGTCCCCGCCGCCACGGACGCCGGCGTCTCCACCGCGCTCTCCACGACGACCGTCGTGACGGCGACCTCCGCCGCCGTGCCGACGGCGGCTTCGGGGACGAGCTCGCCGGCGGCGATCGTCCGCGTCGCGACGAGCCCCTCGTCGAGCTCGTGCGGCGCGAGATACGCCTCCTCCGCCCCGCCGAGCGCCGCGTCGACGACGACGAGGTCGGATGCCGTGACGGCCTGGCCGGGGACGAGCGTCGCGGCGGCCGACAGCACGGGATTCGTCTGACGGGCCGTGGCGACCACCCACCACACGCCCGCGACGGAGACGGCGATGAGGGTGATCCCGATGAAGAAGCGCGCGTCGGACCAGAACGCCCGGCGAGGTCGGCGCCCGGGCGCGGTCGACGGGGCCGGACGGTTCGGTGAGGTCATCGTCATGATGTTCATGGTGGCGGATCCGCGCGACATCCTGAGAAAGTTATCCACAGCCCCTCGCGCCGCTGTCGCCGTCGCGCCCCGGCGTTTCATAATGGGCCCATGTCCGAGACGAGTGACGTGCGCTACCTCGCGCCGGCGCAAGTCGCCGAGCTGCTGGCCATCGAGCCGGACGAGGTCGTCGAGCTCATCCGGGCGCGCAGGCTCCGCGGCGCCCGCCTCGGCTCGCCTCCGCGCTGGCGCGTCGAGCAGGCGAGCGTCGGCGAGTACCTCGAGGACCAGCACGAGGAGAGCCGCCGGATGGCGCTGTGGCGCGAGTCGAACGAGGCGAGCTTCCCGGAGCTGTGGGGCTCCCCCTCCGACTCCTGAGGAACGGCTCAGGGAGTCATGACCCCCGCGGCCGCGTCGACCCGGACCCACGCGACGGCGTCGAACGCGACGATCCGGTAGCCCCTCACCTCCGCCGCGCGGCGGGGCGAGCCGGCGTCGTGCAGGGCGATGTCCAGATGATCCGCCCCGACCCTGTCGATCGTGCCGGGCAGGACACGTCCCGGGACCATGCCGACCATCACGGGGACGCGCCTGCGCGCGAGGTCGCGCAGCGCGAAGCCGAACGTCACGCGCTGCGCGAGGCGGCTCTCCGGCCCCGCCGTCCGCGCGCTGCGCAGGACCTCGCCGTGGGCCGCGCCGATGGCACGCACGGCGCGCAGCGGGACGAGCGCGATCGACTCGCGAGCGGGCGCCCGCGACACGCGCAGTGCCATCCAGTCGGCTCCCACCGATGACGGCGCGCCGTCGAGCGTCGACCCGTCCGAGAGCGCGATCGACACGCTCGACGGCTCCCCCTGCACGAGCGCGACGAGCCGGGCGCGCAGCTCCAGCCGGGACACGCGCACGCGCTCGGCCTCGGAGTCGAGGGCGGCGCGCTCGGCCTCCCACTCCGCGGCGAGCTGATCCTCCAGGTCCTCGAAGAAGCGTTCCCAGCGCATCTGGGTGAGCGTAGAGGAAACGGCGGCCTCCCGTCCGGGACTCTCCACAGGCATGTATGCGGTGTTCCGATCCGTCGCGGCCACCTGGTTTGCTCGGGCCACTCCCTCGCGCCACCGCCGACCAGAAAGGGCCGACGATGCCACCCCGATCCGCAGCGCACCCCTCGAGGAGGCCGTTCCGCCGCACCGACGACGTCGAGGCGCTGTTCGCGCCGCAGCGCACCCCGTCGGAGGAGCTTCCCGATCCCGCTCCCCTCGTCGCCGCCCTCACACGCGGCATCCTCGAGGTGCTCGCGGGCACGCGGGAGGTGGACCAGCTCGCCCGGTGGCTCGCCGAGGAGCCCTATCTCAAGCTCATGACGCGCGCGAACCTCTCGCGCCGAGCGCGCAGCGCGCGCCGCATCCCGGCGCAGCGCCCCGTCTTCTCGGTCAGGACGATGCGCCGCATGACCCCGGCGGACGGCGTCGCGGAGGTCGTCGTCATCGTGTCGATGCCCGACCGCACGCGCGCGCTCGCCATGCGGCTCGAGGGGCTCGACGGACGCTGGCGGGCGACGGACCTCCGGATCCTGTGACTATCCCTGCCGATACGAGGACAGGAAGTTGCCCAGGCGCTCGATCGCCTCGCTGAGCACGCGCGCCTCCGGCAGCGTCACGATGCGCAGGTGGTCCGGCGTCGGCCAGTTGAAGCCCGTCCCCTCGACGAGGAGGATGTGCTCCGCGACGAGCAGGTCGTAGACGAGCTGCTTGTCGTCGCGGATCTCGTGCACCTCGGGGTCGAGCCGGGGGAACGCGTAGAGCGACCCCGCCGCACGGACGCACGAGACGCCGGGGATGGCCGAGAGCCCCTCCCACGCGACATCGCGCTGCTCGTGGAGCCGTCCCGACGGCGCGATGAGGGCATCGATCGACTGGACCCCGGTGAGCGCGGCGAGCACGGCGTGCTGGGCCGGCACGTTCGCGCACAGGCGCGTCGAGGCGATCAGCTGGATCCCCTCCAGGAAGCCCTTCGCGTGCTTCTTCGGCCCCGTGATGACCAGCCATCCCGAGCGGTAGCCCGCGACGCGGTAGGTCTTCGACAGGCCGTTGAACGTGAGCACGAGCAGGTCGGGGGCGAGCGTGGCCGTCGGGACGTGCACGGCGTCGTCGAAGAGGATGCGGTCGTAGATCTCGTCCGAGAGGACGAGCAGCGAGTGCTCGCGCGCGATCTGCGTCAGCCCCTCGAGCAGCTCCCGGCTGTAGACGGCCCCCGTGGGGTTGTTCGGGTTGATGATCACGATCGCCTTGGTGCGGGGGGTGATCTTCGAGCGGATGTCCTCGAGGTCGGGCTGCCACCCGTTCGCCTCGTCGCACAGGTAGTGGACGGGAGTGCCGCCCGACAGACTCGTCATCGCGGTCCAGAGCGGGTAGTCGGGGGCGGGGATGAGCACCTCGTCGCCCTCGTCGAGGAGCGCCTGCATGGTCATGGTGATGAGCTCGGAGACGCCGTTTCCGAGGTACACGTCATCGGGGTCGACGTGCGGGAACCCCGGCGTCTCCTCGTAGCGGCTGACGATCGCGCGGCGTGCCGGAAGGATGCCCCGGCTGTCGCTGTACCCGTGCGCGTAGGGGACGGCCTCGATCATGTCGCGGACGATCTGATACGGCGCCTCGAAGCCGAAGATCGCCGGGTTCCCCGTGTTGAGCTTGAGGATGGAGTGCCCGTCCGCCTCCAGCCGCGTCGCCTCCGCCAGTGCCGCCCCGCGGATCTCGTAGAGGACGTTCTGGAGCTTCGCGGACTGGCCGAGCGGACGGAGGGAGTTCATCGGAACAGGATATGCCTGCGCGCCCCGCGACGACGACGCCGCAGGGCGGTCCACAGCCGAGGCCGTGGACCGCCCTGCGGGGACGCGGGAGCGCTACTTCTTCTTCGCGGCGCGCCGCTGCTCGCGGTTCTGGGGCACGGGCGCCGCCCCCTGATCGCCGCCGGTCCTCTGGCCGAAGGCGCCGCGCGGGGCCTCCTTCTGGCGCACGCGGTCGGTCTGGGTCTTCTGCACCTGGCCCCGGTCGTTGCGCACCTCGACGTCGCCGTCCTCGCTGGGGGCGGAGTACTCGAGCTTCTGCTCGCCCGGCGCGGGCTCGAGCCCCTTCGCCTCGACCTGGGGCTGGGCCTGGGCGCCGCCGTCGACCCCCCGCACCTCGACCTCGAGGTTGAAGAGGTATCCGACGACCTCCTCCTTGATCTGGCCCATCATCGCCTGGAACATCGAATAGCCCTCGCGCTGGTACTCGATGAGCGGGTCGCGCTGCGCCATCGCGCGCAGGCCGATGCCGTCCTTCAGGTAGTCCATCTCGTAGAGGTGATCGCGCCAGCGGCGGTCGAGCACCTGCAGCACGACACGGCGCTCGAGCTCGCGCACGGCCTTCTCGCCGAGCTGCTCCTCGCGCTTGGCGTAGGCGATCTTCGCATCGCTCAGCAGCTCGCGCTTGAGGCCCTCCGCGGTGATGCCGCCCTTGCTCGCCCCCGCCTCCGCGACGACCTCGTCGATCGTCACCCCGACGGGGTAGAGCGTCTTCAGCTCGGTCCAGAGGGCGTCGAAGTCCCAGCTCTCGTTGTGGCCGCCGGCCGTGTGATCGTCGACCACGGTCGTGACGGCGTCCTCGATGAAGTGCTGCACGCGACCCTCGATGTCGTCGCCGTGGAGGATCGTGCGACGGTCGGCGTAGATCGCCTCGCGCTGCCGGTTGAGGACGTCGTCGTACTTGAGGACGTTCTTGCGCGCCTCCGCGTTGCGCGACTCGACGGCGGCCTGCGCGTTCTTGATGAGGCGCGAGACGAGCTTCGACTCGATCGCGACGTCGTCGGGGAAGTCCGAGCGCGAGAGCAGGGCATCGGCGGGGCCGGACTGGAACCGGCGCATGAGGTCGTCGGTGAGGCTGAGATAGAAGCGGCTCTCGCCGGGGTCGCCCTGACGGCCCGCGCGGCCGCGCAGCTGGTTGTCGATGCGACGCGACTCGTGGCGCTCGGTGCCGAGGACGTAGAGGCCGCCCGCATCGCGGACCTTGGCGGCCTCCTCCTCCACGCGCTCCTTGACCGCCTCGAACACGGCCGGCCACTCCGCCTCGTACTCCTCCGGCGTCTCCTCGGGAGAGAGGCTCTTGGCCTTCATCTCCTGCACCGCGATGAACTCGGCGTTGCCGCCGAGCATGATGTCGGTGCCTCGTCCCGCCATGTTCGTCGCGACCGTCACGGCGCCGAGCTGACCGGCGCGCGCGATGACCTCCGCCTCGCGTGCGTGGTTCTTCGCGTTGAGGACCTCGTGCTTGATGCCCTTCTTCGACAGCAGGCGCGACAGGTACTCGCTCTTCTCGACGCTCACGGTGCCCACGAGCACGGGCTGGCCGTTCGCGTTGCGCTCGACGATGTCGTCGACGACCTGCGAGAACTTGCCCTGCTCGTTCTTGTAGACGAGGTCGGTCTGGTCCTTGCGCACCATCGGTCGGTTCGTCGGGATGGCGATGACGCCGAGCTTGTACGTCGACATGAACTCCGCTGCCTCGGTCTCGGCGGTTCCCGTCATGCCCGAGAGCTTGTCGTACAGGCGGAAGTAGTTCTGCAGCGTGACGGTGGCGAGGGTCTGGTTCTCCGCCTTGACCGGCACGCCCTCCTTCGCCTCGATCGCCTGGTGCATGCCCTCGTTGTAGCGGCGGCCCACGAGGATGCGGCCCGTGTGCTCGTCGACGATCATGACCTCGTCGTTCATGACGACGTAGTCGGTGTCGCGCTTGAAGAGCGCGTTCGCCTTGATCGAGTTGTTGAGGAACGAGATGAGCGGCGTGTTGGCGGACTCGTAGAGGTTGTCGATGCCGAGATAGTCCTCGACCTTCTCGATCCCCGCCTCGAGCACGCCCACCGTGCGCTTCTTGATGTCGACCTCGTAGTCGACGCCCTCCTCGAGGGTGCGGGCGATCTTCGCGAACTCGGCGAACCAGCGATTGGCCTCGCCCGAGGACGGGCCGGAGATGATGAGCGGCGTGCGCGCCTCGTCGATGAGGATCGAGTCGACCTCGTCGACCACGGCGAAGAAGTGCCCCCGCTGGACGAGGTCCTCCCTGCGCCACGCCATGTTGTCGCGCAGGTAGTCGAAGCCGAACTCGTTGTTCGTGCCGTACGTGATGTCGGCCTCGTACTGCTCCCGGCGCACGGCAGGGGTCTGACCGGACACGACGATGCCCGTGGTCATCCCCAGCGCGCGGAACACGCGTCCCATGAGCTCGGCCTGATACGACGCGAGGTAGTCGTTGACCGTGACGACGTGGACGCCCTTCCCGGCGATGGCGTTGAGGTACGAGGGGAACGTCGCGACGAGCGTCTTGCCCTCGCCCGTCTTCATCTCGGCGATGTTGCCGAGGTGGAGGGCCGCCCCTCCCATGATCTGGACGTCGTACGCGCGCATTCCGAGGGTGCGCCCCGCGGCCTCGCGCACGGCCGCGAACGCCTCGGGCATGAGCTGGTCGAGCGTCTCGCCCTTCTCGTGGCGTGCGCGCAGCTCGGCCGTCTCGCCGCGCAGCTCGTCGTCCGTGAGCTGCGCGTAGTCCTCTTCGAGGGCGTTCACGGCGGTGACGACCCGCTGCAGCTGCCGGCGGATGCGTCCCTCCCCGGCATGGAGCAGCTTCTCGAACGGATTTGCCACGTGTCACTCCTCGATCGGTGCCGCGTCGCTGTCGGACGGGCAGAGTCGCCGCCTCGCGGCGACGGGCATACCTGCCCATGTTATCTGCCCGTGACAATCCCCGGTCAGCAGACTCCCAGTCGGCTTCCGGGAGGACGCGGGGTGCTGGCAGGATGGCCGGCGAGGGTCCGCCGGACGGGAGCGGCGACGGAGGCGGGGGGCGATGACGGACGACAGGATCGCGGTCGTGGCGGGAGCGAGCGGGTTCGTCGGCCGCGCGCTCACGCGCGCGCTGGCCGAGGACGGGTACGCCGTCCGGACGATCGGGCGAAGCGGCGACGTGCGCTGGGGGGACGCCGCCGCGATCGCTGCCGCCGTGGACGGCTCCGACCTCGTCGTGAACCTCGCGGGGAGATCGGTGAACTGCCGCTACACGGACGCGAACCGCGACGAGGTCCTGCGCTCGCGCGTGGACACGACCCGTGCGCTGCGCGCGGCGATCGCGGGCGCGGCGAGCCCGCCGCGCGTCTGGCTCAACGCCAGCACCGCGACGATCTACCGCCATGCGACGGACCGGGCGCAGACGGAACGCGACGGCGAGCTCGGCTCGGGGTTCTCGGTCGACGTCGCGCGGACCTGGGAGGAGGAGCTCTTCTCGGGCGATCTCCCCGCTACGCGGCGCGTGGCGCTCCGGATGGCGATCGTCCTCGGCGACGGCCCGGCGACGAGGACGCTCTTCGCGCTCGCGCGCCTGGGCCTCGGCGGTCCGCAGATCGACGGGCCGTGGTTCCCGCACCGGCGCTACCGGGGCATCGGCCCCCATCCCACCGGCGACGGGCGCGCACCGCATCGTCCGACCCGCGGCGGGCAGCGGTTCAGCTGGATCCACATCGACGACGTCGTCTCGGCCATCCGGTTCCTCGGCGACCGGGACGACGTCTCGGGGCCGGTGAACCTCTCCTCCCCCCACCCGAGCGACAACCGCACGCTCATGGCCACGCTGCGCCGCGTGGTCGGGATGCCCGTCGGGCTCCCCGCCTGGCGCTTCATGCTCGAGCCGGCGATGTGGCTCCTGCGCACGGAGCCGGAGCTGGTCCTCAAGAGCAGGTGGGTGGTGCCCGAACGGCTGCTCGCGGAGGGCTTCCGCTTCTCGCATCCGTCGCTCGCGGAGGCGCTGCGGGACGTCGCGGAGCGCTGAGCGCGGAGGCGGCGGCCCACGGGTGTCGCCGGCGGTCCCCGCGGAGGCCGCGACTGCTCTAGGATTCGTTCATACGCCGTTCATCCGGTGACGCACGTCCCCTCGCGACACACCGTCGGATCCCGGCGTCTCCTTCCATCACGACGGCTTCGGCCGATAGCAGATCTGAGGTGGTCGATGACCCTTCTGGGCAGTTCTCCCGCTCCCCACGCACGCGACGCATGGCCCGGCGCCCCCGACCCTGCGCACACCCGCCTGCACGACGGGATCCCGCATCTCGTCGAGGAGACCACTCCGGAGCACGCCCAGACCGCCGACCTCCTCGCGCTCGCCCGCATCTTCGAGGACGCGGCGCTCCGGCCCCTCCTCGTGCGACGCACGAGCGGAGGCCCGGCCCTCGCGCTGGACGTCCGGGAGAAGGACGCCGCCCTGCGCGCCCTCACCGCGGACGGCGGGCTCTGGGCCGCCGCGCGGACGGCGGGGCGTCCCGCGCATCTTCTGGTCACGGGCGCGGAGGACGCGTTCGAGAAGGACGCCGCCATCGTCTTCCGGCCCCGCATCACCCCCTCCGGCACCCTGCGCCACGGCGCGGAGACGGGCGTCCGCGTGGAGTTCTGGCGCCATGAGGACGGCCTCGTCCGCGCGCCGCGGCGCAATGCGCTCACCCGCCGCACGATCATGGCGGAGGACCTGTCGTTCGCGACCGTCCGTCGGCACGGCCGGTCGTGGCGCACGCTCGACGGGATGTTCGCGCCGGGTCCGCACGAGGTGGCCTTCGACGTCGACATCGTCTTCTCCTGGGTCGACGGCTCCTCCGACGACTTCCAGCGCGAGCGCGCCAAGCGGCTGAACGCGTACGTCGTCGGCGACGGGGACGCGCACGCCGCGCGCTTCCGCCAGGTCGACGAGCTGCGGTACGCCCTCAGGAGCGTCCACCTGTTCGCACCGTGGATCCGCCGGATCTACATCGCGACGGACAGTCCCGCACCGCGCTGGCTCGTCGATCACCCGAAGGTCCGGATCGTCCGCAGCGAGGAGTTCTTCGCGGACCCGTCCGTGCTCCCCACCCACAACTCGCACGCCGTCGAAGCGCAGCTGCACCGCATCCCCGGGATCGCCGAGCACTTCCTCTACTCCAACGACGACATGTTCTTCGGCCGCCCGGTGCGTCCCGAGCTCTTCTTCACCCCGGCCGGGCTGACGAAGTTCGTCGAGTGCGGCGTCCGCATCGGCGTCGGGCCGGCACGGGCGAGCAGGAGCGGCCACGACAACGCCGCGCGCGTGAACCGGGACCTCCTCCGCGAGCGCTTCGGGCGCATCATCACCCGCGATCTCCAGCACTGCGCGACCCCCCACAGCCGCGAGGTGATGGGCGAGCTCGAACGCGAGTTCCCCGACGAGTTCGCGCGGACGACCGCTGCGCGCTTCCGCAGCGCGACGGACGTCTCCGTGACGAACTCGCTGTACCACTACTACGCGGCCATGACGGGGCGCGCGCTGCCGACGAGGGAGCCGCGCACCAGGTACATCCAGACGACGCTGCGGAACGCGCCGGCGCGCCTGGGCCGGCTGCTCGAACGGCGCGACGCGGACATGTTCTGCCTCAATGACGGCAGCGTCCCGGAGATACCCGAGGAGCTGCGCGAGCACGTCGTGCGGGAGACCCTCGAGGCCTACTTCCCGGTGCGGGCGCCCTGGGAGCGCGACGAGAGCGCGCTCAGCCGACGATGGCCAGAGGCGCCGTCGGCGGGGGAAGGGCATCCGAGCGCCCCATCGAAGGCGGGATGACGACTCCCGCCTCCTGCAGGCGGCGGGCCGTCTCGTCGGCCGTGGTCGTCTCCAGCGCCGGGGCGTCCGAGAACGGGACGACCGAGTGCACCACGGTCTCCTCGTAGACGTGCACGAGGTTGTACGACTGGGCGCCGTCCCGCGGCCGCATGCTCCCGTCCGTGAGGGTGAGGTCCTGCGTGTAGCACGACGACGAGGCCACCGACACCGGGATGCCCGCGAACGTGGCGGTCGACGAGAAGTGCACGTGCCCTGCGAGGATCGTGCGCACGTCGCTCCCGCGGAGCACGTCGGCCAGGGCCTTCTGGTCGCGGAGCTCCACGAGCGTCGCGAGGTCGAGCACGCACGGCATCGGCGGGTGATGCATCGCCAGGACGGTGCCGTGCGGTGCGGGGATCGCCAGCTCGAGCGCGAGCCACTCGAGCTGCTCCGGCGACACCTCCCCGTGATGCGCTCCCGGCACCGACGTGTCGAGGACGATCACGCGCAGGCCGTCGATCTCGTGGACGGCGTCGACCGGTGCGTCTCCCGCCTCCCCGAGCAGGCCGCGGCGGAAGCGATCGCGGTCGTCGTGATTGCCCATCACCCAGATGACGCGTGACCCGAGGCGCTCCGCCGCGGGGGCGACGACCTCGCGCAGGTGCGCGTAGGCGTCGGCCTCGCCGAGGTCGGCGAGGTCTCCCGTGAAGACCAGCGCGTCGGGCCGTGCCCCGGAGGACTCCAGCTCCGCGAGCACGCGACGCAGATGGCGTGCGGCGTCGATCCCGAACACCCCGCCCTCGGCTCTGAGATGCGTGTCGCTCAGGTGCACGAGCAGATGACTGGGCCTCGCGTACTCGGCGGCCCGTGGCGTCGGTGAAGATCCGGCCATGCGGAAGATGCTAACAACGCGAGGTGAACGGCAGGTGCGACACGGCGGTCTTCGCCGATCGCGTCCTCATCCGGAGGTTTCCGGGTATGCATATACTCGGAATGCACCTATGCGGCGGTCCTCCGCCGCGACGAACGCGGAGGTCGGGATGTCGGTGAGACGGAGCCTGCTGGCGATCCTGGACCAGGGGCCCTGCTACGGGTACCAGCTGCGGACGGAGTTCGAGCGGCGCACCGGTGCGACGTGGCCGCTCAACGTCGGACAGATCTACAGCACGCTGGAACGGCTCGAGCGCGACGGGCTCGTCGTCCGGGGCGCGCCCGACGACCAGGGACACGTCTACTGGGAGATCACCGCAGCCGGGCGCGACGACGTGCGCGCGTGGCTCGGCTCCCCCGTCGAGCGCGGGCAGCCGCCGCGCGACGAGCTCGCGATCAAGCTCGCGCTCGCCGCGACGCTTCCGGGCGTCGACGCCGGCGCCCTCATCCGCATCCAGCGCGCGGCCGCGCACGCGCGGCTCGAGTCGCTGCGGCGGACCGCGCCCGCCGGGGCCCCGGACGGACCCGAGGAGCTCGCGTCGTCCCTCGTGGTGGACTCGATGATCTTCGCCGCGGAGGCGGAGCTGCGCTGGCTCGACCACAGCGAGCGGCGCCTCGCCGACCGCCCGCGGCACAGGACCGCGCTCGGGCTCGCGAGCGAGCGCCCCCGACGCGGCCGCCCGGTCAGGACGCCGTAAGATCGGTCCATGGCAGGATTCTGGGGTCGTCGCAGGCGGGAAGAGCGAGAGCAGCAGCAGGCGGCGGACGCAGATCTCGCCCGCAGGGCCCGCACCGCGCTCGTCACCGCCGACGAACGCATCCGCGCGACGGGCGACGAGCTCGTCTTCGCCGCGGCCGAGCTCGGCGAGGGACCGACGAAGGAGCTGCGCGAAGGCGTCGACGCGGTCAAGAAGCACATGGCCGAGGCCTTCCAGCTCCATCAGCTCAACCACGACGACATCCCCGACACCGAGGAGGAGCTGCGCACGCGCAACGCGCGCATCATCCAGCTCTGCGACTGGGCCGAGGACGTCCTCGACGAGCGCACGGGGGCGCTGCAGGAGCGCATCGCGCTCGTGCGGCAGGCCCCGCAGATCCTCCAGCAGGTGCGCGCCGACGTCGAGCGGCTGCGCGAGCGGCTGCCGCAGACGCGGGCGACCGTCGAGCGGCTCGCGCGTCTCTACAGCGCCGAGGCGCTCCAGCGGGTGAGGGTGAACGCCGACGAGGCGGATCAGCTCCTCGACTTCGCGCTGCACTCCGCCGACGTCTCGGAGCGCAGACGTGCGTCCCGCCGCACCGAGGAGGCGAACCTCGCGCTCGAGACGGCGACCGAGGCCGTCCGGCGCGCCACGTCGATCCTCGACGGCGTCGACGACTTCGAGATCGAGGCCATGCGCGCGCAGTCGACGCTCGCCGACGTCGTCGCCGACTCGCGCGGCGACCTCGTCGAGGCGCGCACGGCGCCGCAGACGCCGGAGGTGACGAAGGCGATCGCGTCGCTCGAGTCGGCGCTGGCCGCACTGCCCGCCCCCGGCACGCAGTCGGACCCGTTCACGGTGCTCGCGGAGGTCTCCGAGGCGAACGCCGCCCTCGACGCCGCCGTCGCGAAGGCGCGCGAGCGCGCGGCGCGGCCGCTGCCGTCGATCGAGCACGTGCAGCACGACGTCGCCGCCGCCGATCGCGCGATCTCCGTCGCCGGCAGCCTCATCAACGGCCACAGCGGCTGGATCGGCGCCGACGCCCGCACGCGCTTCGCGGAGGCTCAGCGCCTGCGCATCGACATCGATCCGCTCGTCGTGTCGGAGGACACCCGCGAGCAGGCCCAGCAGCTGGCGCGCCGCACGGCGCAGCTCGCCCACGAGGCGCTGCAGCTCGCGCAGCGCGACATCGACTCGTCCCGCCCCGACAACGACGACTGGGGGTCGTGGGGAGGCGGCCGGCGCGGCCCGCGCGGCGGCGGCTTCGGCGGCGGGGGCGGCGGGGACTTCCTCGGCCCCGTGCTCGGCGGCGTCCTCCTCGGCGGCCTCATCGGCGACATCTTCGACTGACCGCCGCCGGGGCGCCACAGCACGGAGCCCGGACAGCCGGATGGCCCGGGTCCTCGCGACCCGGGCCATCCGCCGTCATGCGGTCAGGATGCGAGCGCGTCCTCGACCGGCGAAGCCTGCGTGGTGAGCGAGATGACGCCGTAGTCCCACCCGCGACGCCGGTAGACGACGCTCGGATGATCCGTGCGCGCGTCGATGAAGAGGAAGAAGTCGTGGCCGACGAGCTCCATCCTGTCGACCGCGTCCTCGACCGTCATCCACTCCGGCTCGAAGGACTTGGTGCGGATGACGACGGGCGTGTAGGCCTCGTCCTCCTCCCGCTCCGCCACGACGGCCACCTCGCCCGTCGCGACCGCCTGCAGCGTCTCGGCGGCGGCGGGCTGCACGTCGAGCCCCTCCAGCTCGCCCGTCTCCTTCGCGAACCGCGCGGCGCGCGGGCGCAGGCGGCCGCTCACCTTCTTGTCCTTCGCCCGCCGGAGCTGCTCGCCGAGCTTCTCGAGCGCGATGTCGAAGGCCGTGAACTTGTCGGCGTCGTGCGCCTCGGCGCGGATCACGGGGCCGTTCCAGAAGACCGTGAGCTCGACCGTCTCCTCCTCGAGGCGTCCTGCCCTGTGGGACTGATGGGTGACCTTCACCTCAAGACGCTCGGCACGTGGGGCGAGGGTCGATATCCGCTCGCTCTTCTCCTCGACCACGGTGCGGAATCGGTCGGAAACGCTGACCCCCACGCCGACGATGTTCGTGTCCATCTCTGCCTCCCTGTCCGGTCCGACCGGTGTGAGCGGCGGACCACTGGTCGCCTTGTGCCCCCAACGTATCCCCGGGAGGAACGCGTGTCACGAAGTATTTCCCGGCGATTCGCCATGTCGTGTTCGCGGAGGGAGAACGCGCGGCGTCGCGGCCAGGGCGACCGCTCCGACCACGTGCGCGCCGGCCTCCGAGAGCGCCCTGCGGGCCTCGCGCAGGGTCGCGCCCGTCGTCACGACGTCGTCCACCACGATCACGTCCCGGCCGTCGAGGCGGCGCCGCGCGCAGAGCGATCCGGTCATGTTCGCGTCGCGCTGCTCCCGCCCCAGGGCACGCTGATCGGCCGCCCGCCGCGCCCATCGCAGCTCACGGGAGGGCGCGACCCCGCCGTGGTGCATCAGCAGCTCCACCGGCCGGTAGCCGCGACGCCGGGACGAGGCGGCCGACGCCGGGACGGGCACGGCGTCGACGAGCGTCCCGGCACGACGGGCGCACGCGACGAGGGCCGCCCGCATGGCGGGGGCGAACGCGCGGGCGAGCGCCGTCCTCCCGCCCTCTTTGAACGTGCGCAGCACGGCGGCCGCCTCGCCCGCGAAGACGAGCCCGGCGACGACGTCGAGGTCCTCCCCGATGCACCGCACGCGGACGGCGGGCGCGATCGCGGCACGGCACCCGTCGCACAGCGCGACGCCCGCGTCGCCGCAGCCCGCGCAGGAGACGGGGAGCAGCAGGCCCGAGGCCTCGGACAGCGCGGTGCGGAGATCTGCGGCGAGCGACATGAGGGAACTCTGCCCGCGCCAGGTGCCGTCGCGGATCCGGGATCGCCGGCTGTGGAGACGACGCGCCGACCCGCCCGCCCTGTGCACGAGGCGAGCGGCCCGATCCCGCGCTCAGCCGGGCAGCCCGAGCTGGGTCGCCAGCACCTTCACGTCGCTCGCGCTCGTCGTCCAGCCGCTGCCGCGCCTCACCTGCAGCTCGCCGCCTCCCGTGAGCAGGCGGACGGCCGAGTCCTGGTTCCCCGCGCCGATCGCGACGACGTCGAGCGGCGAGGCCGCGCTGGTGTCGGTGCCGGGGCCTCCGATCGGCTGCTGGATCATGATGGCGTTGTCCGTGCCGCCGGCGGCGATGCCGATCGTGCCGTCGTCGAGCCATGCGAGGCCCACGCCCGCCAGACGGAGCTGCACGACCCTCATCGGCGTCCCGACGGCGACGGGGGTGCCGTCGAGCTCGCGTTCGACGGCCGAGACGATCACCCACTCCTCGTCCCCGCTCGACACGATGGCGGCGATCCGGGAGCCGTCGCGCGAGACGTCGATCGCCGAGACGCTCGCGAGATCCGACCAGCCGCCCGCCAGCGACGCGGTCGAGACGAGATCGGCGTCCCACGCCGTGAGCGACTGCGGCTCGTCCGCCCGCACGGTCCAGATGCGGCCGAAGCGGTCCATGGCCGGATCGATCACGGGGCCGCCCGTGTCGATCTCGTCCGGCCCCTCGCTCGTGACGCGCATGGCCTCGCCGTCGTCGAGCCCCACGGCGGCGGTCTCCTGGTCTGGCGACAGCGTGATCGAGGAGATGGCGTGGTCCTCGGGGAAGCCGAGGAGGACGTCCGACAGGCCGTCGACGGCGCTCAGGTCGCCGCCGGAGAGGTAGCCGAACCCGTCCTCCCGGAGGACGAGCGGGCGCGGGTCGATCTTCGTCGATCCGACGGGGGCCGCCTCCACGTCGCTCTCCTGTCCGTCCACGGTGAGGCTCACGGACCTCACCGTCACCGCGGAGAGGCTCTGCTCGAGCTGGGCCGTCATGCGGCTGATGGTCTCGTCGTCCGCGCCCGCGGCGCCGGTCACGGCGATGTGCGCGACGCGGTCGGAGTCGATGGAGACCGTGCCGCGCGAGAGCTCGAGGTCGGAGCCGAACGCCGTCTCCACTCCGGACGCCAGCCACTCGCTGGGGCTGCCGTCGACGAGCTCCTGCACGATGCGCGTGGCCGCGTTCGCGTTCTGCCGGTTGAGGAACCAGCGACGATCGGGGACGAGATGGCTCCACGTGGCGTCGAAGTAGTAGAGGTCGTACGCCGTGTAGAGCTCGGCGAAGAAGAGCCGGTCCAGGACGATGCCGTCGGGCGCCGACACGATGCGCCACTCGCCGTCCGCGTTCTGCGCGAGCTCGAACGCGAGCGACGTGCTGCCGCCGCCGGCCACCTGGTACCGGCCGTCCTCGTCCACGGTCGCCTCCGCCGTGACGTCCGCGGCGAGCGTGGCCGTGGCGCCGTCGACGGTCGCATGGGTGGTGTCGCGCCGATCCGTGAGGTCGATGAGGGTGCTCGCGCTCGGGTTCCACGTGCTGACGAGGTCGCCGTCGAGGTACTCCCGCGCCGTCGCCCAGTTCTGGGCCGGCTCGATCGACGCCTGCAGGAAGCCGTCGACGATCTCCCCCGGCGTCGCCCCCGGCTCCGGGGCGTCGGCGATGTAGCTTCCGCCCGTGACGCCGCTCGGCGAGTCCGCCGGCGAGTTCCCGGCCGTGACCGGACCGCTCGTCGGCAGGCCGGCGCAGCCCGTCAGCGCGAGCGCCGCGACGAGCGACGCGACGAGGACGCGCCGTCGCCTGAGGGCCGCGGTTCCGCCGGTTCCCGTCATGGCCGGGCCTCCCCGTCTTCGGTGCGGATGGGCTGTGTCACGCCGAGGTCGTCCGCCACGCGCTCGTGCGGCTCGGCGGGGATCGGCGACCGGTCGGAGACCTCCCCCGGCACGCGCGGCAGCGTCAGCACGAAGTGCGAGCCTCGCCCGGGCTCGGACCACACCGCGAGGGCGCCGCCGTGCAGCTTCGCGTCGCCCAGCGCGATCGAGAGCCCGAGCCCCGTGCCTCCCAGCGTGCGCTTGCGCGAGGGGTCCGCCCGCCAGAACCGGTCGAAGACGCGCTCGGCGTCCTCCGGCGTCATGCCGAGACCGTGGTCGCGCACGCCGATCGCGACGGCCCGCGCGTCGCTGTCGACCGTGATGACGATGGGGCGGCCCTCGCCGTGCTCGATGGCGTTGCCGATGAGGTTCCGCAGGATGCGGCGCACGCGGCGCGGGTCGACCTCGACGGGAGAGTACCCGCCGGGGGCGACGATCCGCAGCTCGCTGCCGTGCTGGGCGGCGACCTGCTCCATCGACCCGGCGACGTCCTCGGCCAGCTGGGCGAGGCTCGTGGGCTCCCGCTCGAGCTGCACCGAGCCGGCGTCGTACCGGCTGATCTCCAGCAGGTCGGTCAGCAGCTGCTCGAACCGCGCCACCTGGGCGTGCAGCAGCTCCGCGGCGCGCGCCGTCGACTCGTCGAACTCCGCCCGCCTGTCGTTGAGCATCTCGGAGGCGAGCCGGATGGTCGTCAGCGGCGTGCGCAGCTCGTGCGACACGTCCGCCACGAACCGCTGCTGCACCTGCGAGAGCTCGGCGAGCTCGGTGATCTGCGACTCGATGCTGTCGGCCATCGCGTTGAACGACCGCCCCAGCGTGGCGAGCTCGTCCCTGCCGCGCACGGGCAGCCGCACGTCGAGATCGCCGGCGGCGAGGCGCGCGCTCGTCTGGCTCGCCTCGATGAGCGGCTGCGCCACCGTGCGCAGGACGAACCACGAGATCGTGGCCACGATCAGGACGAGGACGACGCCCGTGATCCACAGGGTGCCCTGCACGAACCGCAGCGTCCGATCGGCGTCCTCCAGACTGTAGGCGAGGTACACCTCGTAGGCGTTCGCGTTCTGCACCTGGAGCTGCTGCCCGACCACGATCGCCGGGACCGGGGTCGAGCCGTCCGAGAGCTGCATCGGCACCGACTGCCACCACTGCGTGTCCGCCGAGGTGCGCACGCGCTCGCGGAGCCCCACGGTGAGCGCGCCGTCCTCGATGAGCGCGAAGTCGGGAGGGGCGATGGCCGACGTCGCGTCGTCGATGCGGTAGTAGGCGATGTAGCTCGTGCCCGCCTGGGCCGTGAGGGTGTCACGCGCATCGAACAGCAGCTGCTGCAGGGCGGCGCTGTCCGTGGCGACCTCGGCGGTGTCGAGCACGTCCTGCGCCTGTTCGATCCCACGCTGCGCCTGGTCGAGCACCTGGTCCTTGCGCGACGTGAAGAGCTCGTTGTGGATCGCGAGGGCCGTCCAGACGCACGCGACGGCGATCGCCAGCCCGGTGGCGGCCACCGTGATGAAGGTCGTGCGGAAGCGCAGCGAGCTGGTCCACTGCGCGCGGATGGCGGGAAGCCAGGTCGACGGCCTCCGGACGGCCATCCGCGCGGTCCGCGCCGTCACGGGCATGCGGGCCTGCTCAGAGCGCGGCGCCGGCGCGATAGCCGACTCCCCGCACCGTCATGACGATCTTGGGGTTGTCGGGGTCGATCTCGATCTTCGCGCGGAGCCGCTGCACGTGGACGTTCACGAGGCGCGTGTCGGCCTTGTAGTGGTAGCCCCAGACCTGCTCGAGCAGCGCCTCGCGGGAGAACACCTGCTGCGGCTTCGAGGCGAGCGCCACGAGGAGCTCGAACTCGAGGGGCGTGAGGGAGATCGGCGTCTGCCCGCGTCGCACCTCGTGCGCGGCGACGTCGATCGTGAGGTCGCCGGCGCGCAGCGCGTCGCCGGAGACCTCCTGCGCCGGGCGGAGCCTCGTGCGGATGCGGGCGACGAGCTCCTTCGGGTTGAAGGGCTTGACGATGTAGTCGTCCGCGCCCGCCTCCAGCCCCGAGACAACGTCGGCCGTGTCGGAGCGCGCGGTGAGCATGATGACGGGGACCCCGGACTCGGCGCGGATCTCCGTGCAGATCTCGATGCCGTCCTTGCCCGGCAGCATGAGATCGAGCAGCACGAGGTCGGGACGCTCCTGCCGCCAGCTGTCGAGGGCGAGCGCGCCGTCCGCGCAGAACGCGGTCTCGAAGCCCTCCGTGCGCAGCACGATGCCGATCATCTCGGCCAGAGCCGTGTCGTCATCGACCACGAGGATGCGCGCGCTCATGAGGGGGTGGTCCTTTGCTTCGTCTCCGCGCCGACGCGCATCGTTCGCGCGGGCGACCGTCCCCGACAGCCTAGACGACGCCTCGACGGCGACGGCCGCGACACGGAGGACGCGGGCCCGGGGTGTGACACGATGAGAGGGACGCGACGGGACCGGCCGCTTCGCCGGCGGGTCGAGGGAGGATCGACGTGACCGCTGAACCGAGATGGACGCCGGCCCCGCGCGGCGGTCTCATCCCCCTGTACCCCCTCGGCTTCGGCACGATCCTCGGGAAGTCGTTCGGCGCCCTGCGCGGCAACCCGAGAGTGCTGCTGGGCTTCGCGATGGCGGTCCAGATCGTCTCGACCCTCATCGGGACGGCCGCGATCGGCGCCGTCGCCTTCGCGACGTTCTCGCGGCTCGACACCGTGGCGGAGTTCTCCGAGGAGTACGAGCTCATCGCCGCGGGCTCGGCGCTCGTCACCGCCCTCGTCACGATCGCCGTCCTGCTCGTGACGGGCGTGCTGGGCATCATCGTGCAGGCCGTCGTGGTCGGCGAGGTCGCCCACGCGTCGCTCGGCGAGCGGGCGACCCTCGCGAGGATCTGGGCCCGCGTGCGTCCCGTCGTCTGGCGCCTCATCGGGTACTACGCGCTCCTGGTCGCGGCCGTCGCCGCGGCCGTCGCGGTGCTCGTCGGGATCGTGGCCGGGCTCGCGATCGTCGAGACGTGGGCGGGCGTGCTGGCCGGCGTCCTCGCGCTCGTCGGCGGGATCGTGCTCTACGCCTGGCTCGGCACGAAGCTCTTCGTCGTCCCGAGCGCGATCATCCTGGAGCACGCGACGATCCGCGGCGGCATCGCGCGGTCGTGGCGGCTGATCGGCGGGCGGTTCTGGCAGACGTTCGGCGTGATCGTCCTCATCGGCCTCATCATGAACACGGCCGCCTATGCCGTGGGGATGCCGTTCTCCTTCCTCGGCGGCGCGTTCACGAGCGTCTTCGCGCCGACGGGCGACCCCGATGCGTCCGCGGTCATCGCGATGGTCCTCACCGTGGCGGCGAGCCAGATCGTCACGCTCGTCGTCTCGTCCATCGGGGTCGTCGTGCAGGCGACGTCGTCGGCGCTCGTCTACATCGACGCGCGCATGCGGCGCGAGGGCATCGATCTGCGGATGCAGTCCTACGTGGAGCGACGGGACGCCGGCGCGGCGGACGCCGGGGATCCCTACGCCTTCGATCCCGGTGCGGTCGCTCCCCCGCGCGCGCCGGAGCCGTGGCAGGTGGCGCCTCCCGCGCCGCCGTACGGACAGGCGCCGCCTCAATACCCCCAGGCCCCGCCGTACGGACAGGCGCCGCCGTACCCCCACGCGCCGTCCCCCTTCGGACAGGCCGTCCCCCCGGCACCCGACCCCGGCCGCCCCGCGCCCCGGTGGGGCCAGTACGCTCCGACCACGCCGCCCCCTCCCGCCCCGGCCGAGCCGGTCGGCCCGGCCGCCCCGTCCTCGCCGCCTGCTCCCGACGAGCGCGCCTCGGGCGGATCGTGATCGGCGGAGTCGCCCTCTCCTCTCTCCTCCCCGACGGCGACGAGGCGCGCGACTGGGCGGAGCAGGAGCTCTCCGACCCCGCCTACGACGCGGCGGAGCCGAACCTCCTCGACCGCGTCGCGGGAGCGATCGGCGAGTTCCTCTCCATGATCCTGAACCCGCAGATCGGCTCCGAGTGGAGCCCGCTGCTCGCCGTCGTCGTGATCGGCGTGATCGCGGCCGTCGTCGTCGCCGCGTTCCTCGTCTGGGGCCGGCCGCGGGCGATCCATCGCGCGGAGGAGCGGTCCGCGCTCCTCTTCGGCGACGACGAGCGCCGGTCGGCCGCCGAGCTGCGCGCGTCGGCCGACCGGCGCGCCGCCGAGGGGGACTGGGACGGCGCGGTCGTCGACCGGTTCCGGGCGATCGCGCGCGCCCTCGAGGAGCGCGACCTGCTCGACGCCCTCCCGGGGACGACCGCGCAGCAGCTCGCGCGGACGGCCGCATCGCCCTTCCCGTCGCATGCCGGGGTGCTCGCCTCCGCGGCCCGCGTCTTCGACGACGTGCGCTATCTGCGTCGCAGCGGGACGGCCGAGACGCACGCGCTCGTCGCGCGCCTCGACGGCGATCTCGCCCGGTCGCGTCCCGTCCGCCTCCGCGAAGGGGCGCCGCTGTGACGTCGCCCTCCCCCGAGACGACACGGCTGAGCGAGGCGCCGCGCGGCAGGCGCACGGTCCTCGGGTGGATCGCGCTCGTCGTCGCGTTCGCCGTGTTCGGCACCGGCATCGCCCTCGTCGGCGCCCGGGAGTGGTCCGAGCGCCCGGCGCTCGACCCGGAGGGCGCGGGAGCCGACGGCGCGCGGGCGATCGCACGCCTGCTGGAGGAGCACGGCGGCATCGCGGTGACGATCGCGACGAGCCTCGACGAGGCGCTCGCCGCCGCCGGCCCGGACACCACGCTCGCGGTGGGGTCGACGGCGCCCCTCGACGACGCGGCCGTCGAGGATCTCGTCGCGGCCGCCGGGGACGCCGTCCTTCTCGCCCCCACGTCGCGCGACCTGCGGATCCTCTTCTCCGGCGCCGGCTTCGCCGGCCACGGCGACGGGACGGCGGTCGATCCGGCATGCGACCTCGACGCCGCCGCGCGCGCCGGCGGCGTCGCCCCCGGCGAGGCGTACACGCGCGGCGGGGCCGACATCGCGTGCTACCCCGTCGGCGACGGCTTCGGGCTGCTGCGGACCGAGACCGCCGACGGCGCCGTGACCGCCGTCGACGCGGGCGCCCTGCTCGCGAACGCGCATCTCGCCGAGCACGGCCACGCCGCCCTCGGCCTCGGCGTCCTCGGCGGGCACGGCGACGTCGTCTGGTATCTGCCGGGCCTGGACGACGCCGCAGGCACCGCGCCCGCGACGATCGGCGAGCTCACCCCGGGATGGGTGACCCCCGCCATCGTCCTCGCCGTGCTCGCCGTCGTGGCCGCAGGCGTCTGGCGCGGACGGCGCTTCGGACCGCTCGTCGCCGAGGACCTGCCGGTCACCGTGCGTGCGAGCGAGACGCTCGAGGGGCGCGCCCGCCTCTACGCGCGCGCGGCCGACCCCCGGCACGCCGCCGCGCGCCTCCGCGAGGGCGCGTGCGCCCGCATCGCCGGCCGCCTCGGCCTCCCCCGCACGGCGGCCCCCGTCGAGGTGGCCGACGCCGCGGCCGCACGCCTGGGCGCGGGACGCGACGCCGTGCGCGAGATCGTCCTGACCGAGCCGGCCGACGACGCCGCCTTCTCCGCGTTCGGCGAGCGCCTCCGCGACCTCGAGGCGGCCGTCGACGCGGCCGTCCGAACCGAAAGGAAGAGACCGTGACCGATACGCCGCTTCGCCCCAGCGACCCCGCCGCGCTCCACGAGGCGGTCGGGCGCGTGCGCGAGGAGATCGGCAAGGCCGTCGTGGCGCAGGACGGCGCCGTGAGCGGCCTGCTCATCGCGCTCCTCGCGCGCGGCCATGTGCTCCTCGAGGGGGTGCCCGGCGTCGCGAAGACGCTTCTCGTGCGCGCCTTCAGCCGCGCCCTCGGGCTCGGCACCAAGCGCGTGCAGTTCACCCCCGACCTCATGCCGGGGGACGTCTCCGGGTCGCTCGTCTACGACGCCCGGTCCGGCGAGTTCGAGTTCCGCGAGGGCCCGGTGTTCACCCACATCCTCCTCGCCGACGAGATCAATCGCACCCCGCCCAAGACGCAGGCCGCGCTGCTGGAGGCCATGGAGGAGCGTCAGGTGTCGGCAGACGGGGTCACCCGGGCACTCCCGGACCCGTTCCTCGTGTGCGCGACGCAGAACCCGATCGAGCACGAGGGCACCTACACGCTCCCCGAGGCGCAGCTCGACCGCTTCCTCCTGAAGCTCGTCGTCGACGTCCCGCCACGCGACGCCGAGGTGGCGGTGCTGCGCCGTCACGCCGACGGGTTCTCGCCGCGCGCGCTCGACGACGTGCGCGCGGTCGTGACCCCGTCCGACATCCAGGCGGCCCAGCGCGCCGTCGCCGCCGTCACGGCGACGGACGACGTCCTCGCCTACATCGTCGATCTCGCGCGCGCGACGCGGGAGAGCCCGTCGGTGCAGCTCGGGGCGAGCCCGCGTGCCGCGACGGCGCTGCTCGCGGCCGCGAAGGCGTGGGCGTGGCTCGGCGGGTACCCCGCCATCACGCCCGACCACGTGCAGGCCATGATCGTCCCGGTGTGGCGGCACCGCATCCGGCTGCGCGCCGACGCCGAGATCGAGGGCGTCTCGGTCGACGCCGTCCTCACGTCGGTGCTGCAGCAGACCCCCGTTCCCCTCTGACCCCGCTCCCCCTCACGGAGACCCGATGTACCTGACCGGCCGCCTCGCCCTCCTCACGGGGCTCGGAGCCGTCCCCGTCGTGCTGCTGAACGCGGCCGGCGCGAACGCCTGGCTCCTCGCCCTCTCGTGGGTCGTCGTGTGCGCCGCCGCGGTCGCGACGGACGTGGCCGCGGCGCCCGACCCCCGCCTCCTGCGCGTGACGCGCGAGCTGCCGCGGCGAGCGCGGCTGGGCGAGCCGGTGGCCGTGCGCCTCCGGCTGATCAACACGGGAGGCCGGCGCCTCCGCGGGCTCGCCCGAGACGGATGGCAGCCGACGGCGGGGGCGCCGGCGGAGCGCATCGCGATCGACGTGCCGCCCGGCGAGTCGCGTGCGTACCGGATCGGGCTCGTGCCGCGGCGCCGGGGGGAGCTGCGCACCGAGTTCGCCGCCGTCCGCTCGGCGGGCCCTCTCGGCATGGCGGGACGCCAGGCGGTGATCGGCGCCCCGGCGGCGATCAGGGTGCTGCCGCCTTTCCACAGCCGGCGGCACCTCGCCAGCCGCGTCGCGCGGCTGCGCGAGCTCGACGGGAACACGAGCGTCCAGGTGCGCGGTCAGGGGACGGAGTTCGACTCGCTGCGCGAGTACGTGCGCGGCGACGACGTGCGCTCGATCGACTGGCGCGCCACGGCGCGCTCCGGCACCACGATGCTGCGCACCTGGCGCCCCGAGCGCGACCGTCACGTCGTCATCGTCGTCGACACGGGGCGCACGGCGGCCGCGCGCGTGGGCGACGGGACACGGCTCGAGGCGGCATTCGAGGCCGCGCTGCTGCTCGGGGCCCTCGCACAGCGAGCCGGGGACCACGTCCACCTCGTCGCGTTCGACCGCGTGGTCCGCGCGCGCGTCACGGGCGTCGAGGGCTCCGCGCTCCTGCCCGCCATGGTCGACGCGCTCGCGCCCGTGGACGCCCAGCTCATCGACACCGACTGGGACGCCGCGCTGGGCCAGGCCCGCCGCCTCGCCGCGCACCCCTCGCTGCTCGTGCTGCTCACCGCCCAGGAGTCCGTCGACGCGTCACGCGGCTTCCTCGGCGTCCTGCCCGCCGCCGTGCGCCCCGGGACGACCGTCCTGGTCGGCACGGCGACCGACTCGGCTCTCGCCGACACGGCCCGGCTCCGCGGCTCGGCCGACGACCTCTACCGTGCCGCCGCGGCGGAGGCGGCCCTGTCCGCATCGACGCGCGTGACCCGCGCGATCGAGCGCGCCGGCGCCGACGCGATCGCCGGCGCCCCGGAGGACCTGCCCCCGCGCATCGCCGACCGCTATCTGGCGCTGAAGCGCGCGGGAAGGCTCTGACCGCCCGTCTCCGACCGCGCCGCCGCGGACGACGCGACGGCCCGCCTCCGAGGAGGCGGGCCGTCGCGCGAGGGGATCAGGCCAGGTCGAAGCGGTCGAGCTCCGTGACCTTCGTCCACGCCCTCACGAAGTCCCTCACGAACTTCTCGTGGGCGTCGTCGCTCGCATACACCTCTGCGACGGCCCGCAGCTCCGCGTTCGAGCCGAAGACGAGGTCGACCCGCGTCCCGCGGCCGAACACCGCGCCCGTCTCGTCGATCGTCGCCTCGAACGCGTGCTTGCCGGGGTCGAGCGACCGCCACGTCTTCCCCAGGTCGAGCAGGTTGACGAAGAAGTCGTTCGTCAGGGTGCCGGGGGCGTCGGTGAACACGCCGTAGTCCGACCCGTCCCAGTTCGCGCCGAGCACGCGCAGACCGCCCACGAGGACGGTCGTCTCGGGCGCGCTGAGGGTCAGCAGGTTCGCCTTGTCGACGAGCAGGTACTCCGCCGGCAGCGTCGCGTCGGGACCGGCGTAGTTCCGGAAGCCGTCCGCGATCGGCTCGAGGTACGCGAACGAGTCGACGTCGGTCTGCTCCTGCGTCGCGTCGACGCGCCCGGGGCGGAACGGCACCTCGACCTCGACGCCCGCGTCCCGCGCGGCCTTCTCGACGCCCGCGTTGCCGGCGAGCACGATCACGTCGGCCAGGGAGACCCGCTTGCCGCCTGCCTGCTCGGCGTTGAACGCGCTCTGGACGCCCTCGAGCGTCGCCAGGACGAGCGACAGCCGCTCGGGGTCGTTGACCTCCCAGTCCTTCTGCGGGGCGAGGCGGATGCGCGCGCCGTTGACGCCGCCGCGCTTGTCGCTGCCGCGGAACGTCGACGCGGCGGCCCATGTCGTCGAGACGAGCTGGGGCACCGTCAGGCCCGACGCGAGGATCCGCTCCTTGAGCGCTGCGGCGTCCGCGTCGTCGATGAGCGCGTGGTCGACGGAGGGCAGCGGGTCCTGCCAGATGAGGTCCTCCTCCGGGACCTCCGGGCCGAGGTAGCGCGCCTTCGGACCCATGTCGCGGTGGGTCAGCTTGAACCATGCGCGTGCGAAGGCGTCGCTGAGCGCGTCCTGGTCCTCCGCGAAGCGACGGGAGACCTTCTCGTACTCGGGGTCGAAGCGCAGGGCCAGATCGGTCGTGAGCATGCGTGGCTCGCGACGGCCGTCGGAGTGGGCGAGCGGCACCAGGTCGCTTCCGGCGCCGTTCTTCGGACGCCACTGCTTCGCGCCCGCCGGGCTCTCCATGAGCTCCCACTCGTACGCGAAGAGGATGTGGAAGAACTCGTTGTCCCAGCGCGTCGGGTGATAGGTCCACGTCACCTCGAGGCCCGAGGTGATCTGGTCGTCGCCGCGGCCCGAGCGGAACTGGTTCCGCCATCCGAGCCCCTGCTCCTCGAGTCCCGCGGACTCCGGGTCGTCTCCGACGTTCGTGTCGGGTGCGGCGCCGTGGGTCTTGCCGAAGGTGTGCCCGCCGGCGATGAGCGCGACGGTCTCCTCGTCGTTCATGCCCATGCGGCCGAACGTCGCCCGGATGTCGTGCGCGGCGGCCACGGGGTCGGGCACGGCCTCCGGGCCCTCCGGGTTGACGTAGATGAGGCCCATGTGGGTCGCGGCCAGCGGCTTGTCGAGCTCGCGGTCGCCCGAGAAGCGCTTGTCGCTGCCCATCCAGACCTTCTCGGCGCCCCAGTAGACGTCGTCGTCCGGCTCCCAGGCGTCCGGCCGCCCGCCGGCGAACCCGAACGTCTTGAAGCCCATCGACTCCAGCGCGACGTTGCCCGCGAGGATGATGAGGTCGGCCCACGAGAGGCTCTTGCCGTACTTCTTCTTGACCGGCCACAGCAGACGGCGCGCCTTGTCGAGGCCGACGTTGTCGGGCCAGCTGTTGAGCGGCGCGAAGCGCTGCTGCCCCGTCCCGCCTCCTCCGCGGCCGTCGGTCGCGCGATACGTGCCGGCGCTGTGCCATGCCATCCGGATGATGAGGGGGCCGTAGTGCCCGAAGTCGGCCGGCCACCACGGCTGGGAGGTCGTGAGCACCTCGTCGATGTCGGCCTTCACCGCGGCGAGGTCGAGCGAGCGGAACGCCGCGACGTAGTCGAAGTCCTCGTCGCCGAACGGATCGGCCACGGCCGGGTTCTTCGCGAGGAGCTTCAGGTTGAGCCGCTCCGGCCACCACTGCGTGTTGGCGGAGCCCTGCGTGGGGTGCGGGAGGCTGCCGCCCGGCTCGGTGACGGGCAGATCGGCGGCGGGGAGGTTGGTCTCGTCGTCCGCTGCTCCGTCTCCGTGGATGACGGGGCAGCCCGACGTCGTGTCGCTGCTCATAAGGGTCCTTTCGGTCGCGGAAGGAGGGTTTATCCGGGAAGGACCGCGGGCGCCGCGCAGTCGGGGCACAGGCCCCAGAACGTCACCTCGGCGGTCTGGATCTGGAAGCCGTTCGCGTGCTCGGGGTGGAGACAGGGCGCCTCTCCCCTCACGCAGTCGACATCGTCGACGCGGCCGCACGCCGTGCACACGACGTGGTGATGGTTGTCGCCCACGCGCAGCTCGAAGAGGCCCGGCTGCCCGCTCGGCTCGATGCGCCGGGCGATGCCCGCCTCGACGAAGTCGCCGAGGACGTTGTAGACGGCCTGCAGGCTGGTCCCCGGCACGGTCGCGCGCACGCGCTCGAACACCTCGTCGGCGCGCGCGTGCGGCATGTCGGTCAGGGCACGGTAGGCGGCCCTCCGCGGGGCGGTCACGCGGAGACCCGCACGCCGGATGAGCGCATCCGCGTCGGGGGCCGCATGCGTCTCGGTCATGCTGCCATGCTATCCGATATTTTGAACAATTCAATTCTGGGAGTGCGTCGTCGACACGTGACGACATCCCCGCGCGACATGCGCGACGGACGGCCCCCGCTGTGCCACGATTCAGGCGTGGGGGCATCGTCCGCCGCGCACGTGAAAGGAAAGACATGACCGAGAGACCCGTTCAGACCGCGCCGTCCCTGGCGTCCCGATTGACCGCCGAAGCGATCGGCACCTTCCTCCTCGTCTTCGGCGGGGTGGGAACAGCGCTGTTCGCATCGCACCTCGCCGACGAGGCGGGGGCGTTCGCTCCCGGCGTCGTATACCTCGCCGCGGCCACGGCCTTCGGCCTCACCGTCGTGGTGGGGGCGTCCGCCTTCGCGGGCGTGTCCGGCGCCCACTTCAACCCCGCGGTGACCATCGGCCTCGCCGCCGCCGGTCGCTTCGCCTGGGCCGACACCTGGAAGTACATCGTCGTCCAGGTCGTCGGCGGCGTCATCGCCTCCACCTTCCTCGTCCTCATCGGCCTCTTCGGCCCCGCCGGATGGCTCGAGGCGGCGCAGAACGGCGGCTTCGCGAGCAACGGCTGGGACTCGCTCTCGCCCGGCGGCTTCGGCCTGCCCGCCGCGATCATCGTCGAGGTGGTGCTGACGGCGGTCTTCGTGATCGTCATCCTCGGCGTCACGCATCCCGAACGCGGGACGACGCTCGCCCCGCTCGCGATCGGGCTCACGCTCACGCTCATCCACCTCATCAGCATCGCCGTCGACAACACGTCGGTGAACCCCGCCCGCTCGATCGCGACGGCGCTCTACGGAGGCGGGACGGCCCTGGCACAGCTGTGGGTCTTCATCGTCTTCCCCATCGTCGGCGCCCTCCTCGCCGGCTTCTCCTACCGGGCGCTGTTCGAGACGACGGGCTGAGCCCCGAGGCACGCCCGAGCGCGCTGCGTGCGTCCGCCGCTCACCGGGAGAGACGCGCGACGCGCTCGTTCTGCAGCAGCAGGGCGCGCAGCTCGCGATCGCGGCGCACGGCGACGACGGCACGCAGAAGCGTCTCGGGCGCGACCTGCGGCACGGGCGCGACGAACGACGAGACCTCTCCGGCGAGCTCCTCCGCCACGCGCAGGCGCGCCGCGGGGAACATCCGCTCGGCGCCGGACGCGAACTGCGACACGCGCCTGCCGAGGGCGTCCGGCAGGCGCGCGACATCCGCGATCGCGGCCCACTGCTCCATCCCGGGCGGCACGCCGGCGTCGGCCGGGGGCAGCCTCGGCGTACGCGTGCGCTCGCCGTACGTCCCGGCGACGAGGTCGCCGAGCCGCTGCGCCCGCGGCGTGAAGATCCCGACGAGCAGGGCGACGCCGCCCGCCGTCATGTAGATCTCGAAAACTCCCACGAGCGCGCGGATGACGGCGTGCCGGAAGCCGATCGCTCCCCCGTCGGCGCGCACGACGCGGCCGCCGACGGCGAGCTTTCCCAGGCTGCGTCCTCTCGTGACCGTCTCCACGGCCGTCGGCACGATCACGAGCAGCAGCACGAGCATCGCGACGAGCGCGATCTGCATCGTCGCGTCGTCGAGGACACCGGCCTCCGCGAGCAGTCCCATCGCGAGCGCGAAGAGCACATAGAGGACGACCGAGACCGCCACGTCGATGAGCGCGCCGGTCGCCCGCAGGAGCATTCCCACCGGCTGGACGTCGAGCGCGACGGCCTCTCCCGTGAGCACCTCGTCGTCGCGCACCGTCTGCACCGTGGCGCGCGCCGGAGCGGATGGCGTCGACATGCGTACAGTTAACCAGGTGGACCTCGACGCGCTCTCGGCAGCACGCGCCCGGGAGTGGGCGCGGCTGGAGGAGCTGTCCCGGCGGCGCCGGCTGGGCGGCGGCGAGGTGGACGAGCTCGTCGCCCGGTACCAGGCGGCCTCGGCCGATCTCGCCGACATCAAGACGAGCGCGGGGCGCACACCGCAGGGCGACCACGTCTCGACGATGCTCGCCCGAGCGCGGCTGCGGCTGACGGGCGCCCCGGAGAACGTGCTGCGGACGATCCCGCGCTTCTTCGCGCTGCAGCTGCCGGCGGCGCTCTATCGCGTCCGCTGGACGACGCTCGGCATCGCGCTCGTCTTCGTCGGCGTCGTCGTGCTCGTCGGCTCATGGGCGGCGGGAGACCCGGCGCTCATCGCCTCGCTCGGCCCCGAGGCGCAGCTCGAGCAGTACGCCGAGCAGGAGTTCGCCCGGTACTACACCGAGAACCCCGCGGCGGTGTTCGCGGGGATGGTGTGGACGAACAACGCGTGGATCGCGGCGCAGTGCATCCTGTTCGGCGTCACGGGCGTCTTCCCCGCATACGTGCTCATGCAGAACGCCGTGGGGCTCGGGACGTCGGCGGCGGTGATGTTCGCCTTCGACCGGGGCGACGTGTTCGTGCTGTACATCCTCCCCCACGGCCTCCTCGAGATGACGTCCGTCTTCGTCGCCGGGGCGGCCGGCTTCCACATCTTCTGGGCGCTCGTCGCCCCCGGCGCGCGCACCCGCCTGGCCGCCCTCGCCGATGCCGGCGTCTCGCTCGTGACCGTCGCGATCGGACTCGTGTTCGTCCTCGCCGTCGCCGGGCTCGTCGAGGGCTTCGTCACGGGGCAGCCGTGGCCGTGGTGGCTGAAGATCGGCATCGGCGCCGTCGCGCTGGCCGGGTTCCTCTTCTACATGCTCTTCGTCGGGAGACGGGCCTTCCGCGCCGGCGAGACCGGCGGCCTCACCGAGTACGAGGCCGGCACGCCCCGCCTCGTCGCCGGCTGAGGGCCCGAGCGCTTCGGCAGCGAGGATCCACATGCGCCGCGAGAATGCCAGCGCCCGCCGCATGCTCGCCGCGTAGATGGATTCTCGCGGGCCGCGCCGCGCCGCGCCGGAGGCTCAGGAGGCGCGGAGCGTCTCGTGCCGGACGACGGTCCATCCCTGCGGGACGGAGAGCCGGTCGGTGTGGAACGTGCAGAGGTCGTGCGCGTGCGGGTCGTCGCCCGCCCCGAGCGGACCCACCGCGGCCATCTGGTCGCCGTAGTCGTAGGTCATCGTCGTCACGGCCTCGCGGGCGCAGCCCACCTTCGAGCAGAGTCTCTCGCGCATCGCCTCCACCCTAGCCATCCGTCCGCCCGCCGGCGGGACGACGCGCTGCGCACGACCGTAAGCTGGTCCCATGAAGTGGTGGAACCGCGTGCCCCGGCCGGCCGCGAAGCGTTCGACGGCCCGTCACGGGCGTCACGGACGCACGGGGCGCAGCTCGATCGTGCGCCCTCCGCTGCCTCCCGTCGACACCCGGTACGAGCGCTTCGACATCGCCGTGGGGTCCGCGGCGGAGTACCTGCGCAGCGCATGGCCGGAGCTCCGGGACGTGAGCTTCGAGATCGCGGGGCTGCCCGCCGACTCCTCGGAGGACGGCATCCCCCGCTGGCACATCGATCGCACGGCCCAGCGCATCGTGCTCTTCCGGATCCCCGTCGAGCGGCTCAGCCGCATCCACGGCTCCATCGGCATCGCGCACGCGGACGACTTCCACCGTCGGCTCGTGATCGAGGGCACCGTCTTCCGTGCCGCCGCGGACTACCTCGACCGCGATCCCTGGGACCTCGCGCCCGACCGCTACCGCTGGTTCTGAGCGGTCGCGCACCCGCCTCCGTCGCTCACGGGTAGACGGTGATCGCGCGCGGCGCCGCCGCGTCCCGGTCGACGGGGATGGCGGCGATCGCCGTGTCGCTCAGGTATCCCACGGAGGCGTGCACCGCCGCCCCGCCCGGGTCGAGCGTGTAGACGCCCGTCCCGTCCAGCCCGACCGAGACGTAGCCGTCCGCGGGGACGACGACGGACTGCTCCTCGCCGTCCCGCGCGAGGACGACCGTCGCGTCGGCGTCGGAGTCGTTCACGAGGCCCAGCTCCCCGCCCGGCCCGTCGGGCACGGCGAAGATCGTCTGCTCGTCGAGCGCGGGAGCGGCGGGGTACCAGGCGTAGTCGGACCCCGGGCCGAAGCCCGTCGCCTGCCAGGCCGCGGCGACGACCGGATCCTCCGCCTCGACCACGACGCTGTACCGCCCCTCCGGCAGGGAGCCGAGATCGAGGGAGAGCGGCTGGTCCGCCGTGAGCGTCACCTGCTCGGGCTCCCTCGCCGGCCCCGACTCCCCCTCGGCGGTCACGGTCACGATGGCGGAGGTGTCCGATGTCGACAGCAGGCGCAGGATGCTCGCGGAGTTCTCGCTGCCGCTCGCCTCCTCCGTCACGCCGATCCCGGGGATGATCTGGACCTCGCCGGGCGTGACGGGCGCCTGCAGGTCCACGCCGCCCGGGTCGAGCGTGCGCACGAGGCTGGACTGCAGCGTCACCCGCACGGGCGCCCCGGTCGCCGTCACCCGCACGGCGGGCGCGGCCTCGGAGCCCGCGAGCCCGGCGAGCGGGATGGGCACCTGCGTCCCGGCAGGGATCGCGATCGCGTCGGCTCCCGCCGGGGTGGTGACCCCGTCGACGCCGTAGACGCTGATCGAGACGACCGCGTTCACGTCGGTCGGGTTCGCGACGAGCAGGATGCCCGTGCTCCCCGTCGAGGTGTCGCCTCCGACGATCCACGACTCCATGGCCGCACTGCGGCACTCCGAGGCCGCGAAGCCGCCCAGGTCGGTCGCGTCGACCGTCGCCGACGCCGCCGCGGCCGCCGACACCGGATCGCGGCCGTCCGGCAGCTGCCGCACGAGGGGCGCCGTCGCGTCGTCGACGTCCGCGATGACGAGCTCCGTCTGCTCCGGCGCCTCGCCGAGCGCGTTGCCCGAGACGGTCTGCATGTCGGCGGCCGTGCTCAGGCCGGCCGCGTCCTCCGCCGTCCGGCCGAGCGCCAGGAGGGGGCCGTCGCACGCGAGGAGGGTCTCGGCGGCGGCCGGGGTCACGTCGACGGCCGGCGCCGAGCCGCCGATGGCGGGCCAGGGGACGGCGTCCGCCGCGACGACGCCGACGACGGCCGCCGCGGAGAGCAGCGCGCCGAGCACGACGCGCGTGGACACGGTCGCACGGCTCATGCGGCCTCCTCGTATCCGGCGCCGACGACGCGGGGCTTTCGCCGCGCCGCCCGGCGCGACTCGGGCGTGGGCACGGCCAGCAGCAGGGCGACGGCGAGCGCGACGAGCTGCGCGAGCGCGACGCCCCTCGCGGTGGCCGCGTCGTCCGCCGACAGGCCCTCGCGCGGGGTCAGCTCCGTGTCGATGCGCCACAGCACGCCGCGCGGCGTCTCGCCGACGCGGACGAGGCCCGCCCGCTGGTCGATCGAGGTCGCGGCGGACAGCCGCAGCACGCGCTGGGCGTCGGTGTCCTCGTCGCCGGCCGCGAGGAGGACGAACCCGATCCCCTGCGCCGAGAGCTCGGCGGGCACGTCGGTCGACGCGGCCGCGATGAGATCGCTCGTGATCTCGGCGAGACGCTCGTCGGACGCGCTCGGCTCCGGGTCGGTCGCCTGCAGCGTCGACTGGCCGCCGAGCGTCTCGCTCGCCCCCCAGACGACGAGGGAGGAGATCCCGCCGTCGCCCTGCGGGGAGAGCACGAGGGTGCCGGACTGCTCGTCGCTCGCCGCCTGGGCGGAGATGTAGGCCGGAAGCGTCGAGTCGCCGGCGCTCTGCAGCGCGGCCTGGCCGCGGTGCACGGAGGTGAGGGCCGGCACGGCCACGAGCGCGACGCACACGGTCGCGAGCACGGCGCCGAGCGACTTGACGCCGCGCGGGGCGAGGCCGACGTCGAAGGTGACGGCCGCCGCGGCGATCACCCCGAGCCAGGCGAGGCTCAGCGCGCTCCCCGGCCAGACGCCCACGGCGCTCGACTGCGCGGAGGCGACCTGGATGCCGAGCACGGCATACGCCGTGGCGAGGCCGGCGAGGGCGACGACGAGCATGGCGACGCCGATCCGCCACCGGCGCGTGAGCGGTGCGAGCAGCGCGGGCAGCACGACGGGAACGAGGAGGAACGGCACCCACCACGTCTCCGCGGGCAGGCCCATCCCGGCGAGGAAGGCACCCCATCCGCCGGGGTCGGACGTCGGGAAGCCGAGGGCGAGGCGCCAGCGCTCCGCCACGCCGAGCACCGGGCCCGCCCAGACGAGGCCGGGGTCGGAGAGAAGCGCCCACGGCGTGCCGCGGTCGAGCTGTGCGGCCACGAGGGGGAGGAACGCCGCGATCGTCGGCACGACGGTCCACACGACGCGGGCGATGCCGCGCGGACGCAGCACGATGACGAGCACGAGCGCGAGCGCCCACATCACGGCGAACGCCGGGGCCAGGGACGGCGCGCATGCGAGGACGGCCGCGAGCAGCAGGGAGGCGCTTCCCGCCGCTCCCCACGACCGATGAGCCGCCGCGGCCGCGAAGAACAGCCACGGCAGCAGCAGATGCAGGACGACGGACGCGGGACGCGGGTCGACGAGCGCGGACAGGAAGCTCGGCGCCAGGGCCCAGAGCACGGCCATCACCACGCGCAGGCCCGAGCGGGTCGTCACGCGCGTCGCGGCGAACCACGCGCCGAGGACGGCCAGGGGCAGGGCGAGGAGCCACAGCGCGAGCAGCGCGAACGATGGGCTGCCGGGCCACAGCGAGCCGAGCAGCGCCGTCACGGCGGAGAAGGGGTCGGCGGCCGAGACGACGTCGACGCCCACGGAGCGCAGGCCGTACGCCGCCTCGGCCCAGAGGCCCGAGACGGTCCGGCGCAGCGGCAGGAGCCCTCCGCCGCCGACGCCCGGCCATGACAGGAGCGCGAGGAAGGCGAGCACGTTCACGACGAGGGCGGCGAGCACCGCCCAGGCGCCGCCGCCGCTGAAGAACCGCAGCTCGCGCCGCACCAGCGGGCCGCCGTGGGGCTCGTGGCGTTCGCGCAGGTCGCCGGCGGTGACCCGCAGGGGCTCGACGTCCGCCCACGATGCGGTGCGAACGCGGCGTATGCGGCGGCGCGACCGCGCGACGGCGCCCACGCGGGTCATCGCGACCGCGGCGGCCGCCCACTCGGCGGGGACGAACGCGGGGTTCTTCGCGATGAGCTGCACGGCGGTCTTCCACAGCGCGAGCGGCAGATACGAGAGCCAGTGCAGCGCCACCGCCCAGGCGGGCGCGTAGGCGAGACGGCGGTGCAGCTGCGCCGTGCGCCGCAGGTAGGCGGCGCCCAGGGTGCGGCGCCGCGGGGGCGGGGGCACGGCGAGGCGCGCGCGCGGCACGAGCGCGACGCGGCGCCCGGCGAGGTGAGCCCTCACGCCCATGTCGAGTCCCTCGTCGACGCCGAGGAGCGCGCGGTCGGGCACGAGGTCCGCCGCGATGTCGCCGCGGACGAGGACGCCGCGCACATCGGCGCCGAGAACGTCGTCGAGGGAGTCGAACTGCCCCTGGTCGAACTCGCCGTCCGCGAGCTCGACGGTCCGTCCGAAGCGGGTCATGCTCTGCCCGAGGGACACGATCCGGTCCGCGTCGTGCTCGTCGACGAGCTTGGGAGCGGCGATCGCGATGGAGGGCCCGCGCTCGAGCGCCGCCGTGAGCGCGGCGAGCGCGCCGGGGTCGGGGGTCGAGTCGTGCGCGAGCAGCCAGACCGAGGCGCCGGGGGTCACCCTGCGGTAGGCGAACTCGACCGCGGCCGCGAACGTCGTGGTGGCGGAGGCCTCCACGACCCCCTCCGCGCCGGAGGCCGAGACGAGCTCGCGCACGGGGCCCGTCGGCCCGCAGACGACGATCGTGAGCGCGTCGACGGGACGGCTCTGGGACCGGACGGCCTCGAGGGTGCGCTCGAGCGCCTTCGCGGCTTCGGGAGCGGTGCGCGCGACGAGGAGGGCGTGGACTGCGGCGGGCATGACCCGGCAAGCCTAAGCCGGTGGCGTGTCACGCTCCGCGTCGCGCGCGGCGCGGCGGCGTTTTCCCAGCCGCCTCATCGGTCCCGTCAGCCGGCGCGGCGCTTGAGCTTGCGACGCTCACGCTCGCTGAGGCCGCCCCAGATGCCGAAGCGCTCGTCGTTCTGCAGCGCGTAGTCGAGGCACTGGGCGCGCACGTCGCACGATCCGCAGATGCGCTTGGCGTCGCGGGTCGATCCGCCCTTCTCGGGGAAGAACGCCTCGGGGTCGGTCTGCGCGCAGAGGGCGTCGCTCTGCCAGGAGAGCGCCGTCTCCTCGTCCGTCGCCGGACGCACACCGGGCACGCCCAGATCGACCGGGTCCACGAACCAGTTGTCGGGAACTCCGGATCGGTACTGTGAAGTCGCCATCGTCGCTCTCCCACCCCTCGTTCTTGCCCCCCACGCGGGCAGCGTGTGCACCTAATTACAACCGTGTGATTCCCCGAGGTCAAGTCGCAGATCGTAAACCCTGAAGGGGAGATTGAAGGTTCACTCGGCGTGTCGGCGTGTCGGGCGACGAGAACCGCGCCGCGAGGCGACGGCGTGTCGGGCGGAAAGTCAGGAGGCCCGGCCGGGCTCGGCCGCGAAAACCTCACCGATGCCTGTGAATCTCAGCTCCGACGTGTCGGGCGACGCGAACACGCCCTTGCCCGGCCTGAGCTCGACCGCGTCGTCGCCTGAGCCGACCGTCACCGCGCCCGCCGTCGCGACGACGATCGCCGCCCCCGTGGGGCGCAGCACCGTCTCGCCGCCCTCTCCCACGCGTACGCGCAGCAGCCGGAAGTCGTCGACCGGCACGGGGAAGGTCTCGACCCCGCTGCTGCCGTGGTCGACGGCGACGGGCAGCACGACGGGCACGGGCCCGGGCGAGGGGTCCACGACGGCGAGCAGCTCGTCGACGTCGATGCGCTTGGGCGTGAGCCCGCCGCGCAGCACGTTGTCGCTCGCGGCCATGAGCTCGACGCCGAGCCCCTCCACATAGGCGTGCAGCTTGCCGGCTCCCAGGAAGAGCCCCTCGCCGCGCTGCAGCGAGACGTAGTTCATGAGCAGCGCGACGACGACGCCGGCGTCGTCGGGGTAGATCGCCGCGATCCGCCGGGCGTTGGCGAGCTCCGCGGCGAACTCCGTGGACCGGGCGTCCCCGAGCGCGCCGATGATCGCACGCACCGTCTCGGCGCCCTCCCCGCCGAGCAGCCAGCCGAGCGCCGAGCGCAGCCCCTCGGCATCCGTCAGCCGCTCCTTCAGAGGCGCGGCGGCCCCCCCGATCGCGTCCAGCAGCCGACGGGTCGCATCGAGCTCGCGCAGGCCGCTGAGCGCCTCGAAGCTCTCGCTGAGCGCGACGACGATCTCGGGCTTGTGGTTGTCGTCGACGTAGTTGCGCGGGCCGGAGCCGTCGAGCGCGGCCTCGCGGGCGTGCCCCTCCCTGGCCTGATCCCGGGTCGGGTGGACCTGGATCGAGAGCGGGGAGCCGGCGGCGAGCAGCTTCAGGAGATACGGAAGACGCCCGCTCTCCGACACGCGCACGCCCTCGTCCGCCAGCCAGGCGTCGAGGGTGCGTCCGGAGCCGTCGCCGACGTCCGACGGATCGGAGGGATGGTCGCCGAACCACACCTCGGCCTCGGGGCCCTCGGTCGTCGGGCGCCCCTCGAGGGCGGCGAGCAGCGATCGCGATCCCCACGCGTAGTCGCGCGGGACGTTCGTCAGCGGTACGAGCACGCTCTCCACCATAGGGCGTGCCCGCGCGCGTGAAGGTAGCCTGGTGCGCGATGGCGCAGCTGAGCCGCTATCCGGTCGCGGAACCGCCCACCGCGCCGGAGCGCGAGAAGACCGGGCACCTCCTCCTGCGCGCCTACGCCGTGCTCGTGGTGTTCTCCGCGCTCGCGCACTCGTTCTGGTACAACCTGATCGGCCTCGCCGGCGCCGCCGTCCTCCTCGGCGTCATCACGCTCGCGACGCTCGCGATCTGGATCCCCCGACTGGCCTCCTCGCGGCGGGCCGAGCGGTTCCCCTGGCGACGGCTGCCGTGGGTGACGCTCGGCTACGTCGCGTTCGCGGCGCTGTCGATCGCATGGTCGGCCTGGCCGGCCGTCAGCGTCGTCACGTGGCTGCTCCTCGCCTCGGTGACGCTGCAGGGCCTGTTCCTCGCGGACGTCCTCACCTGGCGCGAGCTGGTGCGCTGTCTCGAGATCGCGCTGCGCTGGGTCGTGGGGCTCTCGGTCGCCCTGGAGCTCTGGGTGTCGGCCGTGCTCCGCCATCCGCTGCTGCCGAACTTCTCCGAGGCGCCGGAGGACCCCGACCCGCACTGGTACTGGGTGCGCGGCAATCTCCTCGACGGGCTGCTCGGAGGCGGGCGCCTGCAGGGCGCCGTGGGCAACTCCAACCTGCTCGGCATCCTCTGCCTGCTCGCGCTCGTCGTCTTCGCGCTCCGCCTCGCCGATCGCGCCCCCTCCCCCGCGATGCGCTGGATCTGGACCGTCGTCGCGGCGTACCTGTTCGTCCGGGCCGGCTCCGCCACGGCCCTCGTCGCCGTCGTCGCCGTCGTCGGCGTGCTCGCGGCGGCCGTCCTCATGCGGCGCGCCGAGCGGCCCGACGAGCGGTCCCGCCTGTACGCGCTGTTCACGGCGATCGCGGCCGCGGGCATCGTCCTGGTGCTCGTGGCGCGCGACCGTCTGCTCGAGCTCGTCGGCCGCGAGGGCGACCTCACGGGGCGCGAGGGCATCTGGGGAGCGGTGTTCGAGCGCGCGATCGAGCGGCCCGTCGCGGGCAACGGCTTCGCGAGCCCCTGGCTGCCGTGGGATCCGGCGTTCGACCGGTGGATCGTCGACCACGGCATCACGGTCTTCCACGCCCACAACATGTGGCTCGACGTGTTCCTCCAGCTCGGAGGCGTGGGGGTCGTCCTCGTCGCGGGGGCGTTCGCCGCGCTCGTGTGGCGCTCCTGGTTCTTCGCCGTCGACCGCCCGCGATGGGACATCCGCGCCGACAGGCCGTACCAGGCCGTCGCCCTCCTCCCCACGCTCGTCGTCACGATGCTGCTCGTGCAGGGGCTGACCGAGTCGGGACCCATCATGCTGTGGGGCTGGCTGCTCGTGACGATGCTCGCCTTCAAGATCAAGTCCGCCCCGCTCGTCGACGTCGGGGCCGCCGAGGCGTCCGCACCCGAGCGCCGGGCTCCGCGGTCGCGGCGGCGATGAACGAGCACTCACCCGCCCGCATCGCGGCGCGCTTCCTGCGCTCGGCCGAGCTCGCGCGCGCCTACACGGTCACGGCGTTCGTCGCGACCTTCGGCGCGCACGCGATCACGGCCACGGCCGGCGCCGTCACGCTCGGGACGATCGTCGTCGCGCTCGCCCTCCTGGGCGCGGCGATCCTCGCGGCGCGCCGTCGCGAGCTGCGCCTCCTGGGCTTCGCGCCCACGACGGTCGTCGTGTTCCTCGCGTGGGCCCTCGCCTCGACGATCTGGTCGTACGACGCCGCCGCGACGCTCGGCGGATGGCTGTCGCTCGCGGGCTACGGCTTCCTCGCGATCGTCGTCGCGCACGTCCGCGACACGCTGCAGACCGTGCGCGCGCTCGGCGACGTGCTGCGCGGCATGCTCGCGGCGTCGCTCGCGACGGAGATCCTCGCCGGGATCCTGCTCGACATGCCCTTCCCGTTCCTCGACATCGCCGGCGAGATCGCGAACGGCGGCCCGGTCCAGGGGCTCTTCGGCACCCGCAACATGCTCGGCTTCGTCGCGGTGATCGCGCTCGTCACCTTCATCGTCGAATGGCGCACCCAGTCGGTCCCCGCGCAGACGGCGGTGTTCTCCATGGCCCTCGCGGGCGTGCTGGCCGTACTGTCCGCCTCGCCCACGGCCGTCGTCCTCGCCCTGGCGGTCACGATCGCGCTCGTCGCGCTCAGGCTCGTGCGCCGCACCACGCCCACGGGACGGCGCACCCTGCAATGGGGCCTCGCCGTCACCGTGCTCCTGGGTCTCGCGGTCGCCTACGCCCTGCGTCATCCGATCCTGCGCTGGCTCGACGCCACGGCGGGCTTCTCCCTGCGCGCCGACCTGTGGAACAGCATCCTCTCGTGGGTGCAGAACCGCCCCGTCCAGGGCTTCGGGTGGCACGGCGCGTGGGCAGAGGAGACGTATCCGATGAACACGATCAACTTCCTCCTCGGGCAATCGCACCGCTCGGCGCTCAACGCGTTCTTCGACGTCCTGCTGCAGCTCGGATGGGCCGGGCTGGCGCTGTTCATCGCCCTGTGCGCCGTGGCGTTCGTGCGCTCCTGGCTCGTGGCGAGCGAGCGTCGCTCGGTGGTCTACGCGTGGACGCCGTTCGTGCTCGTCGCGCTCATCGTCGACTCGATGTTCGAGAGCTTCACCCTGCAGGGCGTCGGATGGATGCTGCTCGTGCTCTGCGCCGTGCGCGCTGGCCAGGCGAGATCCTGGCGAGAACGCCTCGATCTCGCGGCGAGCGGAGGCGAATCCCAGGATCCCCTGGGCACCAGGCGATAGGCTCGACGACGGCCCGATCCTGGCGCCGATCCCGTCTTGCATCCGAGGTTCCGCCGTGGCACACGTCCTTCAGAGCGTGGTCTTTCCGCTCGACAGAGACCCCGACCTTCTTCCGCTCTACGTCGACCCGGAGGTCTGGTCGACGATCGACGAGGAGCCCGTGCGGGTCTCGGACGTCTCCCACCTCGCCGACGTGCTCGGGCGCACGCGCGCACGCATCCCGGCGGGCACGCGCGTCTCGTTCGCGACCTACTTCAACGCGTTCCCCGCCTCCTACTGGCAGCACTGGACGAGCGTGCGCTCCGTGCGGCTGACCGTCCGCACGGAGGGAGAGGCGACCGTCCTCGTCTACCGCTCGACGGGCGAGGGCGCCCAGCAGCGCGTCGACACGAAGGACGCCGACGGCGACGCGGCGACGACCTTCGACATCCCCCTCACGCAGTTCAGCGACGGCGGATGGATCTGGTTCGACATCGTCGCCGGCGCCGGGGACGTCGTCCTCGCGGGCGGCGAGTGGACGACGGAGCGGGAGCCCGCCCGCACCGGCAAGGCCTCGCTCGGGATCACGACCTACAACAAGCCCGGCTACTGCGTCGACACGCTCACGGCGCTGTCCGAGGCGCCCGAGGCCCTCGAGCTCGTCGATCGCGTCCTCATCGTCGACCAGGGCACGCAGAAGGTCTCCGATCAGGACGGCTACGCCGAGGCCGCAGCCGTCCTGGGCGAGCAGCTGCAGGTCATCGAGCAGCCCAACCTGGGAGGCTCCGGCGGCTTCGCCCGCGCGATGCACGAGACGCTGCAGCGTCCGGAGAGCGACTTCATCCAGCTCCTCGACGACGACGTGCGCATCGAGCCCGAGTCGATCCGCCGCTCCATCACGTTCGGCCGCTACGCGACGAAGCCCGTGCTCGTGGGCGCGCACATGTTCGACCTGCTCAACCGGCCCCGCCTCCACGCCTGGGCCGAGGTCGTCGACGAGGCGCCCTTCATGTGGCGGAACCTCTTCCAGGAGGAGCTGCCGCACGACTTCCGCCGGGCGAACATCCGGCAGACCCCGCTGCTGCACATGCGGATGGACGCCGACTACAACGGCTGGTGGATGTGCCTCATCCCGACCGAGGTGATCCGGGAGATCGGTCTCGCGCTCCCCGCCTTCATCAAGTGGGACGACGCCGAGTTCTGCCTGCGCGCCCGCGAGGCCGGGTATCCCACGGTGTCGCTCCCCGGAGCCGCGCTGTGGCACGTGTCGTGGATCGGCAAGGACGACTCGATCGACTGGCAGGCGTACTTCCACGCCCGCAACCGGATCGTGGCCGGCCTCCTCCACTCGAACGCCCCGCGCGGAGGCACGCTCATCCGGCACTCGCGCCGGGTCGACCTCAAGCACCTCATGATGATGCAGTACTACCCCGTGGCCCTGCGCAACCGCGCGCTGCGCGACGTGCTGCGCGGGCCGTCGCACATGGCGGAGAACATCGCCACCGCGATGCCCGAGGCCCGGTCGCTGGCCGCGCGCTTCCCGGAGACCGTCGTGCACCGCGATCCCGACGTCCTCGTGCGCTCCCGACGCGGCAGGCAGGTCTTCCAGCGCCTCAAGGAGCACGTGTTCGACAGCCCGGCGGGCTGGAGGCTGCGTCTCTTCACGGTGCAGGCGCTCGTGTCGCACTGGTTCCGCGTGCCCGATCCGGCGAACGTCGAGACCCCCGAGGTCGAGTTCGGCAAGGCGGACGCGCACTGGTGGCGCGTCCCCCTGTTCGACTCCGCCGTCGTGAGCGCGGCGGACGGCTCCGGCAAGAACGTGTACACGCGGGACCGGCTGCTGTTCCGGCGCATGCTCGTCGACTCCGTGCGGCTGCACGCGCGCCTCAGGCGGGAATGGCCCCAGCTGCGGAAGCAGTACCGCGACGCCCTGCCCGGCCTCGTCTCCGAGGACTCGTGGCGCCAGATCTTCGGGAGCAAGGCATGAGCGAGAAGTCGTCCGTCGTCGAGCCCGCATACGATCCGAAGGCCTTCGACCCCGCGAGCGCCACGATCGTGGTCGTGACCTACAACCGCTCCCACCTGCTGGCGAAGCTGCTCGTGTCGATCACCGCGATGGACCCGAAGCCGGGGCACGTCGTGATCGTCGACAACGCGTCGGGCGACGACACGACCGAGGTCGTGGAGTCGTTCCGGGAGTCGATCGGGACGAGGATCGTCTACCGGCGGCTGGAGGAGAACACGGGCGGATCGGGCGGCTTCAGCGAGGGCATGCGCGCGGCGTACGAGCTCGGCTCGACGTGGATCTGGCTCATGGACGACGACGTCGAGGTCCTGCCGGACGGGCTCGCCCGCATGGGCGTCTGGGCGCCGCGCTTCAAGAGCATCCAGGGGCGCCGCTACGACTACGACGGCAGCGAGTTCTACTGGCAGTACCGGCTGTCGATCCCCCTCGGCATCCCCATCCCCTTCGCCCCTGCGGGGTTCGACGCGACGGGCTACCGCGAGATGAACTCCGGCTGCTTCGAGGGCATGTTCATCCACCGCGACATCGTGCAGAAGGTCGGCCTCCCCGACCCGCGCTTCTTCATCTACTGGGACGACTCGGTGTACGGCTGGCTCGCGTCGCTGCACACCACGAGCGCCATCGTGGACGAGTTCGTGCTGCGCCGGACGCGGGAGATCAGGCAGTGGGACATGGGCGTGCGCCACCTCAACGCCTCGAGCAACGCCTACCGGTACTACATCATGCGCAACCGCGGCATCATGAAGCACTACTTCGCGGAGCACGGCGCCTACCGTCCGGCGCGGTTCGCCGTCGGCACGGCTCTGACCTTCGTCAAGGAGCTCATCCGCCTCGTCGCCGTCGAGCGCACCGTCCGCGGCACGAGCAACCTCTTCCGGGGCATCCGCGACGGCGCGAGGATCGCGAACGACCGCTCGTGGCGCACGATGCCGCCGCTGAGCGAGGTCGCCGCCGACAGGGCGTGAGCGTCCCCGACGCCGAGACAGCCGGGCCGACGGCCCGGCGCGGACGACGTGCCGCGATCGGGGAGGCCGTCTTCCCCGTCGCGGCTCCCTCGCGGGCGAGGCCCCTCCCCCGGGCGGCGGCGTACCTCGCCGCGTTCCTCGCGGGGATCGCGTACCTCGTCCTCATCCCCGCCGGGCGCTCCCACCTCTTCCGGGTGTGGGCGGAGGACGGGAAGGAGTGGCTGAGCGACGCGGCGCGCGACGTCCCGTTGTCGCACCTGTTCGATCCGCTCGGCGGATACTTCCACGCCGTGCCCCGCGTCCTCGCTCAGGCGGTCGTGACGGTCCTCCCCGTCGACCTCTGGGCCGTGGGCATGGCCGTGGGCGCGGCGGCGGTGCGCGTCGGCTGCGCGCTGCTCGTGTTCCACGTCGCGCGCGGGCACGTGCCGTCGTCCGTCGCGCGCTTCGCGATCGCCGCGAGCGTCGTGCTCCTCCCGACCGGCAACAGCGACACCGTCAACAACGCCGCCAACCTGCACTGGTTCCTGTTCTTCGCGCTCTGCTGGACGATGCTGTGGCGCCCCCGCACCCGGGCGGGGAGCGCGGGCGCGATCCTGTTCACCGCGGCCGCGGGGCTCAGCGTGCCGCTGGGCCTCGTCCTCTCCCCTCTCGCGATCGCGCGGATCGTCCTCCTGCCGCGGTGGCGCGACAAGACGTCCGGCCTCGTCCTCCTCGTCACGGCGGGTGCGGTGCTCGCCGTCGCGATCGGCGCCGACCGCCCGCGCGCCGAGGTCGACGCGGGGGCGCTGGCCCTCTCCGCCGCGACGCGCAGCACGCTCGTCATGCTCATCGGGCCGCAGGCGGCAGGAGACCTCATCGTCGCCTCCGGCGGCAGGCTCTGGCCGATCGTCGCCGCCACGGCGGCCGCCATGCTCGTCGTCCTGGGGCTCGCCGGCGCGGCGTTCGCGCTCGGCCGTCCTCCGGAGCGCGTGCTTCTGGCGGGGCTCGTCCTGCTCGGCGCGCTCTGCGGCGTCGCCTCGCTCGCCGTGAACTGGCAGGACTTCCTCGCCGTCCACGACGAGCTGCGCACGCCCCGCTACTCCACGCTCCCCGCTCTGCTGCTCTTCGCGGCTCTCGTGGTGTCGCTCGTCGTGATCGCCCGGCGGCGACGTCCCGTCGCGATCGCGGCAGGCGCCCTCGTGGGCATCCTCGTCGTGGGCGGCGCGGCCTGGCAGCTCGCCGACGACCCGCAGGCGCCCGGCTCGCCCGTCGTCGACGGGATCACGTGGGAGGACGCCCTCGACGACGCACGCACCGACTGCCGGGAGATCGGCCACGAGAACGTGAAGGTCGCCATCCTGCCGCACGACGGCTGGACGGCCGTCCTCCCGTGCGACCTCCTCGACTGAGGCTCCTGCTCAGAGCTCCCCGGGCGCCGTGGCCTGCTCGTCGACCTTCTGGAGGACGCGCTCGCGGCGCGCGAACCGCGGCTTCCGCGGCGCGTACACGACGAGCGCATGGAACGCGTAGCGCGCGATGAACGCGATCACGAGCGTGATGGCGGTGGCGAGGACGCTGCTGATGTGCCACGACTCCACCATGAGCCCCATCATCGGGATGCGGATCACGGCCTCGGCGTTGTTGAAGGCGAACGACTTGGCGAATCGCGACCAGCGCCCCGTCGCCTCGTCCAGCATCTCCCGGAAGACGAAGCGCTCCTGCAGGAGGAAGTTCCCGACGATCGTGACCTCGGAGGCGATCACGGCCGCCCAGAGGTAGAACAGGCCGGCCTCCGTCAGCGTCCAGAGGATGAGGAGGTTCAGCAGCGCGCCGAACAGCCCGATGGCGGCGAACCCCGACATCTTCCCGAACCGGAGCGCGGCGAGCTGCGCGATGAAGTGGAAGCCCTGCCGCACCGACGCCTTCGAGCCCCCCGCGATCCGCTCGGCGAACTGGAACGGCACCTCGGCGATCCGGAGCTGCTGCCGCGCGAGGACCTCGAGCAGGATCTTGAAGCCGCGCGGACGGAGCGTCTCGAGGTCGATGCGACGGCGGTCCACGAGGAAGAAGCCCGTCATCGGATCGGTGCAGCTCCGCAGTCGCAGGGGGAACATCGCCTTCGTGAGCGCCGTCGTCGTGCGGGAGACGAGATTGCGCGACAGCCCCGCGAGCCCCTCGGACGACCCGTCGTCGACGTACCGCGAGGCGACGACGACGTCGGCGTCGCCCGCGGAGAAGCGATCGACGAGATCGCGCACGACCTCGGGCGGATGCTGCAGGTCGCCGTCCATGACGACGCACACGTCGGAGCCCGCGGCCCGCAGCCCCTCGATCACGGCCCCGCTCAGCCCGCCGGTCGCCTCGTCCCGGTGCAGCACGCGCACGGCCATCGTCGAGCCGGCCGCGACGCGCACGACCTCGGCGGGGGTGTCGTCGGAGGAGTCGTCGACGAAGAGGACCTCGCAGCGGAAGCCCGTCGTCGCCCGTTCGAGGCGCCGGACCAGGGGTGCCACGTTCGGAGACTCGTTGAAGGTGGGCACGATGATCGTCAGGTCGGGCTGGGCGGTCATCGAGCGTGCTCTCGTCTTGATCTCTCGGGTCTCGTCGCCGTGCCGGATGGACGCGGCCGGATCACGTGAACACTATCCCAGCAGCGCCCCGAGGCGCTGCCTCACCCCGCGGACCAGCCTGCCGGCGGCGCGGCGCACGCGGGCCTCGGGGTTGCGGGCGAGCCGGTCCCGCTCGGCCACCGCGGCATCGCGCTCCTGCTCGGCGCGACGGCGTACCGCTGCCTCGCCGCGGTACAGGTCGCGCCACCTCGTGCTCGCCTCGATGTGCTCGATCTCGAGCGGGATGACGATCCTCGCGAGCTCCGCGGCCCGCGTGCGCTCGTCGTCCGAGTAGCCGTCCCACGTCGCCTCGAGCAGCGGGGCGAGACGCTCCGGACGGAGCGCCGTGCCGCCGTCGAGCAGGCCGCGCAGCGACGCGAGCACCCGCTCGTCCTTCGTGAAGCCGTCGCCCGGCTCGGCGGCCGGATGGCGCACGAGGTAGAGCGGCTCGAGCACCCCGGCCTTCCAGAAGCGGTAGTCGCGCATCCCGTGGTGGCGCGGGCTGGGGTTGAGCGTCGGGTTGGCGTCGTACGAACGCCCCGTGTTGACGATCTTCGTCGAGTACTGCTCGTAGGTGCGCCACGGGAAGTGCAGCACCTCGATCGCGAACCGGTCGTCGGGGGCGCCCATGCTGGGGATGTCGACGCCGTGGTTCCCCTGCTGCACCGTGACGTCGGCCTTCCCCACGTGCACCGCGTCGGCGGAGGGGTGCGCGTGCAGGGCGACGGTCTCCATGAGGGTCGACTCCTCGCGCTCGTCGCGCCACACGAGACGCCCGAAGGCCGCGCCGCGCCGCGCGGGCTCACCCGTCATGTTCACGACGGGGGCGTGGAACGAGCCGATCCCCGTGGGGATCCCCGTGAAGGCGTCCTTGAGCGTGAGCCCCGGCGTCCGCGCGAGGAAGAACTCGTCGGCGTCGGCGTTCAGCACCCAGGTCGCGCCGTGCACGGTCGCCGCGCGCGAGGCCATCCCCGAGACGACGGCGGTCTGGTTCTTGTCGTGCGCGAGGTAGTCGTGGACCTCCAGTCGGCCCGTCCCCGCGTAGTCCTCGAGGATCTCGCGGGTCCCGTCCACGGAGCCGTTGTCCGTGACGATGACGAGGTCCACGCCCTGGGCGAGGTGGTGCTCGATCATCGCCGCGACGATGTCGGCCTCGTCGCGCACCATGAGCGTCATGACGATCTTGGGGTCGCGCATGGGTCAGCGCCTCTCCTTCCGCGCGGCGAGCGCGTCGTCCAGCAGCGTACGGGCACGGGCGTCGAACGAGTGCTCCGCGACGGCCCTCTCGGCGAGTGCGGCGAGCTCGTCGGCCGTCGGCCACGCATCCGACTCCGGGTCGAGCAGCCGCCTGAGATCGGCGACGGTGCGGTACATCTGCACCTGCGGGCCGAAGACGTCCTCCATCCCCGGGACGACGTCGCTCACGATCCGCGTGCCCGTCGCGGCGGCGTCGAAGAGCCGGTTCGAGAAGAACCCGTTCTCGGCCATGTCCGACCAGTGGTCGTTGAGCACGAAGGCCGCCGATCCGTACGCCGCCGGCACGTCGTCGTTGTGGATGCCGGCGCCCTTCACGAAGCGCGGGTCGATGAACTGCTCCCAGCCGTCGTCGCCGTAGACCTCCGGGGTCGCCCCCGCCGCGATCGTGTCGAGCACGATCGGCCGCGCGACGCCGCGCGTGCGGCCGACGAAGAGCACGCCGTCGCGCTCGGCGCCCTCCCCCGCGGCCGGATGGAACTTCGTCGTGTCGGTCGCCTGCAGGAGCGTCCGGACGTCGACGCCCCAGTGCTCGCTCGTGCGCTCGGCCCAGGGGCGGCCCGCGGCGTAGATGCGCTGGAACCCGCTCTCGAGCTCGTACCGCGTCACGAGGTCGGGATGGCTGATGACCCACAGGAGGTTGATCGCACCCGGCTGCGGCAGGTACCGCTCGAGGCCGCGCAGGGTCAGCGTCACGTCGTCCCAGGACGTCGACGACGGCCGGTCGTGCGCCGTGCGCCTGTCGATGACCGCCTCCTGGCCGAGCCGCCGGAGCGCGCCCGCGAGGGATTCGGCGAAGTACGTGTCGCCCCAGGAGTCGCCCGAGATGTCGCCGGTCGCCGAGGTCTTGATCGCCCAGCGCAGGCGCGGGGCCTTCTCGTCCACCACGGCGGCGGGAGTGCGCGCGTAGATGATCGCAGGCTCCCACAGCGGGCTTCCCGCCGGCACGCGCCAGCGCACGTCCTCGATCTGCACGGCGTTGCCGGCGAGCACGTCGCGGTCGTCGAGATCTCCCACGAGCTCCTGCCGCCACCGGCGGGCGAACCGGCGGCGGTTGTCGAAGTGATGGTTGTGACGGCCGGGTGTGCGGCTCTCGTAGTGCACCACGCGCGACGCGGTCCGCACGTGCAGCCCGCCCTTCGCGCGCAGCTGCATGCAGAGGTCGACGTCCTCCATGCCGTTGACGTAGTGCGGGTCGAACCCGCCCGCCTCGCGCAGGTCGTCGTAGCGGACGGCGAGGCACGCGCCGGTGAGCGCGGAGAACGCGTAGTCGTCGAGGGAGGCCTCCACGTCGAGCGGATGCACGTCGGCGAGAAGATGGCGCGGCATCGACATCCCTCCCAGGAAGATCGTGCCCGCCGTCTGGACCGTGCGGTCGCCGTAGAGGAGGAGCGGCTGCACGGCGGCCGTCCCCGGGTCCTCGAGCGCCTCCACGAGCGGCTCGAGCCAGCCGGGCTGGACGGCCGTGTCGTTGTTGAGGAAGACCGTGAGGCGCCGGGCCGCGTCGGACGCGGCGACGTCGGAGCCCAGGGCGAAGTCGGTGTTGCGCGCCATGCGGCGGACGACGACGCGGTCGACGCCGGCGAAGGCGGTGTCGAGGACGCTCGTGACGGGACGACGCGAGCCGTTGTCGACGATGTGCACGACCGTGTCGTCACCCGTCGTGGCGAGCACGTGGCGCACCGCCGTCAGCGTCATCCGCCAGTCCTCGAACGTCGGGATGGCAACGGCGACGCCGTCCGACGGCGTGCGGTCGAAGGGGGCGAGGAAACGGCTGCGCGCGGTGTTCGCCCCCGCCCGCGCGTCGAGCGCGCCGACCTCCTCCGAGGCGATCATCCGGATGAGCGGCTCCTCGATCGCGACGCACGCGGTCTCGGAGGCGGCGAGCGCGATGAGCTCTCTCCAGGCCACGCCGAGGTCGAGCGAGGCGTCGGGGAGGACCGCCCGCTCCCCCGAGCCGGCGAAGACGACACCGGCCCCGTCGCCCGCGGTGACCCAGAGCGCGTCGTCGGTCCGCAGCCACGGCTGCGCCGCCGTCTCGGAGACGGCCGCCGCCGCGGGGGCGCCGGGGTGCTCGGCGAGCGCCCGCAGCGCGGAGGACAGCAGGTCGTCCTCCCACTTCTGCGCGGGGGTCCAGAGCGTCCAGCCGTCGGGCCGGGTCGTCTCGACGAACCGGCGCACGACCGCGCCGAACGTCTCGTCCACGTCGGCGCGCGCGACGCCGTCGAGCGCGGCCGTCTCGTCGATGAGCGCCTCGGTCTCGGGAAGACGGGGGATGTCGTCCTGCTCGATGATGACAACGCGCAGGCCCGTGATCCGCTGACGGAAGACCGCGCGCAGGGCGTCCACCGAGGCCGGCGTCGTCAGATGGCGCTCGTCGACGAAGACGAGGCACGTCCCGTCGACCGTCTCCGCGCCCGTCCGGCCCGCGCGGCGGTGCCGGGCGAGCACGGGGTCCGTCGCCCACTTCATCGACTCCTGCCGGTGGTACTCGGCCGTGCGGGCGCGCACGATCCGCTCGGCCGTCTCGCGGGCGACGGGGTCCACGCCCTCGCTCGAGGGCGTCGAGGAGGTCGCGGGCGCATGCTCGAGGAAGTGCGCGAGCAACGACGCGGGCGCGGCCTCGCCGCCGATCCGCTGGGCGTACCGATGCCCCCAGAAGTGCGGGGACGCCTGCGCCTTCTCGCCGCCCTCGACGAAGTCGAGGAAGAGGTTCACGGGGCGGCCTCGGCGCACGAGCGACCGCTCGAAGACGTGGTACCACTCCGCCTCGAAGAACGGGTTCGGGAGCCGCCCGTCCAGCTCGCCGTTGGCGATGTAGTCGTCGAGGGCGGCGTGCAGCGTGATCGGCTGCGCGCCGCCGACCTGGCTGGCGTAGAAGGGGATGTCCATGAGCCGGTGCGCGATGATGCGCTGCGCGGCGGGGGCGAGCTCGGCGCAGCGCTGCAGGTACGCGAGCCACGACATCGTGGCCGGCCCGACCCGGACCATGACGCTCTCGGGCGCACGGCGCGCGCGCCTCGTCAGCTCGACGACGCCGGCCTCGTTGTCCTCGGGCGCATAGCGGCTCACGCGGAACGGGAAGGGCGCGTGCGCGTTGAGGGCGAGACCCGCCAGCGCGTTGCGGAGCACGACGGCCGCCGCGAGGGTGAAGCGCGTGCCCGGCGCGTCGACGAACGGGTTGGGCACGACGCCGAGGCGCCATCCCTCCCGGAAGTAATGCCTGGCCGCCTCGTCGTCGTCGGAGAACGACCGTCCGATGGTCATGCCGTAGTGCTCGGCGACGACGAGATTGATCCCGGCGGCGGTGGGGGCGTAGGGCACCGTGAGGCGCTGCAGCACCGGCCCCACCCGCGGACTGTCGGCGATCCGGCGGACAATGCCCTTCACACGATTGCTCATCCCGCGCCGTGCTCCTTCCGATCACAGGCCACTGCGGCCCGAGTCATCGTACCGACACCCGGCTGACGAACCGCCGGGACGCGGGAGGCGGACGCCGTCACACGGGATTGTCGCCGTTGTACGCCTCGACGACGTCCGTGATCGGGCCGTCGAGCACGAGCCGGTGATCGCGGATGTAGAGCCCGCGCGTGCAGAAGCGCCGCAGGTCCTTCTCGCTGTGGCTGACGAAGAAGAGCGTGCGGCCCTCGGCGAGGAGCTCGTCGATCCGGGCGTAGCACTTGGCCCGGAACGCCTTGTCCCCGACCGCGAGCACCTCGTCGACGAGCAGGATGGGGTCGTCGAGCTGCGAGACCACGGAGAAGGCGAGCCGCACCTTCATGCCGTTCGAGAGGTGCTTGTAGGGGGTGTCCTGGAACTCCTCCAGCTCGGAGAAGGCGATGATCCCGTCGTAGCGGCGAGCCACCTCGGCCCTGGTCATGCCGTGCAGCCCCGACGTGAGGCGCACGTTCTCGCGGACCGTGAGGTCGCCGACGAAACCGCCCGTGATCTCGATGAGCGGCGCCACGCCGCCGTTGACCGTCACGACGCCCTCATCGGGCAGCAGCACGCCCGCGACGAGCTTGAGCAGCGTCGACTTCCCCTGGCCGTTGCGGCCGATGACGCCGATCGCCTCGCCGGGGCGCACCTGGAAGGACACGTCGCGCAGCGCCCAGAACTCGTCCTTCGGCGCCCGGCGCGCCGAGCTCGCGAACATCGACTTGATGCTCTGCCGGCCCCGGCGGTTGCGCCGGAAGCGCACGCCGAGGCCCGTGACCTCGATCGCGTGCGCGTCCCCCGTCGTCGTCATCACAGCTCCTTCAGCAGCGGGCGCTCGAGGCGCCGGAAGACGAACACGCCGAGGCCCAGGAACGCGAAGCACATGATCGCGCCGACGACGACGGCGAACGTGTCCCACTGCTCGGGGAAGAAGCCGGCGCGGTAGAGCGTGAAGATGCCGGCGAGCGGGTTGAAGGCGCCGACGTCGCGGAACACGCCGGGCAGGTCGTCGATGCTGTAGATGATGGGCGTCGCGTAGAACAGCGCGCGCAGGATGAGGCGCGTCGTCCGCTCCAGGTCGGTGAACAGCACGCACAGCGGTGCGACGAGCAGCCCGAGACCCACGAGGAGCACCGTCTGCAGCAGCACGCCGAGCGGGAACAGCAGCAGCTGCCATCCCACCGTCGCTCCCCCGAACACGGCGAACAGCGCGAGCACCGGCAGCGAGCAGAGGAACTCCACGCCCTTGCTGAGCACGATGCGGTTCACCCAGATCGACCGGGGGATGGCGGTGGACCGCACGAGCTTGGCGTCCTTGTTGAAGGCGCGCGTGAAATCGGCGACGGAGGAGTTGAACCAGACCCACGGGAGAAGCGCGGACATGAGGAAGACGATGTACGGCTCGGCGCCGACGGTGCGGTGGAAGACCTGCGTGAAGACGAACCAGTAGATGAGGCTCATGACGAGCGGGTCGAGGACCGACCACAGGTAGCCGAGCCAGCTCGTCGCGTAGCGCACCCGGAGGTCGCGGGCCGAGAGCAGCCAGAGCGAATGCAGGTAGCGCCGCGGCGTTCCGGGGGCTCCTACGGCGCGGTCGGTCACGATGTCGATCTTACGGTCGTCCCGGCGGCGCCCCTCCCAGGCTACGAGCCTCCGTCGAGCGGCCGACCGTCGCGCAGCGCGGCCGGCGGCGCGATCGGCATCGACGGGTGCGTCGTCGCGTCGTCGGCGCTCGGCCGACGGGGGTCGACGGTCCGCTCCGGCGC